>JBNJFK010000027.1:3252-16423 GCA_051746765.1 Bacteroidota bacterium
GTTCCACAGATGCCTTTCAACCGTTTCGCGAAGAGCGAACCCACTCGCGAAACCGATCCAATGACCAACTGTTAATCACCCGATCCGGAGTAAACCACCCTTTCCGGGCGATGGACACTCCCCACCGGATGTGATCGATCCCGCCGGTCGTGTGAGCATCCGGATTGATGGACGTGAGCAGGCCCGCCTTCCTTGCATGAGTCCCCCACCGCCAGTCCAGATCGAGTCGCCACGGATTGGCATTGATCTCAATGACGACTCCCCGCTTTGCGGCGTACGTGACAAGTTCTTCCATTTCCAGCTTGCTCTCCTCACGCCGAAGCAGAAGCCGGCCCGTTGGATGTCCAATAATGCGTGTTGCCGGATGATCGATTGCCCGTTTGAAACGCTCCATCATCTTTGACCGGTCCATCTCGAGCCCCGAGTGGACGCTCGCGATCACCAGATCAAAGCCGTCCAGCAGATTGTCATCATAATCAAGAGAGCCATCTGCCAGGATATCCGATTCAATACCCTTGAAGACTTCGAAGGTCTCTCCTTCTGTCCGAAGACGATCGTTGACTCGGTCGATCTCTTCCCACTGCCGCATCACCTCTATTTCAGTGAGTCCTCCGGCGTAGGCTGCCGTTTTCGAATGGTCACTCATCACCAGATATCGATACCCGCGATCCATGGCTGCCCGTGCCATCTCCTCCACACTTGCTTTTCCGTCACTCCAGGTGGAGTGGGCGTGAACGACGCCCCGTATCTCGTTCTCGCGAATCAAGGCCGGTCCACTCCCCTCTTCAAATACTTGCTCTTCATTCATCCCCTCCCGCAACTCGGGTGGAACCGGATGCAGATCCAGGGCTTGGTAAATCTCCTCCTCGGACTCGACAATCACCGGACGGTCTCGATCGGCCTTCCCCTCATCATTCTGATGAAAAAGACCGTACTCATTGAGCACCAGTCCCCGTCTTCGTGCTCGGCCCCGCAGCATCACATTGTGCTCCTTGCTACCAGTAAAGTAGAGAAGTGCAGACGGCCACTGTTCCCGGGTTACGACCCTCAAATCGACCTGACGGCCCGACTCCACGCGAACCGAACACTTTGTCTCTCCACGACCAAGCTCGTCTACGACCACATCCAGACCGGCAAATTTCTCGATAATCGCTCCGGCCCGATTCGGGTCAGCCGCCACCAGGAGGTCGATGTCACCGATTGTCTCCCGTCTCCGACGCAATGACCCCGCCACATCTGACCGTTCAACCGCTTCTAGTCGGGAGAGTGCGTCCAAAAATGGTTCAGCCAACACGGTCGCCTCCGACAGGTGCGTACGTGATCGGTTCTGCTTGAGCCATTCGATCGAATCGGCGATCCGGTCCGCCGATTTCTTACCCAATCCTGCAAGCGAGGCGACCCTCCCGTCCCGACACGCTTCCAGCAGTTCCTCCAGTTCGGCAATCTCCAATTCCCGATGAATCTTGACGATGTTCTTCGGGCCCAGCCCTGAAATATCGAGCCACTCCATCAGGCTCTCCGGAACCCGGTTGCGAAGGTCCTTCAGGACTGGAATTTCACCACTCTCCAGAAATTGATGGATATCCTCTGCAATTGATTTTCCGATCCCTTTCAAATCGGTCAACCGGTTCTCGCGAACCAACTCGTCAAACGGCTCACTCATCGACTCCAGAGTTCGCGCCGCGCGGTCAAACGCAATGGCACGAAACCGGTTCTCCCCTGCCAATTGCATCATGAGATGAATCTCTCGCAACACATCGATCACATTCTGCTTCTGGCTCATGGCTTCTTTTATTTGTTTGAATTCGCATTCCCGGTTCCTTCGGTCGTCGATATATCAAGGATACCACTTTTCCCCGACGGGTTCATTGATCCGGTCGTCTCAGAGCTCTATCTTTGGCACATCATCAACCGAAGGTTGGGGGTGCTTGCCAAAGCGGGCTGAGATCATACCCTAATACCTGATCCGGGTAATACCGGCGAAGGGAAACCTGAAATGCCATTCCTGAATAGCAGTTTCAGTAACGCAAGTCTACCTCCTCCACTTCTTATCCGGGGATCCGGTTAAGCCGGCCCCACAATCAGCACCAGACAATCCAGACATGGAGACGTCTGATAAGCAAGTTGGAGGTTCCATATGAAACCCACTACCCGTCGAACACGACGATTCAAAAGGTACGGGCTGTTTCTGCTCGTACTCCTGCTCCCGGCCTTCGCGGTCCGGGCCCAACAGATCGAAGGCGTTGTCCAGGACGCCAACACAACTGAACCGCTCGTTGGAGCGACCGTTCAGCCTGTAGACGCCACTACCGGCAGCGGAACGGTCACCGACGAGGAGGGGCGATTCGTTCTGAACGTCTCTACACCCGATCCTCTCGAGATTACCGTACAGTATCTCGGATATCAATCGGTGACCCTACAGGCGAGACCCGGCGAAGATCCGCTTCGAATCCGCCTCCGGGCCTCGACAATACTCGGTGACGAACTTCTTGTCCGGGGCGTTCGTGCCGATGAGTCCTCTCCGATCGCCTACACCACCGTTCAGAGCGAGGAGATTGAGCGGATCGAACAGGCACAAGACCTGCCCTATCTGCTTCGAAGCACACCGTCGGTCGTTACCACATCCGACGCCGGAGCCGGTGTCGGATATACCAGCCTCCGGGTGCGCGGAGTGGATCAGAGCCGGATCAATGTCACCCTGAACGGTATTCCGGTCAATGACGGCGAGTCCCAGAATGTCTTCTGGGTCAACATGCCGGATCTCTCTTCAAGCGTAGAGAGTATACAGGTTCAACGGGGAGTCGGAACATCGACCCACGGAGCCGGCGCATTCGGAGCGACCATGAGTATCCAGACCGGTGAACTGGAATCCGAACCACACATCCAGACAAGTTCGGTACTTGGATCATTCAACACCCGGAAGCTCAATCTGGGTGCCGGAACCGGCACTATTGGAGATGGATGGAATCTGCAGACCCGTCTCTCCAAAATCGAATCGGACGGATATATCGACCGCGGGTTCTCCGATCTGAAATCGCTCCACCTCTCCGCCAGCCGGACCGGTGAGCGCGGACGACTTCGAATGGATGTCATGACCGGTATGGAGAAGACGTACCAAGCGTGGAACGGCGTACCGGAACCGATTCTCGAGAATGATGCCTCCGAACTGGAACGGTACATCACCAATCTGGGCGGAGATGCAAGCCACCTACGGGAGAATCTGGGCAACCGGCGATTCAATGAGTTCACGTATGAAAATCAGACCGACAACTACCAACAGGACCACTACCACCTGCACTATAGCTGGCAGGCCCGGGAGAACTGGATCCTGAACAGCTCGTTGCACTACACCCGGGGTCGGGGCTATTACGAGGAGTATCGAACCGGAGACGATCTGGCTACCTACGGAATTGACCCGATTCAGATCGGAAACGAGACGATCGAAGAGAGTGATCTGGTTCGACAGCGATGGCTGGACAACCACTTCTACGGAGTGATCCTCTCGAGCCAGTGGTCCCGCAACTCTTGGGATTTGCAAGTCGGTGGTGGTTATAACGAGTATGATGGAGATCACTTCGGCGAGGTGATTTGGGCCCGATATGCAGGTGAAAGCGAACTCGGTGACCACTACTACAACAACAACGGATTCAAGACCGACGGCAACCTCTACGCCAAATGGACCGCGTATGTAACGCCGGACCTGACAACCTTTCTGGACTTGCAGGGACGACGCGTAACCTACAATTTTGTCGGACTCCGGGTCGAAGAGGTTCAGGGTGGACAAGAGGTCCGGGATGTCGAGCAGCAGGTGGACCTACACTTTTTCAATCCGAAAGCGGGTATCACCTGGCAGATCGACGACGAACGGCGAGCGTTCGCATCATTGAGCCTCGGCAGCCGTGAACCGGGTCGCCGCGACTATGTGGAGTCGAGTCCGGAGAGCCGCCCATCCCCGGAAAGAGTCTTCGACTACGAGCTCGGCTACGAACACCGGGCCAGCCTCTTCCGATACGGGTTGAACCTCTACTGGATGGATTATCGGGATCAACTCATTCTGACCGGAGCAGTAAACGACGTCGGTGCCTACGTTCGGGAGAATGTCGAAAAAAGCTATCGTGCCGGAATCGAACTTCACGGCCAAGCTCGACTGACACGCTCGTTACGTTGGGACGGGTCGGTCACCTGGAGTCGAAACCGCATACCCGAATATCAACGCTACCTGGACAATTTCGATCAGGGAGGACAGGATGCGACGGTCTACGAAGATACCCGAATCGCGTTCTCTCCCGACTGGATCGGTTCAACCGGACTGACCCTTGAGCAGGGTCCGTGGTGGACTCGTTGGCAGTTGGAAGCTGTCTCACGCCAGTACCTGGACAATACGAACACGCTCAGCCGTTCCATCGATCCCTACATGGTTCAGCACGTGAGCGGAGGCTGGCGCCTGCAACCGGAAGGATGGGTACAGGCCGTCGACGTTCAGATCCAGTTGAACAACATTCTGAATCGTAACTACGTCACCAACGGGTATACATTCGGATGGATTGCCGGGGGAGGAGAAGACCATTTCAACTACTTCTACCCTCAAGCCGGTCGCCATGCCAGTCTGAAAGTGTCGATCGAGTTTTAACTACTCGACGGACTCCTGCCAGAGTTGTGGAAAATCGTCCCGGAGCTTTTTCAGTTTCGGGGCGATCACCACCTGGCAATATCCCGCATTCTGGTTGTTGTTGAAGTAGTCCTGATGGTAGTTCTCTGCCTTGTAATACTTATCCAGCGGGGTAATTTCCGTTACAATTGGATCGCTCCAAAGATCCGATGCATCGGTCCGTTCCAATGACTCCTCGGCAATTCTTTTCTGCTCGTCATCATGATAAAAGACGGCAGAACGATACTGTGTCCCGATATCGGCTCCCTGCCGATTCAGAGTCGTCGGATTATGCGTATGCCAAAAAACCTCCAGAATCTCTTCGAACGAGATCTCATCCGGATCAAAGGTGACCCTCGCCACTTCGGCATGACCGGTTCGGCCCGACACAACCTGTTGATAGGTCGGGTTCTCCAGATCGCCACCCGTATATCCAGCTTCAACGGCGACGACCCCTTGTACGCGCTGGAAGACTGCCTCAACGCACCAAAAACAGCCTGCGCCCAACGTTGCCTGTTCCATATGTTGTGACTTGTCAGGTTGTTGCATGCTCATCATCATCCACAAGGTTGTCCAGATCCAAAGTTGACTCATCCCATTCTCCATTTGTAAATGGTACTTCTCGCCCCTATAACCGAAAACTGGAAATCATCGTGCCCTTACGGGAGATTTACAATATTTTGTCCATGATCCTCTGATTTCCGAACGGAAACTTTGTATCATACTCTCGAAGTTCCTTGACAGCACGATCCTGCTATCTTGTCCTGCTCGAGTGGAACGACCGTTAACCGATTGAACGGCAAGACGAAACCGAGGATTGTCATGAAACGAACTTTCTCCCCCCTTCTACTTCTTTTGATCGTTTTAACGATCCTTGCAAGTAGCTGCAAAATGGCCGACATGTCCAGCTCGGACCGAAGTCGACCGGGCATCGACATTGATCCGAATCGTACGTTGGTCGACCATCTACGGCAGTTTCCGTCTCTTCGAATTTTTAATCGAGGTGGAGCCTATGACGTCCAGATGCGGGGAGCTCAATCTATCGCTCAGAAGAACCACGTTCTCTTCGTGATTAACCGAACTCCGGTCGGAACCAGTTATAATGACGCCGAAGCGTTGATCGTGATGGACAATGTAGAGAAGATCGAAGCACTCCCCCCCTCAAGGGCGCAACAGATTTATGGCGATCGCGGAATGTTCGGTGCCGTTGTGATCACCACAAAGTAAGGCTCAGACCGCTCGATCCGTTGTTTTTGAGAGGAATATTGAGTAGAATTATCGTGTAGACCATCGCCTCTCCCCGACACTTTACCCCCCCGAATCTAACCTATCGGGGATGGACGATTTTCCGATCGTGTTTAACCACAGGAGGTTCGTCATGAGTGCACAACTCACAATTACTATGGTACTACTCTCTCTCTTGCTTTCAGGCGGTTGCAAGTCGAGCGAGCCGGCAGCTGAAACTACGATGGAACAGGTGGTCGAAGAACACGCAAAAATGGCAGATCAAGCTCGCCCCAAACTTCGAATCGATCCAAATCGCCCCCTAATCGATCACCTGCGACAATTCCCGTCCCTTCAAATCATGACTCGGGCCAGCGGGTATAATGTCCGGTTGAGGGGCCCACAATCGATCGCGCAATCGGACTATGTCCTCTTTGTGATCAACAGTACCCCGGTCGGTCAATCGTATGATTACGCAGAATCGATGATTAACATGTACAATGTGGAGAAAATCGATGTACTCACACCGAGATTCGCCCAGCAACGTTACGGTGAGCGGGGCATGTTCGGAGCGGTCGTGATCACAACCACGGATTGAGATCGGTCAAGATCCAGAAACAGTCATCGGGACCGGAATTCGGACATCCTCCCATTGCAGAACGAGCTGTGCATCCTCTTCAGAAATCTCTTCGAAAGTAATCAGGAACTGCTCTTGGTGGTCGGTGCGCTCCGGTGTAACGGTGACGCGAAAGAGATCTTCCGATTCGTCATACTCCGTTCCCCAAGAGAGTTTCCGGTTCAATATCACTGTCCACTCGGACTCACCGGGAATGGTGTAGAGGGACCATGTTCCCTCGGGTAGAGTTTGGCCGGCGATCGAGACCGGATCCGAGACCGTTATATTGGTCGACTCATTGGCGCCGGCTCTCCAGACTTCTCCGTATGGAACCAGTCCATTGGCAGAAAAGATCTCTCGCCCCCGGACTGATGGTCGGCCGTACGTCACCCGAACCTGGGTCGTCCCGATTGTCTGTTCCACTGCAGCATTGGGACTTACACGCGAACTGTCATTTCCTCTCTCCTGTGCCTGTAGTGCAGGCACGGCCACCACAAACAGCAGCAAAAGGGTTGCAAGCGTTATCGTCGATTTAATCATGGTTCTCACCTCTATTCAATCATCAATGGTTGATTAACAGGTCGATCTGTAAAAAGCCCGGCCAATCTGATATAAAGCTGTTTCGACTCAGGGTGCTTCGTAAGATGTTCCCGCCAGTCCATTTCGGTCCCACATGACACGACCTTCCAGAAGAGTCAACTCCGCTTCCAGCTGTCGGTCTCCCGAAACCCGGATATTGCGAACATCCAGAAAACCGAAATCCCCTTCACGCACATTGAATACGGCCACATCGGCGGGTGCACCGACAGACAGGTGGCCATACTCTTCACGCTGAATCACTTGTGCAGGTTTCCAGGTGGAGGCCTCGATCACGTCCATGAGTGGCATTCCCATGGCCAGAAACTTGGACATCATGTTGGCCATATCCTTCGCTCCGCCATTCATGGAGCTCAAATGGAGATCGGTACTGATCACATCAGGTGTAAATCCCTGCTCCATGGCCGGAACAGCCGCCTCAAAGCTGAATGCTCCTCCTCCATGGCCCACATCAAAAATGATTCCCCGATCCCGAGCCTCCTGCACATAGGGTTTGATCTCGTAGTTCTCATCCACGATCGATTCCCGGTTCCACGGGTGGTAGGCATACATGTGGGTATAGATATCGCCCGGTCGAAAGGTCTCGAGAAGAAGTTTGGAAAGAGAGAGAGGCGGTTCATTTTGACCGAAGTCGATCATGACCGGAACATCGGCAATCTCCCCGGCTTCGACAGCTCGTTCAATTCCGGTAAAGTCGGGTGACTTCCAGACCTTGATCCCGACAATCAACTCCTCATTGTCCAATATCTGTGCGGCCGTCATCTCAGGATTGTAGTCCGTATAATCCTTGACCAGCAATGAACTGGAGTGACCTCCTTCGTCCGAACCTTTGTTTCCCGTAATCGAGAGAATCAGAAAAATTCGCGTATTGGCACGATCCACCTGCTCTTTGGCCATTGAGAGGTTGCGCCATCCAAAGGTACCGGCATCTATCATGGTGGTCACACCCGCCCGAAACGTGAATCCGTCCGGTGGATCGGCAATCGGCGAGAGGTGTCCGTGGAGATCAATAATTCCGGGGGTCACCAAGTGCCCGCTGACATCGACTACTCTTTCGGCACCCGATTCAGAAAGGTTTGTGGCGATGTGTGATATTTTGCCGTCGGTTATTCCAACGTCCATAACCTCGTCAACACCGTTTTTCGGGTCCATGACATGGCCACCCTTGAGAAGCAGATCCATCTGCTGAGCTGTGGCCGGTGACGTGAGTAGAAGTGAGAAGAGAATCAACAGCAGGGAGAGAAATCGGATAGGTTCACGCATGGTTTTCCATATGTCGGGTTTGTAGATTCATTCACGCCATCTTAAAAAAAAGTGCTGCAACTGCCAACTTTCACCGATTACGGACAGGAAACGACATCCATTCCGTATCAATTTTGTTTTCATCTCCTCTTTTTATACCCTTTCCAGGTAAACCCTTACCTAGCTCTCCCGCCATGAATCTTCTACTTTCCCTTCTTTGGATCCTTTCTGGTAGTGGCATATTTGGAACCGCTTCCGGGAATACCGTCTTCGAAAAGACCCTTTTCCCGAACCCGCCTCTCCATGCCGAACTCACCGATCCGGTAGAGCGGCACGAGATCCGCATTCTCCGCCA
Source organism: Bacteroidota bacterium (assembly GCA_051746765.1). GTDB lineage: Bacteria > Bacteroidota > Rhodothermia > Balneolales > Balneolaceae > JBBEBE01. Next base: position 11,935 of record JBNJFK010000027.1, read on the forward strand.
TCAACCGGTCGAAATGCGCGACGGCACCATCCTCTATGCCGATGTCTACCTGCCGGCTGAACCGGGTGAGTACCCCACCATCGTCTCCCGAACCCCCTACGGCGTTCAACGGTCCGGCAGTCACGAACGGTTTATCAAATTTGCCCAAAATGGCTATGCCGCTGTCTTCATGGATATACGCGGACGATACGAGAGCGAAGGGATATGGGAACCGTTTCGGGACGAAGCCGAGGATGGGTACGACTCGATTGAGTGGGCAGCGTCACAATCTTGGTCCAACGGAGACGTCGCCATGCAGGGCGGAAGCTATCTGGGACACAACCAGTGGGCGACCGCATCCCAGGCACCCCCATCGCTGGTTGCAATCTTTCCCGCCGTGGCATCCACCAACCTTTACGCCAACTGGATCACGATGGGAGGGGCTTACCGGCTTGCCTTCAACTACGGGTGGGGAGTCGTGCGCATGCCGAACCGAATCATGCTTCCTCAGTTCTGGCACACGGAAGAGTATACTCCGGAGGAGCTGAAGTACGAAAATATCCTCATGGAACTCCCGCTCCGTGAAATGGATCTGCACAGCGCCGGATACGAGGTGAGCCATCACCGCGACTGGGTCGACAATGAAGGGCTCAACGACTACTGGCAAGAGATCAACGACGAAGCCCGCTTCGATCAAATGACGGTTCCTGCCTACAGCTTCGGAGGTTGGTTCGACATCTTCGTCATGGGCACGATCAACGGCTACATCGGCATGAGAAACGAAGGAGCGACTCCGGAAGCACGACGCGGAGCCCGTCTCCGGATCGGGCCTTGGGGGCACGGAGCTTCCCAAAGCGTTGGAGATTTTGATTTTACTCCGGACGCCTATGTGGATCAGTTCGAGGAGGAACTTCGATTCTACGACCATCACCTGAAAGGGATCGAGAACGGTGTGGACGAAGAGAAACCCGTACAGCTCTTCTATATGGGGGTAAACCAGTGGCGGGGCGAAGATGACTATCCAATCCCCGGAACAGAGTATCGAAACCTCTATCTCTCGAGCGAAAACGGAGCCAACTCCGTACGGGGAGATGGGGCTCTTTCATTCGATCGTCCCTCCCGGAGCGGCACGGATCACTACCGTTACGATCCGGACAACCCCGTTCCAACGCTGGGTGGCAACAACTGTTGTGGAGTACCAACGGTTGCCGGGCCACGTGACCAGCGACCGTTGGAACGACGAGAAGATCTGCTCGTCTACACCAGTGAATTTCTGACCGAGGAGGTGACCATTGCCGGACCTGTGCGAATGAAACTCCACGCAGCGACCGACGGTCGGGATACCGACTGGATGGTCAAACTGGTCGATGTTCACCCGGACGGCACCGCATTTCCGGTCGCCGAAGGGATGCTGCGGGCCAAGTTTCATGAGGGGCTGGAGGAGATCAATCTGCTCACTCCCAATCAGGTCTATGAATTTGATATCGAAATGACCGGCACGGCCAACGTCTTCAAGCCGGGTCACCGAATTCGCGTTACGGTGACCTCCAGCAACTTCCCGCAGTTCAATCGAAATCTCAATACGGGGGCCCCTCTCGGAAGCAGCAGCGAGGTACGGGTTGCCAACCAGACCATTCACCATGGTGGTTCACGATCGAGTCATATTGTACTGCCGATCGTTCCGGGGCTTGAGTGAGGCGGCAGGTTCAGGATGAGTTTGAGTGACGAACGGACGAAGATAAAACCATGGCACGCTACGGTTGGGGAAGAACTTACACCAAAGCCACCGGTTCCGGCCCGAATCCAGCCCGGACAAATCACTGACTCCAGATCCGCCCGTCGTGTCGGATATGCCAGGTCCTATTTCCGTCAAAACTTTCCGATACGGCTTCAAACATGGTTCGGGTGGTGCGGATTTCCGGATCGAAATCCAGCCCCTCCACCGTGATCTCGTTCACGCCGAGTTCCGCCCCGTCTTCGGTATAGCGACCGTGCTTTTCAAAGTAGTCCCGCTGTCTGTAGAACACCTGCCGCAACGCCCATTTGATCTCCTCCTCCCTGTTCCAAACAAACGGCTCTTCCGCCTGTCCGGCAACTGCTTCAGAGAACTGAACGAATCCCCACATTTCTGGATAGTGCATGTTGACCAGTCCTTGCGGAGACCAGACCCAATTGTCTTCTCGGTACGTCTCCCCCGTTTCGGGATCAACTTGTTTTCGATACTCGCCGTCCACCACATCCCGTTTCCACTGCACACGGGAGAAATTCACCCTCCATTGGTCGCCAGACCCGGGCATCCCGTCCGCCATCTCAAGAAGGGCCTCCCACGGCATGGCCACCTCCACCGTCCATCCGGTATCCTCTCCACGAGGGTCATTCAGCTTCCCGTCGATCTGGACACCGGCCCGATAATCCAGCATGTTCCAGTTTTTCAGGTTCCTGGAACGGTGCCTCATCCGTGGGCTCAGCAGGAAATGATCCCACACGGTCTCCAGGGCGTTGATCTGCAGCTCCCAGTAGTTGTGCGTACTTCCGTTCGGGTCGATAAATATTTCGAAGTTGTTTTCATGCATGACCGGTGAATTCCGCTCGGTCATCGTCGCCCAGACATGCGGCTCTTCCAGTTCGGCGGCGAAATAGAAATACTCTTCATCCCACAACATCTTCACACGGGTGTCGAACCGGGGCAGCGGCTTCAGCTCGCCTTCGATATCAACAAACTTCTCTGTCCACTCCGCCTCTTCCCAAATCTCCTCATCGATTCGTCCGTCGATGTTCAGAGGCTGATCCGTTCTGTAAACGACATACGTATGGGGATCAAAAGGAAGCGCCGGAACTGGATAGCCAGCCCCATTTTCCGCTACGGCTCCTGCCGGTGGCGCCGGGACGTGTGTGCTGTCAGCAGCTTCATACTCTACCGAAACGGAATGAAACAGGACGATGGCGATAACAAAGCTCCACATTGGAACCGGGGTTACAGGTTTTCGGATGGGCAGTCCGGCCATACCACACATTCATTGCCACCGGGATCAGAAAAATGGACGCGATGACACCTGGGAAAAAGAATATGGGCCTGATGAAGAGACCGCCGCACGCTCAAGATTAAAAAAAAGTATGACTTTCTACAGTTTCACATTCCGAAATGCCGGAGAGCGGCCGATCCACGTTGAGGTCTTGCAGGAATTTTCGTGCCCTGGACTGAGCCTACAACTACGGCGGCGAGCGACCCGCACGACCGGTTTTACGCTGCCCTGAAGATGTGGGTCGTCCGCGCCGGGAGCGTTCAGGTTCGCGCGGCAAGGGAGAGGTAGCTTAACCGTGGAAACAGAACGAATACGGACTCCATGACGTACGTTCGGAACAAAGCCGTTCAATTTACGGAGATAACAGCGGTTTACTTGTATTGTTTCAACGGTTTTTGTAGAATTCCGTCACCATGATTGTTAGTAACATGCTCTTCTAAGGTACATTTGTCAACTGCCGATTGAAGCTCCCGTGAAAAGCACGTTACATCTCTCAAGTCAGGAGATTGCTCAACCGGATGAGCCATGGCAGACACGATAAATAGGCGGCTTTCTCTCTACCTGGCAACTGCATTCGCCTCTGGATTACTTCTCGGCTGCGACGGACCCACAGGTGGTGGAGATCAGGACTCGTCCGCCGGCGCCCCGGAAGGCCGGATCGCGTTTGTCACAGACCGTGACGGCCAGGATGAGATCTACACAATGAACGGCAGGGGAAGTGAACTCATCCGCCACACAGAAAACGGCGAAAACAGCTCGTCAATTAACGATATTGCCTTGTCACCCGACGGATTAAGAATCGTATTTGACAGCGACCGAGATGGAAATAACGAAATCTACGTAATGGATACCGGCGGCAGCGAGCTCGTTCGTCTGACCGAACACAATTCGATCGATATCGAACCGGACTGGTCGCCCGACGGATCGAAAATCGCCTTCGTCTCCTATCGGGACGAGAATCCGGAGATCTACACGATGAATACCGACGGAAGCGGGCTTGTCCGACTGACCGACGAGCCGGCCTCCGATTTTTCTCCCGCATGGTCACCCGACGGGTCGAAGATCGCCTTCGTCTCCCATCGGGACGAGAATTCGGAGATCTACACGATGAATGCCGACGGAAGTGGACTTGTCCGATTGACCGACCATACGGCGGATGATGTTTCCCCTTGCTGGTCACCGGACGGGCAGACGATCGCATTTACAACAGACCGTGACGGCAATTATGAGATCTACTTGACGAATTCCGACGGAAGTGGGTCACTCACCAATCTGACGAAGAATCCGGATAGCGATTTCTCACCCCACTGGAGCCCGGCACCGGATTAGGATTCGGCATGAACCGGGATCCTTCATATCCACCGCATTCAGCCCAAAAGCTGGTAAGACAAAACAATAAAGCCCTGTAACTTACTTAGCTACAAGGCTTTATTGTTTTATATAGTGCCCTGGACTGGAGTCGAACCAGCACGACCTTGCGGTCACTG
>JBNJFK010000028.1:0-9956 GCA_051746765.1 Bacteroidota bacterium
GGCTGGGGGTTTGGAGAACTCGCGGGTTAATGCCACGGAGATCGGAGCGACCGGATTTGCGCTCTTTACCAAGAATCAACGACAATGGAACGCGAAACCGCTGAGCCGGGAGAATATCGACGGATTCAAATCGCGGTGTGAGGAGTTCGGCTACCCGATGGAAGCGGTCATGCCGCATGACAGTTATCTGATCAATCTGGGTCATCCGGAAGAGGCGAAACTTCAAAAGTCACGGGATGCCTTCCTGGACGAGCTCCAACGATGTGAGCAGTTGGGAATTCACCTGCTCAACTTTCATCCGGGGAGCCATTTGAAGAAGATCTCCGAGCAGGCTTGTTTGGAGCGAATCTCCGCGTCAATCAATTGGGCACTGGATCAAACCGAGTCGGTGGTGGCCGTAATCGAGAATACCGCAGGGCAGGGGACCAATATGGGTCATCGGTTCGAGCATTTGAAGGCGATTATCGACGGAGTTGAGCAGAAGGAGCGTGTGGGTGTCTGCATCGATACGGCGCACGCATTTGCAGCCGGATACGATCTTCGGACCGAAGAGGCCTATAAAGGAACGTTGGACACTTTTGGCGAGATCGTCGGGTTTGAATGGCTGCGCGGGATGCACCTGAACGACTCCAAGAAAGAATTGGGCAGTCGGGTAGACCGTCACGATTCGCTCGGGGACGGTCTCATCGGGAACACACCGTTCCGGCTCTTGATGCAGGATGACAGAATCGACGGGATTCCAATGATCCTGGAGACGCCCAACACGGAGCGATGGCCGGAGGAGATTGCGATGCTTAAATCTTTCGCCGGCCTGGCGTAGCCCGGGTATAATATTTTCGGTGCCAAGAGGTTGATCGAAGAGAATGAACGGGTTGAACCGATCTTTTCGCGATCGTTCTGGATCCATGCAACAAATCTCCGTTACTTGGGCATATGCAAGAGAGAGAACTCATTGTGGGAATGACAGCTGCCTTGGCGGTCGGGCTTTTGATCGGCATCGAACGCGGCTGGAGCGGCAAGGATGAGGAGGAGGGCGATCGTGTGGCCGGGATTCGGACCTTTTCGCTCATCGGGCTTCTTGGCGGTGTCTGGTCCATTCTCTCCATTCAGATGGGCGAGACGTGGCTTTTGGGCCTCGGATTTCTGGCGGTCATCGTTATGGCCGTGGCTGGCTATGTCGTCGAATCGATTCACGGTCCGGATATCGGAACCACGACCGCCTATACACAGATGCTTACGTTTGCCCTCGGTGCCTGGGCGGCATCCGGCTATCCAGTCTTCGCAGTCGCTACGACGGTTGTTGTCATTACTCTTCTGGGACTCAAACCCATGCTTCACCAATGGATTCGCTCCATTGAGACGGTTGAGATTTACGCTGGTATCAAGCTTCTTATCATTAGCGTGGTCATGCTTCCCTTGCTGCCGAACCAGGGGTATGGACCATGGGAGGCCATTAATCCACACTGGATCTGGTGGATGGTCGTGCTTATTAGCGGAATATCGTTTGTCGGCTACTTTGCCATGAAGCAGTTCGGAGATCGGATTGGCATCATGGTTACAGCCCTCATTGGCGGATTGGCGTCCTCCACAGCTGTGACGCTCAATATGGCCAATCTCTCTCGGGAGAAAGGACCATGGATGATTTTCATGGCGGGTGTCATGGCAGCCTCTTCGATCATGTTTATCCGGATTATCGTCGAGGTGAGTATCGTAAATGCAGACTTGCTCCCCAAGTTGTTACCTCCTCTCTTGGTGATGTTTTTCGGTGTGATCGGAGGAGCAGTTTGGCTGTGGAAGAGTCGTCGGCGAGAATCGGAAGGGGATCCGGATCTGAAGTTGACCAACCCGCTCAAGGTGACTACTGCGCTCAAGTTTGGACTCTTTCTGGGGCTTATTCTCTTCTTGAGTACAGTGACCGAGGAGCTGTTTGGCGATCAGGGGATCTACTATCTGGCGGTTTTTTCGGGGCTCATGGATGTGGATGCGATTACACTATCGCTTTCTCGCTTGTCACAAGACGGGCTTTCCCACGAAACGGCGGTCTTCGGGATTATGCTGGGAGCGGTAACCAACACGTTGGTCAAGGGGTTGATGTTCGCTTGGTTTGTGGGGCTAAGGTCGAGTATGCGACTCCTGATGTTAATGCTTTCGGCAGGGGGGCTCGGGCTCCTGACAGCTTTATTCACAATCGGGTAATTGTGTCGTGTGGAAACTGTCTCAGCTCAAATCCCGAAGTAGCTCCGAGAGCTTGTCCAGTCGATCGGAAGCATCACTCTCCTTGTCTCGCTCGCGCTGAACAACCTCGTCCGGGGCATTTTTTACGAAGTTCTCGTTGGACAGTTTTCGCTGTACAGAGTTGAGAAAGCCTTTCGTTTTCTCAATGTCTGCTTCGATTTTGGTTCGTTCTTTCTCCAGATCGATAAGTCCTTCGAGTGGAATGTAGATTTCGTGTCCCCGAATTACGGCAGTGACCGAACCTGAGGGCTTCTCGATGGTGTCACCAATTTCGAGACTCTCGGTTGCAATCAATTTCTCGATGATCCAGGACTCACGTGTCAGGGCCGTGGCGGACTCATTCGAGTCTGCCTGAATCCGAATGGTCAAAGGGGTCTTGGGTGAAAGACCCATGTTCGCCTGAATGTTTCGGATCGCAGAAATGATCTCTTGAAGCGTGGAAAACGTATCTTCAGTCGTTGGATTCTTCCGTTCGGAGTGTTCCTCCGGCCACGAAGAGACCAATATCGGGTTCTCAGGCTGTTCGTCGCCCAATTTGTGCCAAATCTCTTCGGTGATGAAGGGCATGAACGGATGCAGGAGTTTCATCAATTCTCCAAAAATTCCCAGGGCTCGTTCCAGGCGCTCTTTCGAAATTTTATCTCCGCCTTCGTCGGGCTTGATCATTTCGATGTACCAATCGCAGTAATCATCCCAAATGAGCGAATAGATCTTCTGGAGTGCATCATTGAGTCGGTACCGCTCAAAGTCCTGGTTCATTCCCTCCAGCGTGGTTTGCAGCCGGCTTTCCATCCAGCGGTCTGCCAGACTCTCGGAGTCGGACTCGAACGAGGGTCGATAGATCTGTCCCTCTTGCTTGTTCATCGAGAGGAAACGGAAGGCATTCCAGATCTTGTTGGCGAAATTTCTCCCCTGTTCGCAAAGCTTCTCGTCGAAGAGCAGATCGTTGCCGGCCGGAGAGGAGAAGAGCATTCCGACACGAGTTCCGTCGGCTCCGTAAGAGTCAATGAGCTCAAGCGGGTCTGGGGAGTTGCCCAGTGACTTGGACATTTTCCGTCGCTTCTCGTCACGGACGATTCCGTGATAGTAGACATTTCGGAAGGGAGGGGTGCCACGAAATGCGTATCCGGCCATGATCATGCGGGCAACCCAGAAGAACATGATCTCCGGGGCTGTAACCAGATCCTGTGTCGGGTAGTAATACTCGATATCTTTGTTTTTCGGATCCTTCAATCCGCCAAAAACAGTAATGGGCCAGAGCCAGGAGGAGAACCAGGTATCAAGAACATCCTCGTCCTGTTTCAGATCCGAGGCTTGCAGATCCTTCCCGCTTTTCGTTCTCGCCTTCTTCAGCGCCTCTTCGGCAGTTTTTGCAATGACATATTCCTCGTTACCCTGGCCAAAATACCAGGCCGGAATTCGATGCCCCCACCAGAGTTGACGGGAGATGCACCAGTCCCGGATGTTCTCCATCCAGTGACGGTAGCTGTTTACAAACTTGTCTGGATGGAACCGAATCTCGCCACTTTCCACACTATCGAGAGCCGGCTTGGCCAGTTCCTCCATGCGGCAGAACCACTGCAGGGAGAGGCGGGGTTCAATGACCGCACCAGTTCGTTCGGACGTCCCCACTTTGTTGGCGATCTGTTCCGTTTTTACCAGAAACTCATTGGATTTCAGATCCTTGACGATCGCCTTGCGGGCGTCAAATCGGTCCATGCCTGCATACGTCTTAATGGAGGGGGAGACCGTACCATCAGCTTCCAGCATGTCGATCACTTCGAGATCGTGCCGTTGGCCGATTTCGTAATCATTTACATCGTGAGCCGGAGTCACTTTCAGACAACCGGTTCCAAATTCCGGATCCACATAGTCGTCACGGATCACCGGCACGGTTCGATCCGTGAGCGGAATACGAACCCGCTGTCCAACCAGAGAGGCGTACCGTTTGTCATCGGGATGAACACAGATGGCCGTGTCTGCCAGGATGGTCTCCGGTCGGGTGGTGGCGATGGTCACAAATCCGTCACTATCCTCGATGGGGTATCGAATGTGATAGAGATTGGACTGTTCCTCTTTGTGGATCACCTCTTCGTCGGAGAGGGCCGTCTTCGCCACCGGGTCCCAGTGGATCATGCGCAGGCCACGATAGATATGACCCCGATCGTAGAGCTCGATAAAACAGTCGATGACCGATTCGTAGAGCTCCTCTTCAAGGGTGAATCGTGTTCGCTCCCAGTCGCAGGAGGCGCCCAATTTGCGAAGCTGTTGGAGTATAATGCCTCCGTGCTCGTCGGTCCACTTCCAGGCGTGCTTGAGAAAATCGTCCCGCGTAAGGTCTGATTTTTTAATCCCCTGCTCACGAAGGCGTTGTACCACTTTTGCCTCTGTTGCAATCGAGGCGTGGTCGGTTCCAGCTACCCAACAGGCGTTTTTGCCCTGCATGCGGGCACGGCGGACCAAGACGTCCTGGATCGTATTGTTCAGCATGTGACCCATGTGAAGCACGCCGGTCACATTCGGCGGTGGAATCACCACGGTGTAGGACTCTCGGTCGTCCGGCTCGGAGTGAAAATATCCGTTGGATTCCCACCAGGTGTACCAGTGGGTTTCGACGCTTGCGGGATCGTACTGCTTGGGTAGTTCGGTCGGCTTCACAGAATCACAATTTTGGCTCAAGAAGGAACATGAAGGCCTGCAGGCCATTCGACATTGAGGGGGCCGTCAGGCTGCCGGGTTTTATTTGACCCGGACGAGCCGAACGCCGAAATGACCGTCACAGCCGTGTTTGTGCGGATAGGTCTGATACGCTTTCCCGTCCTCGATCAGCACTTCTTCCGGAAGGTAGTCGGAGAGATTGCCCAGCTCGAAATTATCGTACTTCTCCAGGAATGCTTCAATCTGTTTGAAGTTCTCTTCTTCTTCCAGTGAGCAGGTACTATAGACAAGTCTCCCGCCTTTCTTGACCATGTTGGCGGCCTCTTCAAGTAGTTCACTCTGAAGCTGGACCAGCTCGTTCAGATCCTCTTCGGTCCGTTTCCAGCGAAGGTCGGCCCGTTTGGCAAGAACACCGGTTCCGGTACAGGGTGCATCCAGTAGTACGCCGTCGGTGACTTTCAGTTGTATCTCGCGTGCGTCGGCCCGGCGGATCTTGATGTTTTCGGCGTTGTGGCTCAGAGCACTCTCGGCCAGTTTTTCCAGGCGGTCTGCCCGACTGTCGACAGCGATAATATCCCCCTCACCATCCATCAGATCAGAAATCATAATGGTTTTGGTCCCCGGTGCCGCACAGATGTCATAAATCGTTTCTCCCGATTCGGGATCGAGAATCGTGGGTGCAAAACCGGCAGCAATGTCCTGGACCTGGCAGAGACCTTTTTTGAGCCAGCCTTTTTCGATAAAGGGTTGAACAGACGAGACCTTGAAATAGCCGGGAAGCCATTCACTCTCTTCAAACTCAATTCCGGATTTCTCCATGCGCAGTTTGAAGTTTTCCGTCTTGGTCCGAAGGTTGTTTACCCGCACATACCATTGAGGGACTTTATTGTTTGCCTGCATGAGCTGGAAGGCTTCCCGCTCACCAAAGCGTTTGGTCCAGCGCGCCACGAGCCACTCGGGATGGGAGAAGGTGGTGGCAACCAGTTTGGTCCTGTCCGCGAATGCCGGCTTGGGAAGATCGTCCAGGTCTCGCTGAATGTTGCGAAGAATGGCATTGACCAGATCTCCCGACTTCCCTCCAAGCATTTTCTTTGCCAATTCGACGGCTTCATTGATGGCCGCGTACTCCGGAGTGGAGTTCATGAAGATCATGTCGTAGAGCCCGATTCGGAGAATGTTCTTGAGCGGGGGTTTCATCTCGTCCAGGCCAATGGCGGAGAACTCACCAATCAGGAAATCGATATAGCTCCGCTTGCGCAAGATGTTCTGCACGTATTCACGTGCCTGCGCGCGCTCACGTCCGTCAAGATCGTCGGTCAGTGTGTAGTCGATCTGACCTTCTGTATCGAACTGAACCAAAATCTCTACGCTTGCCGACCGTGCTGTCTTCTCCATTTCCAATACAATCTCCGCTATGTGTTCGATAGAATTCATTCGCTCTGACCCCCCGTGAACGTGGACGCTGGACTCCTCAGTGTGTCAAAAAACAGGCGGCCAAAAGAGAACCCGAAAGATAGGTGTTTCACTCCCATTTTGCTAATAATGCTGCCGCATTTGAAACGGATTATCTGTTTTGAAATAGGGATCTACCCTTTTCTTTTTCATATGGATTGGGTAATTTTGCGCGCTCTCAAGCTTTTGACAGAAAAATGAGGCTATCGCCTGATCAAACACACAAATCACAAACAGCCACCTCATGAATAAAGGATCTGTAGCACAAGTCATCGGTCCGGTCGTGGACGTCGACTTTGAACAAGGCAACCTCCCCCCGGTATTGAACGCACTTTACATTGACCGGGATGACCAGAGCCGACTCTACCTTGAAGTTGCCCAGCACCTGGGCGAGAATCGAGTCCGAACGATTGCGATGGACTCGACGGATGGGTTGGTTCGGCAACAGGAGGTGATAGACTCCGGTTCACCGATCTCCATGCCGATTGGCGAAGATATTCGTGGACGACTGTTTAATGTGGTTGGAGAGGCGATTGACGGAATGGATCAGCCCAAGGGTGATCGCAACTACTCGATTCACCGTCCGGCTCCGAGTTATGAAGAGCTGACGACATCCACCGAAATGCTCGAGACGGGAATCAAGGTGATTGATCTTCTCTGTCCGTATGCAAAGGGTGGAAAGATTGGACTCTTCGGGGGCGCGGGTGTAGGGAAAACCGTACTGATTCAGGAGTTGATCAACAACATCGCCAAGCAGCACGGCGGTCTGTCGGTCTTTGCAGGTGTGGGTGAGCGGACACGGGAAGGAAACGACCTCCTTCGCGAGTTTCTCGAATCCGGTGTTATCAAGTATGGTGATGAATTTATCAAGACGATGGAAGAGGGCGAATGGGACCTCTCCAAAGTGGACTTCGAGAAACTGAAAGAATCACAGGCGACGCTGGTTTTCGGTCAGATGAATGAACCACCGGGAGCCCGAATGCGGGTAGCTCTTTCCGGACTGACGGTTGCAGAGTATTTCCGTGACGAAGTCTCCCGGGACATTCTGCTCTTTATCGACAACATTTTCCGATTTACCCAGGCCGGATCCGAAGTATCGGCACTGTTGGGTCGAATGCCGTCGGCTGTAGGATACCAGCCAACTCTGGCAACCGAGATGGGGAACCTGCAAGAGCGCATTACATCGACCAAAAACGGGTCCATTACCTCGGTACAGGCGATCTACGTACCTGCCGATGACTTGACCGATCCGGCTCCGGCGACAACGTTCTCCCACTTGGACGCGACCACGGTTCTGAGTCGTGCACTTACCCAGATCGGTATCTACCCGGCGGTAGATCCGCTCGACTCCACATCCCGAATTCTGGATCCGAAAGTGCTTGGCAAAGAGCACTATGCTTGTGCTCAAAACGTGACCGGGATTCTTCAGAAATACAAGGATCTTCAGGATATCATCGCCATTCTCGGAATGGATGAACTCTCTGACGAAGACAAATTGGTCGTATCCCGAGCCCGACGGGTACAGCGATTCCTCTCCCAACCGTTCTTTGTGGCCGAGCAGTTTACCGGACAGGAAGGGGAGTATGTGAAGATTGAAGACACCATCAAGGGATTCAATATGATTCTTGATGGCGAGCTGGATCACCTTCCGGAGAACGCATTCCACTTGGTCGGTACCATTGAACAAGCGATCGAGAAGGGTGAACGACTCAAGTCTGAAGCTGAAGCTGCATAAAACGGGAGTTTCCTGATCATGGCAAATACATTTCAGGCACAAATACTGACGCCGACCGGAAGACTTTTCGAAGGAGAAGTGGTCGGTGTTCAGGTTCCCGGCGAGCAGGGGAGTTTCGAAGTGCAAATGAATCACGCACCGATCGTTTCGACCCTGCAGGTGGGAGAAGTGAGCGTCAAAAAAGCCGACGGGGAGACGCTTCGGCTGGCGGTCACCGGCGGTTTCGTCGAAATGAATGAGAATCATCTGACACTTCTTGCCGAAGCGGCCGAGAAGTCAGACGAAATAGATGTGGAGCGAGCACAAGCGGCGTTGCAACAGGCCAACAAGGAGCTCTCCGGCCTGAGTGGTGATCGAACCGAAGCCGAGGCCGCTCTTCGACGAGCGAAAAATCGACTTCACGTAGCCGGAGCATCCGCATAATACGCCGCTACGGCCCGGTTCGCCCAATCCAGCATTCGAAAGAGGATTGAAGCTCCTCTGTACGTTCCGTATTGCTTCGTCGATCCAATTCGTCCAGGGAGCGTTTGAGCGAAAAAACGAGATCCGATCCCGGTTCAACAAGCGGTCCAACGTTCAGAAACAGGTCCGGGCGCGAGGCACGATAGTGCTGCGATGCAATACCAACCGGAACCAGGTCCACGGTTTCGTGCTGTCGGGCCAGCCACTTCAGACCCGGTTGAAAGGTACGCTCCCGAAGATGGGCGGGATAGAATTTCCCTTCCGGATACAAGTAAAGGGAATGTCCCGGTGTGGCGATCCAGTCGGCGGCATATCGAAGAGATTTGGTTGCGCGTCGCGGTTCGTCAAGGTCAACCGGAAATGCACCCAGATGTCGAAAAAACGGGTATCTTTCCCACTGGGATCGATCCATCATGGCCCGGGCGTCCTGACAGTATCGAAATTCGTTGAGCAGGAGCGGAATCAAACCGTCCCACCATCGAGAGTGATTCAGAAAGTAGAGTGTGGATCGATTCGGATTCGGCTCGTACTTTTCCTGAATCCAGACGGCATGAAAGCGTCGGCGAAGGAGCCAGCGGCTGTAATAGGCGGTCGCTCTGGACCAGATCCGTGAGGGAGAGACCTCCACGTCCCCGGCGGGACTTCGATTGCTCATAGGGCAGAAGAGTTACAGAGGGTGTTCATGGCAGAAGATACAAAGGCACTTCACGATTACATACTGCACCATACGACGCAAGAGAGCGAAACCATCCGTGCGCTGGTTGCCGACTCGGAAAAAGAGCTCGATCACATTGACATGCTCTCCGGGAATACGGTGGGACAACTACTGGCCCTGTTGATCCGTCTCGGAGGATTCAGTCGAGTTCTCGAAGTGGGAAGCTTTACCGGCTATGGTACCTTGCAGATGGCGCAGGCGTTACCGGATGAGGGGCTCGTGGTTACCCTGGAAATGAACGAGCATTACCGTTCGGTTTCCGAGAAATTTTTCAACCGCCCACCGTTTGACAAAAAGGTGCGACAAATCATGGGGCCGGCTCTCGAATCCATCCCATCGTTGGAAGGTCCGTTCGATCTTGTCTTTCTGGACGCGGACAAAGCGAACTACCCGGCCTACTTCGAGTCAATTCGACCACTTCTTCGTTCCGGCGGACTGCTTGTGGCTGACAATGTTTTCTGGAATGGCGAGGCAATTGAAGCCAAAACCCGGAAAGGGGAGGCCGTGGACCGGTTCAACCGGAAGGTGCAGGAGGACCCCGCCTTTACAAATGTAATGCTTCCGGTCCGGGACGGGCTTCTCATCGCACGAAAAAACTGACGGACGAACGAGCTGTATGTGAGGCAGAACCATTGATTCGGTAGCGATACAGGCTGTATGGGGCATCGGATAAAAGAAAAGCCCGGCGAAGTTTGAACT
>JBNJFK010000028.1:9966-16177 GCA_051746765.1 Bacteroidota bacterium
CTCCGTCGGGCTTTTGATTGTCGATTCGATATGAGTGTCAGCGGAACACTAACGCTGATCCAGGCAGGTGCCATCATCGTTGTCCGAGAATGTGTTGTCTCCACATGGATCGGCATTGACGACATCACTTTGCGGCCGGATTTTAAGACCGTACCCGCTGCTGTTGGCGAATGTGTTGTTCTGAACCGTTGCCCGTCCTGCGTGGCTGTCGGTTCGTCCACCAATAATCAGGTTTGCAAAGTCATCCTGTGTACTGTAGTTACTGAATCCGCTCTCGGCTCCGCCATAATCGAACCGTGCGTATTCGATGACATTGTCCGGGCTGTCGGAACTTATCTGAATTCCTGCCCACCAGCCTTTGACCTCTTCGGTACCTGTAAAGTGAATCATATTGTCTTCCGTACCAACAGCGTCAATGACACTGTCGTCTCGGAAGGAGATTCCGGCTTCACTTGTGAATTCAAATTCGGCTCCCGGTTCGATTACGATAGACACATCTTGTGGATGTGTTTCACCCGACATTCGGTAAGGAACGTTCAGAGCACTCCACGTTTTTTCGGTTCCTGTAACATCGGCCCGTTCGACACGGACAAAATCGTTGCCGTTCAGATTTCCGCTATAATCCGAATCTGAATCGAGGTAATGCATCGTGTTTGCTGTCAGGTAGACTGCCCCCTCTGCATTTTCGGTGTATTCGTTCCTTTCGGAATCAGGGAACTCCTCATTGATTTTGCTCAATTTGAGACCATACCCGGCACTATGTCGCAGTGTCGAGTTGGTCAAGGTGAGCCTGGAACTGGCCGATTCCGTCCGAGCTCCGATCAACAGATTGGCAAACTCATCCTGTGTACTGAAGTTGAACATTTCGTGTCCACCACCGTACTCGATGAGAGTCCAGTCTATAGAGTTGGACGGGTTCTTGGCATCGTAGAGCTGAATTCCACCCCACCAGCCGGCCTCATCTTCTGTAGCACTGAAAATGACCGGATCATCCTGGGTTCCGTTCACTTCAAAGGCTTGTTCGCCTTCATAAATCAGCTTTCCTTCGTTCTGAAAAAGAAACTCGGCACCCGCAGCCACGGTTAGATTCAAGTCCGTAACATGAGTGGTCCCCTGCATGATGTAGGGGGCATTGAGCGCATTCCAGGTACGGTCATCTCCTTCGACATCCTGACCACTGACATGAATGTGATCATTCTCGTCCAGATTGCCCGTATAATCGGAAGTTTCCGAGAGCTGATGGATCAGTTGCGCCTCTGTATAGACAGCACCGTCAGCATTAAGCGTGTAGAGGTTGTTATCTGCATTTCGCAGTTCAGACCCGATGACCAGGGCCAGACCGTATCCCGAATTATTTTGCAGGGTAGAGTTGGTGATTTCGACCCAGGAGTCACTACCGGAGGTTCGTCCACCGACATAAATACCTGCGGTTTCGTCGTGGCCGGAGAAGAAGTCGGCTTCCGGATTACCTGCATACTCGACTGTCACATGGTTCAGAAGATTAGATGTGCTGGTCGACCCGTCATACCAAAGTCCATCCCAGTGTCCGGCAGTCTCATCGGTACCTGTGAGAAGAATGGATTCTTCGGCAGTACCATCTGCAATCAGTGATCCGCCGTCGACGACACGGAAATGTGTGGCCTGTTCGAATTCGACCGTCGTACCGGGTTCGATTGTCACTTGAGCCGAGATGGAGATGTCATTAACGACGATGTACTGAGTATGCTCAAAGAGGGTCTTGTCAGTGGTGATGTCTTCAGAGATCTCTTCAATGGCAGCAACTTCAATGGTTTGAGTGGTTTCGTCCGATTCACCATCGGCCGACACTTCAAGAGCAATGGAATACTCTCCCGGAAGGTCGGGTTCAAAAGTGGAGGTGACTCCGTCCGTGGAGCTGAGCTCGGTTTCGCTCTCTTCCGGTGCTTCCAGTGTCCAACTGTATGTTTCTCCCGAGGTTCCGGAGACATCTGTGTCGCCCGCGTCAAGCTCAATTTCATCACCGAGAATCGGTTCATCCGGATTGACTGTGAAGTCGGCTTCTACCGAAACAACATCATTGTTGTTGTCATTGTCACCAGGATTCAGATCAGAATCGAGCGGGTTGTCTTCGCAGCCAGCAATAAGTGCACTGCTAATCAATAGTACCAGAGCTGTGGACCAGGTGCGCCTCTGGCGGGTTAAATTCAAAATCGATCGTAACTTTTTCATGAGTCGTCGGGATGGAGTTAGAAATATGATTTCTCCGATTTCCAATACCCGTTACGATATGAACGCCTGCTCTGCGTTTCATTATCGGTTTATTCTTCCTCAAGGAGAGGATTCGGGTATTCTGTGGGCCTGAAGAGCAGATGGGCGCTAAACCTCATGCGTGTACTCCCCTACGGATCAAATAATGACAGCTTCGGGATACTCTCATTCTGCCAGAATCAGAGATCTGGAGAGGTAAGATGAAGAAGCTATTCGACCAAGGAACGGGGCACCGGTTTATTATTTGCACCCAATCGTTTCCATGGATCAGCCCGTGGCCGGAATCTAATAATCAAATAATGGAAAGGCAAGGGAAGCGCTTCCAATTCCGTGCAAGTGCGTAAACTTCGCAGAAATAAAGAAGGAGAGATGGCCGTGTATTTGGAGGGAAGAACGGCTTACCTGGGTGGGAAGAGTTCGTATTCGAGCAATCGACACTCGATCGTCGAGTTGAACAAACGGGTTCGACTACTGGTTCGAAGGCCTACGGATTTGGCCAGATCCAGATTTCCGGTAAAAATGTATCCGGTTTTTCCGCCCCCCTTCTGTTTCATGAAATCCCCGATGCTTCGGTAGAGAGGGTGGAGCGAATCCGGATTGTCCATTCTCTCCCCGTAAGGCGGATTGAAGAGCAGAATCCCTTCACCGTCCGGGATGGGGGTCTTCTTGAAATCACAGACCTGAAACTCGATCAGGTGTTCCACGCCGGCTGTGCGGGCATTTTTCTGGGCGGCATGCACCATGTCCGGATCCTGGTCGGTTGCGATAAACCGACCTTTGGGCTCTCGATTGACTCCCTGACGCGCTTCGGCCCGAATTTCGTTGTACTTCTCCTCGTTGAACCCTTTCAGGTGCATGAATCCGAAATCATGACGCAACGAGGCGGGCGGGCGATTCATCGCCATCATGAGACCTTCCAGGAGCAGGGTTCCGCTCCCGCACATTGGATTGATCAGGTGCATTCCCGGCTTCCAACGGGTGGCCATCAAGATGGCGGCCGCCAATGACTCCTGTATCGGAGCATAGCCCGCTTCGGTTCGGTACCCGCGCCTGGAGAGCGACTCCCCGGACGTGTCCAGAAAAATACGCGCCTCCTCTTTGTCCCAATAGAGAAAGAGGACCGTTCCGTTCAGGTTGGACCCACTATCCGGTCGACGCCCATTGGCTTCCCGCATGCGATCCACAACGGCATCCTTGACTCGGACGTTGGCGAACTGTGTGTTGCGAACCGTCGGATGGTCAATACGGGATGTGACCGATAGATAGCCATCCTCCGGAATCAGTTTTTCCCATGGCATCGCCTTGAGCCAGCGATAGAGCTGCTCCGGATTGGAAATCCTGGACGACTCTGCCAACATGTAGTGGACGCGGTGGGCTGTTCGAAGCCAGAAGTTGAGCCGGATACAATCCTCCAGCGTCCCTTTGATCTCGATCCCGGTCTCCCGGGTTCGGATCGGCTTGTAACCATGGGCCTCGACCTCCTGTTGGAGGAAGGGGGCCATGCCCACCGGGCAGCTAAGGGCAATCGTCTGCCGCGGTTCGGTTCGAGTACTCAAGGGTCAGGCGATCTCGATCAGGTCGATCTTGAAGGTAAGGTCTTCGCCGGCCAACGGATGATTGGCATCCAATTGGATATTCTCCTCTTCAACAGCGGTCACTCGTACCGGGATGGGTTGTCCGTCCGGCTGGTTCACCTGAAGCTGCATGCCGACAGCCGGTTCGATTTCGTCGGGCATGTCCGATTTGGGCACGGAGATCACCAGATCATCCCGGGTTTCGCCATACGCTTCGTCACTCGGGATGGTCACTTCAACACTGTCGCCTTTCTCCATGCCGGTAACAGCCTTCTCGAAACCGGGGATCAACTGACCTTCACCCAATTTAAATTCAAGTGGTTCGCGCTCTTCAGAGGAATCAAATACAGACCCGTCATTCAGGGTTCCTGTGTAGTGTACTTTGACGGTGTCGCCTTCTTTTACTTTAGACAAACGGTCTCCTTTTTCTTCAGTCAAGCTCTTGTGATGGGCCCGGCAGGCAGGTGCCGACCGAGCGGATGCAGAAAGATTCGGGAGATGTTCGGGCTGAACCGACTCATATCCCCCGAAACGGGATCGGCATCCATGAATCAAGGCAAGTTACGAAAAATTAAGCGGAAGTGCCTTCTTTTCTCTCCTTTTCCCGTATATCCTCGGCCTGTTGCAAAAGGATGAGAATCTTCTGATCGGCATCGCGTCGTTCGAACTCGTCCGGAACCTGAAGATAGATCGATTCGATGTCCTCCTCATGGTTGCGACAGTCGATTGTGAGTGTGGTCTCCTCGGTCCACCGAGAGCTCAATAATTGTTTGACGGGGATGAATCGATCCAGAAACAGGATGCCCCGACTACGGATTTCGGGAACGGGTCGGAGGGTCCAGCTGTAGAGCCCGAGTCCCGTCAGTGAGAGGCCGGAAAAGAGCCGAATCGGGGTAACGGGAAGCTCCTGAAAAAGAGTGGTGCGGTAGAGGCCGAACAGGATGAGGAGTAGAGCAGCCGCATCCAGTCCATGATCACTCCAAAAACTGCGGGGAGTATAGTACAGTTGACCGGATCGTTGCTTGAGACGAAAAAGTCGAATCGACATGCCAAACAGAAGCCCGGCAGTCGATCCATACAGGAGACTCATGGCACCGGCGGGTACGGAATGGGGAATCCATCCCGATCGGAACGCGATCTGGAGTCCCGTCAGGAGAACCGTTAGCAGGAGTGCGGTCTGAATCAAACGGAATCCACGAATGGAGTGAAGTTTTACGGTTCCCGAGCTACCGACCCAGAAAAGCCCGATCGTTGCAAGAATTGAGAGAAGGTAGATCAGCAGCATGGAGATTGTGTATCTTGACGGTCAGGAATAGAGATGCACTCTGCCGGAAAACGATTCGGCCGGGAGTTGATCCATCGCGCAGGATGTTATCCAACAGGAGGATGAATGGCAAGCAGACAGGATGAACAACAATGACTCACCCCTGTATCGATCGAGGCACGTCACGAAGAGCAGGTACTCGAAATCGCATGGGCAGACGGTCACCACTCGATCTACCCGCTCTACGGATTGCGGAAGAACTGTCCCTGCGTCATGTGTCGTGGTGGTCACAGCCGGATGGGGACTTATGAAATGAAGCTCTTTTTTGTGGAACCTCCGGAGCGGATGGAGGTTCGATCCGTCGAAACGGTGGGGAATCACGCGCTCAAGATTGAATGGGGAGATGGTCACAGCACCGGGATGTACCGCTGGGAGCTCTTGCGGGCCATGTGTCCGGAAGAGTACCGGCAGGCCAAGAGCGAGTAGGACAGCAGGCATCTGAAATTTTACAACCGGACGGGTTGGGATTTTAGTGAGATCTATTTAGATTTGGTCTAAATTACCTCCGGCTGAATCCCCCGAGGTCGGTCGTAACTCAACGGATCGATCAATACCCGGTGCGTACGACTCGACGTTTATATAATCTTAACCACGACCATTCATGAAAGCCACCCCATTTGTATCGATCCTGTTCCTCCTTTTTACCCTCTCTTGTTCCGGCGGGGAAGAGGTCAATCTCTACTCTGCACGTCATTATGAAACAGATCTGGAACTCTACGATTTGTTTACGGAAGAGACCGGTATCGAGATCAACCTGATTGAAGGCGGAAGTGACGAATTGATCGAACGTATCCGAAATGAAGGAGTCAACAGCCCGGCAGATATCTTCATTACCGTGGATGCCGGTCGAATCTGGCGTGCCGAAGAAGCCGATATACTCCAATCGGCAACGTCCGAACTTCTGGAAGAGGAGATTCCTGCATCACTCCGGGATCCGGACGGAAAGTGGTACGGGATCTCACAACGGGTACGCGGCATCATCTATCACAAGGAGCGTGTGGATCCGGAGGAGATTGGTGGATACCTGGACCTGTCTGACGAAAAATGGGAGGGGCGCATCTGTGTC
>JBNJFK010000029.1:0-15855 GCA_051746765.1 Bacteroidota bacterium
CATCCCTTTTCCCGAAGTCGAACAATTTGCCAGATATTGCCAAACACACTGTAAAAGAACCCCAGGGTACGAAGCATCTCACCCGTGTCTACAGGAGCTTGTTGCAACATCCGTTCCACAACTTGCATGGAGCGATCGAGACTACGTGTCAACAGGGCCTCTTTGAGCTCTATGACCGTTAATTGACGATATGAACCAACAACGGCTTCAATATCGGTTCGCATGATCCGTTCACGGTTGTCCACAAAACTGCACACTTTATCCAATTCAGTAGACAGTAACTGAAGCGAACTTCCTACCAAATCGAGCAACAGTCGAATCGCTTCGGGTTCGATGCTCTTCCCGTAACTCTCTTGCAACCAACTTTCGACCCAATCCGGTAATTGGTAGAGATTAAGTGAAGGAAAATCTGCTGATCGAATCCCGGGACCTTTGGAGCCGGCCAGAAGCTGGCCCAATTTCGTCCGTTTGTCCATCCCCTTTTCATCCATCAGCAACAGAATCGTCTGTGGATTGGGGTTCTTGAAATAGGGAATCAGGTCTACATCTTCTTCGGCGGGAACGTTCTGAAAGACCGATCTGAACTCCCGGACAATCACGACACGTCGATCTGACATCATGGGATAGCTTCGCACGAGTTCCATGAGACGGGCAGGAGTCACATCTTTCCCGTACAAAAGATCAAGATTGAAATCACGAACCGATTCCGGCACAAGTTCAATAACGGCACCCTGTATCCTGTCAAGAAAAAAACTCTCCTCTCCGGTCAATGCATAGACGGGGGATGGAGAACCGCTCTGAATCTCCTTTGTAATGGAGCGGTAATGGTCCAGACTTTTGGATTTTGAAGCCACGTTTGATTCACATTGAGTGTGTGGGTTAAAATCTCTTGAATCGTCTCCGGATCAGGGGGTCAATCGCCCCGGCATGCGGGGAAACGGGATCGTCTCCCGAACATGCGGAAGACCACAGATCCAGGCTACGGTTCGTTCAATTCCCAGTCCGAATCCAGAGTGGGGAACACTCCCGAATTGGCGAAGATCAAGATACCATTCAAACCGATCTTCCGGCAATCCATGCTCTCGAATTCGCTGTTTCAATCGTTTCAGATCATCTTCGCGTTCGCTGCCACCAACGATCTCTCCATACCCCTCGGGTGCCAACAGATCCATGGCCAGAGCCAAATCGTCTCTCTCCGGATCACGTTTCATATAGAATGCCTTCACGGCAGCCGGGTAGTGATGGACGATCAGCGGCGTATCAAACTGCATGGTCAACAAGGTTTCATCACTCCCACCAAAATCTTTTCCCCACTCAAATGTACGAGCAGAATCTCTCCAGACCGGCAGGTTACGAAAATCCTCTTCTATCTGTTCAAGTCGGTCGTTGATCTCCCTGATTCGTTGTTCAATTGTCGCCCGCTTCCATTTCTTGGCAGTCCCGACTGTCTTCTTCAATGATTTCAGTTCCTCGTTGAGCTCGAATCGTTCGTTATCACGATCCTCTGCCATCTTGTTCAACAGTGAATCCGTTTCAGGACCTGTAAGCAGCTCAACTGCCGCATCATAGTGAAGACGCTTGAAGGATTGATCCGGAATGGGTTCAAGAGTGGAGAGGTCTCGTCCGATAATGTCCAGCTCTTTTCGATGGTGTTTCAATACAGATTGTACGACCCATTGCAGCAACCGCTCGGCCCAAATCATATCCTCTTCGAGATCGACAAACGCCATCTCTGGCTCCACCATCCAAAATTCCGTCAGATGTCGCCGGGTCTGGCTCTTTTCTGCCCTGAACGTAGGACCAAACGTATAAATTCGGCCATGAGCCATCGCCATCGCCTCTCCATAGAGCTGACCTGATTGAGTCAAATATGCGGATTCATCAAAGTAGTCTGTTTCGAAAAGCGTTGTTGTTCCCTCAGCTGCATTGGGGGTAAAAATGGGTGCATCCATACGGAGAAAACCATTCTTCTGAAAGAACTCCTGTATGGAGAAGAGAATTCGATCCCGAATCCGCATAATGGCCCACTGTCTCTGACTTCGAAGCCACAAGTGTCGATTCTCCATCAAAAACTCCACCCCGTGCTCCTTGTGAGAGATGGGATACGCCTCTGAAATTTGAATGATTTCAATATCAGACACGTGAATTTCCACTCCGTCCGGACTACGATCATCGGCAACTGTTCGACCTGTCAATCGCAGTGAGCTCTCCTGTTTCAGCAGTGTCGATGATTCCCATACGCCATCTCGTACATCCTCCTTTGAAACGACACACTGAACTTGACCAGACCCGTCACGGAGCTCGATGAATTGATGTTTTTTGCTGCTTCGACGATTGTATACCCATCCCTGCAGTGTGACGAACTCATTCAGATGGTCCGAAAGAACGTCTACACGTACAGTAGGAATATTGGATTCACGCATGATCTATCGATCCTTTAACTCTATTCGATGAACTCTTTCTCTTTCGTGGATGCCGGAAACAGAACTGTTTCCGAATACGCTTCCGGATTGAAAAACGATTCAGAGAACGACTTCAACTCATCGGAAGTCACCTGATCGATCTGATCCACCAACTCATCCAGCGTGACGAACCGGTTATAATAGAGCTCGCTTTTGGCCAGCCGGGTCATCCGATTGCTCATACTCTCTTGAGAAAGCAACAGCTTGCCTTTCAATTGTGAACGGGCTTCATCCAATTCACGATCAGGTACACGAGCCGAACGCAACTGGTCGAACTCTTTTTGAATCAAATCACGAACATGATCTACATACTCCCGATCCGTTCCAATATAAACACCAAACATACCGGAATCGGTATAGGATTGATTGAAGGTACCGATAGAGTAGCAATACCCATATTTCTCACGAATGTTTTGATGCAGGCGTGAACTCATCCCTCCACCCAGTACCGTATTGGCCAGCAACAAGATATACCGATTTTCATCGTCAAAATGCAGGCCGCGTCGACCCATCATCATGTGTGTCTGTTCAATTGGCCGCTGAATTTCCACTTTGAATGGTTCGTGGCTCGGAACCGGATCGTAGATCCGCTCTTTTCGTTCCGTCCCCTCGGTTATGAAGCGCTCCTCTGCCCAACGACAGACTTCTTCATGATCCACAGCCCCGGCGACTGACAGCAGCATGTTCCATGGTTGATACCGATTTTTCACATACGTAAAAAGATCTTCCCGGGTGAATCCTGTGACGGTCTCTTCAAACCCCAGGATCGGCCGTCCCAATGGATGACCTTTGAATAATTTGTTCGTAAAAGACTCGAAAAGAGTGTCTTCCGGACTATCCCGGTACATTTTCATCTCTTCGAGCACCACCTTTTTCTCCTTTGTCATCTCCTCTTCGGGAAATACAGAGTGGCCAACCATATCCGAGAGAACATCCAGTGAACGTTTCAGTTCACTATCCAGTGATCGTGTGTAGTAACACGTATACTCATTGGAGGTAAACGCGTTCATATACCCGCCAACCGACTCCATACTGAGGGCAATATCGTATGCAGACCGGGACTCCGTACCCTTAAAAAGCATGTGCTCCAAAAAATGGGTGATCCCCGCCTTTTCGTCAGGCTCATCTCTGCTTCCCGTGTGTACCCAAACGCCGACAGCCACACTTTTGACCTGATCGACATTCTCGGTGACCACACGCATTCC
Organism: Bacteroidota bacterium; assembly: GCA_051746765.1. Taxonomy (GTDB): domain Bacteria; phylum Bacteroidota; class Rhodothermia; order Balneolales; family Balneolaceae; genus JBBEBE01. The sequence goes on from JBNJFK010000029.1 coordinate 3,668, forward strand.
ATTTTTGAGGGTACTTTTCTCAACAAACTCTACATCTTCCCATTTCTTCATTCAGATACTACTCCAAGCTGTTTTAATCCATATTTACGGGACCAGATACCAAAAAAAAGGCGCCATCCAGAACGGGAGGCGCCTTTTTTCGATAATCGCATCGACTTACTCCTCATTGGGAAGCAGTGCCTTTCGGCTGAGTCTCAACTTGTTTCCGTGTTCAATCTTCAGAAGTTTGACTTCAATTTTGTCTCCCACTGAGAGGACATCGTTGATGTCTTTGACGTGTGCATGTTTGACTTCGGAAATGTGAAGCAACCCTTCTCGTCCCGGTACGATCTCCACAAAAGCACCATACTCTTTGAGCGCTTTTACGGTTCCGCTGTATACAGCTCCCTCGTCCAGTTGTCCGGTGATTGCTTTGATTCGTTCTCGAGCTTCTTCTGCACTCGAAAGATCAGCAGATGAAATCGTAATGAGCCCGTTTCCTTTATCATCCTCTTCGACGATGATCTCGGTACCGGTTTCACGCTGCAGGGTCTGAATCACTTTTCCGCCTGGACCAATCACGGCGCCAATCATATCCCCGTCGATGGTCATCTTCAAAAATTGCGGAGCGAACTCTGACAGTTCTTGTCTCGGTTCTTCAATCACTTTGGCCATTTCACCGAGAATGTGCATCCGGCCCTCATGCGCCTGCATCAATGCCTGCTCAAGAATTTCAAAACTGATACCCTGAACTTTCATGTCCATCTGGGTAGCCGTAATTCCATCCTTGGTACCCGCCGTTTTGAAATCCATATCACCCATGAAATCCTCTTCGCCCCGAATGTCGGAAAGTACGACAGATTCCCGTTCGCCGATGATGATTCCCATGGCGATTCCGGCAACTGGTTTTTTCAAGGGTACTCCGGCATCCATCAGTGCCATGGATCCACCGCAAACACTGGCCATCGAAGAGGATCCGTTCGACTCCAGGATATCCGAAATAACTCGTACAACATAGCTGAACTCTTCAAACGACGGCATCATCTTCTTTAGCGCCCGCTCTGCAAGAACACCGTGACCAATCTCCCGTCGCCCGGGACCCCGAAGGAACCCGGCTTCGCCAACACAGTAGGGAGGGAAATTGTAGTGAAGCATGAACTTCTTCGGATCCTCGTGAAAAAGTGTATCCACATTTTGTTCATCCCGCTTGGAGCCCAATGTAACTGAAACCAGTGATTGCGTCTCTCCCCGGGTAAAAATGGCTGAACCGTGCGTACGCGCCAAGTATCCAACACTTCCCCAGATATCGCGGATATCGGTCGGTGTCCGTCCGTCAATTCGACGTTTTTTCTCGAGAATCTGGTTCCGAAGTTCTCGTTTTTCAATGTCACCAACGATGGATCGGATCTCTCCGTCGGCACCTTCAAACTCTTCACGAGACGTCAATGTTTCGACGACATCGTTCCGTATCTCGCTGAGTCCCGCGCTATATTCTTCTTTGCCAAGTCCCTCGGCAACCAACTCTTTCACGCGAACCTCTGCCAGTTCCGTTACTGAATCGACAAGACTCTGGTCCTGTTCTTCTGGAACAAATTCCCGTTTGTCACGGCCGAACTCCTCGCGAAGCTCTTCTTGGAAAGCACACAACTTCTGAATCGCTTGATGACCGACCCGAATTCCATCGAGCATCTCCTTCTCGGTCAATTCATCCATCTCCCCTTCGATCATCAGAACGCTGTCGGCAGTCCCGCCGATGAGCACATCCATGTCACTCTCTTTGAGTTCATCGATCGTGGGGTTCACTATATATTCACCATTAACACGTCCGACTCGTACTTCCGCCATCGGTCCGGCAAAGGGAATGTCGGAGATGTGAAGCGCAGCAGACGCCCCCACCCCTCCCAAAACATCCGCTTCATTCTGCCCGTCAGAGGACAGAACAGAGCATATTACTTGTGTATCGTTTAAATATCCTTTCGGAAAGAGTGGACGAAGACTACGATCAATCAAACGACTGGAGAGAATCTCCAAATCGGATGGACGTCCTTCCCGTTTCATGAATCCGCCGGGGAATTTTCCGGCAGCCGAAAAACTTTCACGAAGGTCTACTGTCAACGGGAAAAAACTTTGTCCAGGTCTCGGTTCCTTGGAACTAACCGCTGTACAGAGAACCATTGTGTCTCCCATTCGGATGACGACGGCTCCATCTGCTTGTTTCGCCAGCCGGCCGGTTTCGAGTGAGATTGTCTTTCCGGGTGCAAACTCTACTTGTCTGAAATCTTCTTTCATTCTTCGTCTCGCTTTTCTATCTGTATGATTCTTGCATCGTAACTCCACCACAAAAGAACATTGGCAAGCCCCCCTGGTCATCCAGGGTGTTCAATGCAAAAAGGCACGTTGATTCCAACGCGCCTTTTCTGTTTAAATCGTAAAATTACTTCCGAATACCGAGTTTCTGGATCAGAGAACGATATTTTTCAATGTCACTCTTCATCAGGTAATTCAGGAGTCGACGTCGTTTCCCTACCAGAAGTAGCAGGCCTCGCCTGGATGCATGGTCCTTTCGGTTCTCCTTGAGGTGATCCGTCAATTGGTTGATTCGTTCGGTGTGAATCGCAATCTGTGCTTCCGTGGATCCAGTGTTTGAAGCTGATCCACCATACTGCTCAACAATCTCTTTCGTTCGTTCTTTCGTCAGACTCATTTCCGTAGTTACATTGCAATTTTCAGTATCGGTACATAAGGCCATAATTTACACTGAAATACACTCTAAGGCAATTTTTCCTTCAACTTCAATCGTTGAAGTGCCTCTTCTTTATCCCTGGTCAATTGCTGCTCCAATGCCTCCGGATTGGGGAATGGACGTTCATCTCGAATTCGATCACAAAAGAGGATCTGTACCTTCTCTCCATAGATATCCGCCGAAAAATCAAACAGGTGAACCTCCATCCGTTTCCCCTGCCCTGAAAAGGTCGGCCGTGTCCCGATGTTCATCATGCCTCCATATGTCTTGCCCTGGAACTCGACCCAAACTGCGTAGACTCCGTTTGCAGGAATCAGTTTTCGATCGGACTCCGCTTCCACATTGGCCGTCGGAAATCCGATTTCCCGACCTCTTTTGTCTCCGTGAATCACTCTTCCATGAAGGCGGTAGGGTCGGTCCAGCAGTCGACTTGCCAGGGACACATCTCCCGAATCCCGAAGTGCTTCCCGAATTCGAGTGCTGCTTACAGCCTGCGAACCAACATCCTGACGGGAGACGATGCGAACCGAAAAACCCAACTCCCGACTCACTCTTTTTACAGTAGATATGGTCCCCTTTCGATCCTTTCCAAACTGATGATCGTAGCCTATGACAAATTCCCGTACACCGATTTTGTCCCAGATATAAGAACGCAAGAATGTCTCTGATGAAAGCAGGGAAAAATCCCGGTCAAATGGAATCACAATCATCTCGTCTACCCCAATCTCTCTCAACAACTCATAACGCTCGGACAGTGTCGTAAGCAATCGAATGCCGTCGTCATTTGGATGGATGATTTCGCGTGGATGCGGGTCGAACGTAACTACGACGCTTCGCGCGTCCAACTCCGCTGATCGTTCACAAAGTTGATCAATCAGCACACGATGTCCCCGATGCACACCGTCGAACGTCCCGACGGTGACAACCGAATTCTCATCTCTCTGTACATTCTGTATCAACTTCATCTCCCCGATTCTCCGATCCACTCATTCAACTCTGAAGGAGTCCACGCATCCCGAATGTGAACGGATCCCGTCTCGGTTCTCCTCAGTGAGGTCAAATGACCCAATGAGGCTAGTGAAATTGCCAAATCATGAGCCAGAGAGCGTACATAGAATCCCTTTCCGCACACCAGATCGATCTCGATCTCAGGCAATTCAAAACGCGTCAATGTGGCTTCGTAAAGCTCTACAAGGCGCGGCTCAGGACGGGTTCTATCGCCGGATCGTGCTCGTTTGTAGTTTCTTACACCCTCACGTTTCAGTGCAGAAAAAATGGGAGGCTGCTGCATCTGTTCCCCCAAAAAGTCCGAATCGATTTTGTTTTGGATCGCCTCTGCAGTCAAGTGATCTACAGGAGCCGTTCTTTCGCCTACGGTTTCGGCATCATAACTGGCCGTCTCTTCACCCAGGCGTATGGTCGCCAGATATCGTTTTCGATACGACTGAAACTGCTCGATTGATCGGGTTGCACGGCCACAACAGAGGATGAGAAGCCCGGTCGCCATCGGGTCCAGCGTTCCTGCATGCCCAACCTTCCGGACCGGCACCCGGTTCCGTACAAAGCGAACCACATCGAAACTACTCCACCCCTTGGGTTTGTCCATCGGAATCACCACACCCTCGCGAAAGCGATCAATGGTCCATTCAACGGGATGACCGGGTGTATGAAACGGGAGTTCAGAGACAGGAACCGGTAGTGCCATCGAGATTACTCCCTCTCTTCCCGATCCTCTTTGACCTTCTGGAAAAGCTGTTCCATTCGATTCACATACTCGGCGGAATCATCTTCATAGAAGTGCAATTCCGGAATCTTTCGAACCTGATGTCGAATACGCGAGGCGAGTTCGTATCGGATCTCTTTGATATGATCGTCAATATGTGCGAGTGTCTGCGCAGGATCCTTGCCAGGAGAAAGAACACTCAAATAGACTCTTGCGATGGAGAGGTCCGATGTCATTTTAACCCCGTTGACAGTAACAAGCGTCCCTTCCGGTTGATACTCTTTCTGAAGAATCTCGCCGAGATCCTTCTGAATGACTGCAGCCAACCGTTCCATGCGAATGCTCATGACTCTTGTGCCCTCCGGCAACTACTGATTTCGGAATCCGATTTGGACCGGATCCATCCTCTCCGGTCAGAGTGAATCTTCAAGTTTTCGCTTGGATTCGACGATTTCGTAACATTCGATCTCGTCACCAACTTTGAGGTCATTGTAGCCCACAATGCTGATTCCGCACTCATATCCGGACTGAACTTCCTTGACATCATCCTTGAATCGTTTCAAGGAGTCGATTTCACCGTCATAGATCACGACTCCGTCGCGAATCACACGGACCGGCAAATTCCGGAACATCTTGCCGTTTGTAACATAACAACCGGCAATGGTTCCAATCTTGGAGACACGGAAGATCTCGCGAACCTCTGCAACACCCGTCATCTTCTCACTCACTTCAGGACTGAGCATCCCTTCAAGTGCATCCCGAACTTCATCCACAGCATCGTAAATGACACTGAAGAGACGGATATCGATATCCTCGGTCTCGGCCAACTTGCGTGCATTGACTGTGGGTCGAACCTGGAACCCAATTATGATACCATCCGAAGCAGATGCCAACAGAACATCCGATTCGGTAATGGCACCGGAACCGGTATGGATAATATTGACCGCGACCTCTTCGGTACTCAATTTCTGGAGAGCCCCGGAGAGAGCTTCGATGGAACCATCCACATCGGCTTTGATAATGATATTGAGCTCGGAAAGCTCACCAAGTGCCATTCGACGAGAAATATCATCCAGCGTAAGGTGCTTCGTCTTGCGCAGGTTCTGCTCCCGCTTCAGTTGTTGACGCTGTGTTGCAATCTCTTTCGCACTCTTCTCGTCCTTCGGTACCACCAGGCGGTCTCCTGCCTGCGGAATATCGTCAAAACCCATCAGCTGGATCGGGGTCGAAGGTCCGGCTTCTTCTATCCTTTTACCATGTTCATTCTCCATGGCTCGAACCCGACCAAATACCGGACCGGCAACAAATGGATCTCCAACGCGAAGCGTCCCTTTTTCCACCAGGACATTGGCGATGGTTCCCTTTCCTTTATCGACCCTGGCCTCCAATACGACACCGGATGCTCGTCGATTCGGGTTGGCGGTCAACTCCATCAACTCTGCTTCGATCAATACTTTTTCCAGAAGCTCTTCAATTCCTTCCCCCTTCAGCGCGGATACCTCGGCAGACTGTGCACTTCCGCCATACTCTTCAACAATTACACCATGTTCGGATAGTTGCTGTTTGATCCGATCGGGATTTGCACCCTCCTTGTCTATCTTGTTGATTGCAACCACCATCGGGACACCTGCGGCCTTGGAGTGGTTAATCGCCTCTATGGTTTGCGGCATTACCGAATCATCGGCTGCAACCACCAGAATAACAATATCTGTTGCCTGTGCTCCACGACTTCGCATAGCCGTAAACGCTTCGTGACCAGGTGTATCCAGGAATGTAATTTTTCGGCCATCGTCCGTTTTTACGGCGTAAGCACCCACGTGCTGTGTAATACCGCCCGCCTCGCCTGCAGCCACCTTGGTCTTTCGGATGTAATCCAACAGGGAGGTTTTCCCGTGATCCACATGTCCCATGACCGTAATGATCGGAGCTCTCGGCTCGAGATCTTCCGGATCGTCCTCATCCTCTTCAATCTCTTCGATCAGCTCTTCTGCATCGACAAACTCGACCTCCCGACCAAACTCTTCGGCGACCAGCTCGATGGTAGAAGCATCCAGGCGCTGGTTGATGGAGACCATCATACCGATGCTCATACAGGTCGTAATGATTTCGTTCGCTTTAACATCGAGTAGTTCTGCAAGATCCGAGACCGTAATGAATTCCGTTACTTCCAGAACCTCCAGTGACTCGTCAATACCGTCCGGGCCCTGGTCATCATCACGATCTTCCCGACGCTGTTTTCGGCGTCGTTGTCGTTTGGAGCCAACCGTGTCAGATGATTTCATCATCTGCATGGTCTCTTTCATTTTCTTCTCGACATCCTCCTCATCAACCCGACTTTTGCCGCCTTTACGTTTCTTCCGACCCTTGGAAGGAGATTCGTCCGCCGCCTTCTTTTTCTTCTTCTTGGAGGTTGTCCCGGTAGCTTCATCCTTTTTCTGGTCCTTCTTCCGCTTTCGCTTCTTACCGGACTTGAACGGATCATCGGGAGTAAATGCAACCTTCCCGACCACTTTCGTCCCCTTCAGTCGACCAGCGGAGCCACGGATGACTTTCTTTCGCTTTCGGGACGACGATGAACCTATTTCGTCGTCTTCATCCTCATCGTCAATTTCGACACTCTCTTCCTCATCCGACTCTTCCGAGTCATCTTCATCTTCGTAATCTTCGTAATCTTCGTCGTCTACTTCTTCATCTTCGTCGTCCTCAATCTCGTCGTCGTCCTCGTCGGATTCTGCAGAAGCATCGACCTCTTCGTCGACCTCCTCATCCACTTCGACCTCATCGACACCCTCCTCAACCGACTCTTCCTTCTCTTTCGGATCCGTGTCGTCTTCGACTTCCTCCACATCGTCCGCTACGTCTTCGTCGGACTCCACTTCGGAGGCTGTATCTTCTTCAACTTCCGATTCCGGGGTCTCCTCCTCGGGTTCGACTTCATCCGAACGTTCATCAATCGTCTCTTCCGGCTCTATACTCTCTTCCGGCTCATCGAGTGGCTCAAGCAACCCTTCGTCGGGTGCCGATTCTTCTTCATCATCGAGTGGCTCCAGGAACGAATCAATGGTCACGCTCTCGTTCATTTGAGAGCGTATTTGATTGCGTCGCTGTTCGTACTCTTCGCGTTCACGATCCTGTTCGCGATTTCTCTCCTTGTCCGCACCATACAGACCCTCCAACACCTGAACCATCTCAGGTGTGATCTTTGCGTTGGGCTTGTTGGGTACTTCAAAGCCCTCTCCAGCAAGTGCATCCACAATCGACTGCGTCGAAACGTTGTATTCGGATGCTACTTTAAAGAGCTTTTTGGGTCTGTTCTCTGTCATACGTGCGTTTGTGCGTCGTTATAGTCTGTACCTCTTTTCCGGACAATTCGGAAGGTACGATCAATCTTCTTCGTCCTCAAACTCGTAGGAGATCACATCCATGATCTTCTCCGCTTTCTCCAAGTCTATCTTCCCTTCTGTACGCCGGACAAGCTCCTCATCATTGAGCTGGAGTACGGCTCGGGCCGTATCACACCCGATCTCGTGAAGGATCTCCACCGTTTCGTCTCCAAAGTCTTCTCGAAACTCATCAATGTCGATATCGTCCTCTTCATCAACCTCTCGATAGACGTCAATTTCACACTCCGTCAATTTGGAGGCAAGACGAATATTAACCCCGCCCTTCCCGATCGCTTTCGAAACCTCATCGGCCGGGACAAGTACATTCGCATGCGTTCGATCTTCATTCAATTCCACTTTGAGAACCCTTGCCGGTTGCAAGGCTCTCTTGATGAATTCAAACTTGTCATCTGTATAGTTGATAACGTCGATATTCTCGTTCTGAAGCTCTCGCACAACGGCGTGAATTCGAACACCCTTCATGCCCACACAGGCGCCCACGGGATCGACTCGTTCATCATGCGACAACACAGCGACCTTGGAGCGGTCCCCCGGCTCTCGTGCAATCTTGACGATATCGATAATCCCGTCAAATACTTCCGGAATCTCGTTCTCAAAGAGACGTTCAAGGAAGAGTGGAGATGTTCTTGAAATAATGACGGATGGATTTCCGTTGTAGCGCTTGACCTCGACCACGACGGCCCGAATGGTATCTCCCTTCCGATATCGATCCTTATAGATCTGCTCACTCTTGGGCATGACGAGCTCTACCCCGTTGTGATTGACCAGCATGTCACGATTTCGAACCTGATAGACATCTCCCAACACGATCTCGCCTACGCGATCGGAATACTCTTCAAAAATATTATCCTTCTCGATTTCACGGATACGTTGAGCGAGTTGTTGCCGTGCCATCGTCACTGCCCGACGACCGAAATCGGTAATGGAGATCTCTTGAGCATACTCGTCATAGAGCTCCAGATCGGGATCGTTTGATCGGGCATCCTCCAACGATATTTCGGTAACGGGGTTGGTCAACTCCTCGGCCGGAACCACTTCACGGATGTGAAGGATCTGAATCTCGCCGCGATCCGGGTTCAGAATCACGTCAAAAGCGTCATCCGACTCGTATTTTTTCCGAATCATGGATCGGAATACATCCTCCAGGATGGTGAGCAAGAGTGCCTTGTCAATGCCTTTGTCCTTCGCAATCTCTGCAAAGGACTGGATAATCAACTTAGAAACGTCGTTTTGCATCGGTCGAAATCTGTTTTGACTACGTTCTTGTAACGATCAGAGGGACGGGATAATCTTCGCCTCTACAACCTGATCCCGCATAACGGAAACATGAAGTTCCGCCTTCACATCCGGACAGATGACCAACTCCGTATCGGTCACCTCCTCCAGACGTCCCTCTGTTTTCTGGTACTCCCCGTCGCTGTCCTTGTACTTGACTCGAATGATCCGTCCCCGGTTCTTCGGAAACTGACGCGGATCGGTCAATGGACGGGAAAGTCCAGGTGACGAGACATTCAAACGATAGGCATGAGAAATGATCTCGTGCGCATCAATTAAAAGCCCGAGCTCCCGACTGATCCTGGAGCAGGCATCAACATCGACCCCTCCCTCTTCTGCATCCACGCAGATCCAGAGAATCGACTCATCCCCCCCTTTCTCCTCAACTTCCACAAGGAACAGACCCTCGGCCTCAATAACCGGAGTTGCAAGTTCCCCAATACGTTTCAGTGTTTTTGGATCCATCTTACCTTCGAATACAGGTACAAAAAAAGTGAGGACCTCCCGGCACTCACTCCACAGTGGCCTAAAATAGGTTCTGTAGGCGAAAATAACAACTTGAGAGAGGATCCAATTCACCGGATCTTCATCCTTCCGAGAAACCATCCCAAACCCCTCTGCAGATGACTCAGTACTGCCGACCTCTCATTCCACTATTGCTCTTTCTATTGTCCGTCAACTGCACCGGCGAGCAAGCCGACCCTCCAACTCCTTCTGCAGAGAGACCGCTTGACTACAGGGGGACCGTCCACATCATGGATAATCGCGATGACACCCTCTCGTCCTTGCGTGTGGCCATTGCCGATACAGATGAGCTTCGACAGGCAGGGTTGATGAACGTCAATTCCCTTCCGGATGATCACGGCATGCTATTCGTCTTTGAACGGCAGGAGCCACTCTCCTTCTGGATGGCGAATACTCCACTTTCACTGGATATCTTCTTTGCGGACTCCACAGGGGAGATTGTTCGAATTCATCGCAACACACAACCCTACTCCGATCGCAGCCTTGCCTCGGAGGAACCGGCTCTTTATGCATTGGAAACCGTTGCCGGACACGCCATGAACCACGATATACAAGAAGGGTCACGAATAGTGGTAGAAGAGTAAATCAGCCGGAGCACACGACAGTCCCGGTCAATCAGAGAAATGTCACTTCCCGGACAGATCCTTCATATCTACGTTCGGAACCGTCTCCTCTTCTCCGTTCAAAAAACGAAGAGCCATCTTCACATTCTCCGGGGATCCGATATAGATGGGTGTTCGTTCATGAATGGCATGTGGGGTGATCTCCAGAATCCGTTTATTCCCGCTGGAGGCGAGTCCGCCTGCCTGTTCGATGATGAATGCTAGAGGATTGCACTCGTACATGAGACGCAATTTTCCATCCGGGTAGGTTTTGTTGGATGGGTAGATAAAAATACCCCCCTTCAACAGGGTTCGGTGTAGATCGGCGACCATCGATCCAATGTATCGTGCCGTATAGGGTCGGGCCGTCTCCTTGTCTTCCTCCTGACAATATTTGATATACTTTTTGAGACCTGGAGCCCAGGTGTTGTAGCCCCCTTCATTGATGCTGTAGATAGTACCATAGTCCGGAATCCTGATGTTTTCTTCGGCGAGTATAAACTCACCAATGCTCGGATCCAGCGTGAACATACTTACGCCGACACCGGTTGTGTAGGCCAGAATGGTACTCGATCCGTAAAGGACATATCCGGCAGCTACCTGATGTACACCGGGCTGGAGTGCATCCTGCTCCTCAAAAATGTCGTCGTGTCTGGGAGAACGCATGTAGATTGAAAAAATGCTCCCGACCGATACATTTACATCGATATTGGACGAACCGTCCAGCGGATCCATATACACGACATACTTACCGCCCGTATGATTCAGTCGGATCATCCCGTCGCTCTCTTCCGAAATAACCATACAGGTGATCAACGATCGCTCCAATGCCGATATCAGCTGTTGATCGGCAAACAGATCCAGTTTTTTTACCGCTTCACCGTGGATATTGACAGAACCGTCGACGCCCAATATGTTGGTAATCCCGGCTTTGTTTACCTCTCTCGAGATAATCTTGGCAGCCAACCCAATGTCCCGCAAAAGCTGAGACAGATCTCCGGTCGCTCCGGGAAACCGGTTTTGCGACTGGATGATAAACTCTTCAAGTGTTCGTAAATGTCCCTGCTCTTGTCCCACTTGGTTCAATGGTGCCCCCGTTGACTCTCCTATATTGTTGTTTTAGTGCCCTGTGTCCTCGAATTTCTTGGTCAGAACGTTGAAAAGCGCTTTTGCTCTCTCGTCAAACGTCGCCAAATCCGACTCATTCTCCAGAACCAGATCGGCCATTCGAATCATCTCGTCTTCCGACTGTTGTTTCGAAATTCTCTCCTCCACTTCCGCAGATGTCAACCCGTCACGATCGACGACCCGGCGAATGCGTAAATGTACCGGTGCCGTGATTACCAGAATGTAATCAAAACCACGAGGCCTTCCACGTAAAAGCAGGAGTGCAGCCTCCTCGACAAACAGGATCGAACCGGACGATCTCGCCTCCTCCATTCGACGGAGGACATTGCGGTTCACGACCGGATGAACCAACCGATTCAACTCGTCTGAACGCCCCTTCTCAAACGCCTCAACCGCAAGCCATTCTCGGTTTAATGAACCATCATCGAAATAACTCTTCGGGCCGAACCGGTTGGAAATCTCCCGTTTGAGATCCGGGTCCGAAACCATCAACTCTTTTGCCAACGGGTCTGCATAGACGACCTCAGCTCCCAAGGTCTCCCAGGTTTGGCAGAGTCGACTCTTCCCACTCCCGATTCCGCCCGTAACTCCGACCGTAATCATTGCCCTACTCCTGTTCTTCGTTGGCCAAGCCACTCTGCCACATGAGCCAGGACTCGATAAATCCACTCAAATCTCCATCCATCACACCTTCCACATCCGAAGTCTCGTATTCCGTTCGATGATCCTTCACCATGTTGTACGGGTGAAAGACGTATGAACGGATCTGGGACCCCCACTCGATTTTGCTCTTACTTCCCTGGATCTTC
>JBNJFK010000030.1:0-15654 GCA_051746765.1 Bacteroidota bacterium
GGCATAAAAAAACCCCGATCGGCAATGCCGACCAGGGTTTCTGCAAGTAGTGAAGAAGCCTTGAGCACCTCTTCTTGTTGATTGTTTTTATGCGTCCATCAGCTTTTTGAAATCCTCAAGTACGCTTCGTACATGAGTAGCTGACTCATCCAGAAGTTGCTTTTCCTGGCTGTCTAAGTCAACCTCCAAAATCTCTTTGATTCCGCCATTGCCCAGTTTCACCGGGACACCGACATAGAGGTCGTCAATTCCATACTGTCCGGTTAACCATGCACAGCAGGGAAAGATGCGGTTCTGATCCAACATGATGGCTTCGACCATCTGTGCCGCAGCCGCTCCCGGGGCATACCATGCAGACGTTCCCATCAAACCGACAATCTCACCGCCCCCCTTTTTGGTGCGTTCGACAATCGCCTCCAGCTTCTTTCCATCAATCAATTGTGTGACCGGGATACCGGAAACCGTGGTATAACGTGGTAGCGGGACCATCGAATCTCCATGGCCACCCATCAGCAACGCCTGAATATCTTTTGGGGAGACGTCCAGTTCAGTTGCCAGGAATGCACGGTAACGTGCGGTATCGAGGATGCCTGCCATCCCCATCACCTTGTTGGAAGGAAGACCGCTTGCCTGATACGCAACGTAGGTCATCACGTCAAGCGGGTTGGATACCACAATCAGAATGGTATCCGGAGAGTGCTTGACCAACTCCTTGGTTACAGAAGAGACGATCTTTGCATTGATTTCCAGCAAGTCGTCCCGGCTCATGCCCGGTCGTCTCGGCACGCCGGCTGTGATGACACAGACATCGGAACCGGCGGTGTCTTTGTAATCGACGGTTCCGGTCAGTCGAGTGTCAAATCCGTGAATCGGGGAAGATTCCCACTGATCCAGAGCGCGCCCTTTGGAGGGATAGAAGGTTTTGTCTCCATCTTTCTTTTCGATGTCCACCATGACCACTTCGTTTGCAAAATCGCGTTGAGCGATGGTCAAGGCAACGGTTGAGCCGACGTTTCCACCGGCTCCTACAACGGTTACTTTCATGCGAACCTCGTTTTTTGTTCGATTGAGTGAATTCGACTCTTTGAGAGTCGGTGTCTGTTCTGTCGTATCGTCGATCCTGTTGGACATCCAGGGTCCGATTCGGATCTGTTTATATTCAGGTCAAGTTCTTCGTACATCCATTCCCCACATTAACTTGCTCCGGAGAGTTTCGAAATAGTCCTGGTTCAATAGTTGGATCAACTTTACCGATCGATCCGACAGGCCCACCTGGATACCTTCGGTCTGTTCCGGAAGTGTGCTCATCTTTCCGTCATTGGAGAAGAGTACGTGACGGGCATCGTTGTCTTCAACCGTAACCGTGACCCATCGATCAGCGGGCAAGACGAGCGGGCGGGTCGTCAAGGTGTGTGGATTGATCGGGGTGAGGATCATGACCGGTGTGCCGGGGAGTACGATCGGCCCTCCTGACGATAGATTGTAGGCCGTTGAGCCGGTTGGCGAGGCGACAATGAGTCCGTCGGCCCGGTATCGGTTGACCAGATGATCACCGTAATGTGCCGTAATCGTGACCAGGGTGGTTGTCTCTTTCTTGGAGAAGAGAAATTCATTAAGGGCGTGCACGGTACGACCGTCCGGGAGCCGTGCCTTCAGCATGGCCCGTTCGTCAATCCGGTACTCTCCACGTTGGACGGAGTCCAGAGCGGTTTCGATCTGTGCTTCCGGGATATTGGCCATGAACCCGAGCCGTCCGCTGTTGATTCCCAATATTGGAATCTGTTGTTGTGCAACGCGCTGTGCGGCGTGAAGGATGGTGCCATCGCCACCGACCGTGATCGCCATGGTAGCGCCGGAAATAGTTTCTCCTCCCTCCTGGGTCACGGTCTGTAGTGGATGGTCCTCCAGTGCAACCATCTGCTTGAGCTCTGCCGAGAGTCGGTAAGCGGCCTTGTGGCTTTGGCACCAACGGGTGACCCGTCGAAGCGGTTCCGCAACATGGCTGGAAGTTGGATTTGCGATCAGTGCGAAGCTCATGGGACCGTGCCGCTCTATTTTTCGCCCTTGAGACCTTTAAGTCCGGTCAGGGCTTTTTCACTTAGCAAATTGGTCTCGTAGGATTGGACCCTTCCGCCTTTGCGCCGGTGACGAGCCAATCCGAGTTCTAGTATACGTTCCATCAACTCCGGGAACGGAACACCGGACGGTTCCCAGAGATAGAATGAGAACGATCCGGGAATGGTATTGATTTCATTGAAGTAGATTTCACCACTCTCTCGTTGGATCAGAAAGTCGAGACGTGCGACCCCCGATGCTCCCAATAGCGAGAATGTCTGGATCGAAAGTTCTCGAATCCGGTTGGCCATTTCGTCGGGGATATCGGCCGGAATCTCCCGGGTTGCCGATGCCATTCCCTTTCCTCCGGAGTCCCCTTGATACTTGTCCTGAAACGAGAGCAATTCCTGTTCACCAAGGGGGCGTTCGCAAACACTGGCTGTCAGGTCCGAGCCGGAACCGAGAACCGAACAATTGATCTCCATGAGAGGCTCTATCGCCCGTTCGACCAACAGCTCATCGTCATAACGGAAGGCCTCTTCAATCGCTTCTGTCAACTCCTTTCGATTGGAAGCGCGGGCGACTCCGATGCTACTGCCCAAATGAACCGGTTTTACAATGACGGTCGGTCCGAGTTGATCAATCGATGTCAACAGCTCGTTCCGGATTTCGATCCAGTCCGATTCTCGCACAATCTGATCCGAAACCACCGGAATACCGTGTGCCCGGCAGAGATCCTTTGTTACCCGCTTATTCATACCGAGGGCTGCACTGAGCGGATCACACCCGGTGTAGGGGAGGTTCCATAATTCGCAAAGTCCTTGAAACGATCCATTCTCTCCTGTGCCTCCGTGAAAGGCAAGAAGCATCATCCCCACCGACCATTGATTCGTGCGCCCAACCAGCTTTTGTCGGTCTTCGGTCAGGACGGGTTGGCCGTAGCTGTTTCGGCCCAGGGTGCAGGGTGTGGCTTCCGCCAGGAGACGGTCCAGATTCCGGTAGTTCTCGAGTTGAGCGAGTGGTTCTCCTGTATACCAGCTTCCCGATTTGGCGATGTAGAGCGGACGGACGGTTCGACCGTTGGATTCCAGGGCTGCAATCGCCTGCATCGCCGTGAGGACAGAAACCTCGTGTTCCGGAGAAGTTCCGCCAAAGGCAACGACCAGATGTTCCGGTTTGTTCATGGGAAATGTCGGGATTCGGGACGACCGGACTCATGCCCGGTCCACTTTCGGTTACTTGGAAAGATAGAGATTTTTGAACTCGTACGGTTTTCTGAATCGTTCGTCGTCAAAGTTCTTCATGAAGTAGATGCTCTCCCCGGTTGATTTCATCTCGGGACCGAGCTCTTTTTTCACTTCGGGGAACTTGTCGAATGGGAAAACCGGCTCTTTGACGGCCCATTGGGTCAGTTTTGAAGTGAGGTCGAACTCCTTGAGTTTCTTGCCCAACATCACCTGTACACCGATTTTTGCCTCTGGTCGTTCGGTCGCTTTGGCCAGGAAGGGGATGGTTCGGGTCGATCGCGGATTGGCCTCCAGAACAAACACCTTCTCGTCCTTTACCGCGTACTGGACATTCAGAAACCCGATGATTCCCATTTCGCTGGCAATCTTTTTCTGATACTCCTCTAGGGTTTGAATCACCTGGTCGCTCAGTGAATAGGGAGGGAGTACGGCTGTGGAATCACCGGAGTGAACACCCGCCGGTTCGATGTGTTGCATGATACCGGCAATGTGGAGTTGATCTCCGTCGTAGACAGAGTCGACATCCACTTCAATGGCTTTTTCAAGGTAGCGATCGATCAGGAAGTCATTCTCCGGGTGAGTCTCCAGAATTCGGTCGACATATCGACGCAGTTCCGCTTCTTTGATGGCGATGCGCATTCCCTGTCCACCCAATACATAGCTGGGTCGAATGAGTACCGGATAGCCGATCCGATCGGCAATCTTGATCGCATCATCCCCGCTCCGTGCAGTTCCGTACTCCGGGAAAGGGATCTCGAGACGGATTAGCAGATCGGAAAATTCGCCCCGGTCCTCTGCGAAATCGATGGTTTCGAAGGGAGTCCCGAAGATCCGGATATCCCGTTCGACCAATTTTTTTCCCAGCTTGAGAGCGGTCTGTCCTCCGACCTGCAGGATGACCCCTTCCGGTTGCTCGTGTTCGATGATATCCAGAACCCGTTCCCAGTAGACCGGTTCGAAGTAGAGCTTGTCGGCTACATCGAAATCCGTGGATACGGTCTCCGGATTACAGTTGATCATGATCGCTTCGTAGCCCATCTCCTGAGCGGCAAAGACGGCGTGGACACAAGAGTAGTCGAATTCGATCCCTTGCCCGATTCGATTGGGGCCGCTACCGAGAATGACCACTTTCTTCTTGTCGGTAACGACACTTTCGTTCTCTTCGTCGTAGGTAGAGTAGTAGTAGGGCGTTTCGGCAGGAAACTCGCCGGCGCAGGTATCCACCAGTTTGAATACCGGTTTGACTCCCATCTCTTTCCGTCGGGCCCGTACCCGGTCTTCCGAAACATCCTCACCACTCTTGCTGAGCAGGAATGCGATCTGTGTGTCGGAGAATCCGGCTTGCTTGAGCTCCATCATCTCTTCCCGATCGATGGAGGCGAGGGACTGACCTTCGGTCCGATTCTCGATGGAGACCATGTAGTGCATCTGTTGCAGGAACCAGGGATCTACTTTGGTAATATCGGCCACCTCCTCGATAGAGGTTCCCAGTTTGAATGCATTCCGGATATTGAGTGTTCGATCCCAATAGGGACGGACCAACCGCTCTCGAATCTTTTTCCGGTCCAGCTCTTCGTACCCGTCGGCTCCCAGCCCGGCTCGGCCAACCTCCATCGACTGCCACGCTTTGTTGAGCGCTTCAGGAAAATTCCGGCCAATCGACATCACCTCACCGACCGCTTTCATCTGAGTGGTCAACTCCTCGTCTACTCCCGGGAATTTCTCGAAGTTGAACCGGGGAATTTTTACGACGACATAATCGATCGAAGGTTCGAAACAGGCCGATGAAACACCGGTAATCGGGTTGGGTAGTTCATCGAGTGTGAAACCGACCGCCAGCTTGGTTGCAATCTTGGCGATCGGATACCCGGTTGCTTTGGAGGCGAGTGCCGAGGAGCGACTGACTCTCGGGTTGATTTCGATGGCCACAATTCGGTCCGACTCAGGCTCGATGGCAAATTGCACGTTACAACCGCCCGCAAAGGTTCCGATCGATCGCATCATCTTGATGGCAGCGTCGCGCAACATTTGATACTGTTTGTCCGTCAGCGTCTGCGTCGGAGCGACTGTCACCGAGTCTCCTGTGTGCACTCCCATCGGATCCAGATTTTCGATTGGGCAGACGATGACCACATTGTCATTTTTGTCACGGAGAAGTTCCAGCTCGAACTCTTTCCAACCGAAGATCGACTCTTCGATCAACACTTGATGAACCGGGCTCATTTCCAGACCGCGAAGGACCTTTCGATCAAACTCATCTTCATTCCAAACGATCCCACCTCCGGTTCCACCAAGAGTGAAAGACGGGCGGATAACAATCGGCAACCCGCCCAGCTCTTCGACAATCTCCTTGGCGTCCAGCAGAGATTCGGCTGTTCGGCTTCGACACTGTTCGATTCCAATATCGTCCATCAAATTCCGGAACAGTTGCCGGTCCTCGGTGATATTGACGGCATCCAGATTGACTCCGATAATGTGGATTCCCTGTTCTTCCCAATAATCTTCAAGGTAGAGATCCCGGGCCAGATTCAGTGCTGTCTGCCCCCCCATCGTTGGCAGAACGGCATCCGGTTTTTCGATCTCGACAATCTCTTTGATCGATTCCGTCGTCAACGGTTTCAGGTAGATCGCGTCGGCCATCATAGGATCGGTCATGATGGTTGCCGGGTTGGAGTTGATCAAAACCACTTTATACCCCTCTTCCCGAAGTGATTTGCAAGCCTGAGTACCCGAATAGTCAAATTCACAGGCTTGGCCAATCACGATGGGTCCGGAGCCGATGATCAGTATTTTGTGTATGTCTTCTCGACGTGGCATGTTGTCTGTTCGGTTTGGTGATTGGGAATCTCTGTTCGACCGGCAGTGTGCAGGTTGCCGATAGGTTAAGCGGTCTCCTTGGATGTCTGGATCATGTTGACAAACTGGTCAAAGAGATATGAAGAGTCGTGTGGCCCGGGCGAGGCTTCCGGATGGTATTGTACGGAGAACCCCGGGAATCGGTTGTAACGAACCCCTTCGATGGTCTTGTCGTTCAAGTTCCGGTGTGTCACGGTTACGCTGGCCGAATCTATCGCCTCTTCATCAATGGAAAACCCATGATTCTGAGTCGTGATTTCGACCAGGCCGGTCTCCAGATTTTGCACGGGCTGGTTGGCTCCCCGGTGCCCGACAAACATTTTCCGAGTGTCGATTCCTTCGGAGAGAGCCATGAGCTGATGTCCGAGGCAAATTCCGAATACTGGTTTGCCCGTCTCTTTGGCATAGTTCACTGCCGGCACAGCATACGCGACAGTAGCGGCCGGATCCCCCGGTCCGTTGCTAAAGAAGTAGGCGTCTGCATTCCACTCCTTGACCTGCTCAAGATCGGCTTGTGCCGGGAAAATACGCAGGGTGCAGCCGCGGGATACGAAGTTCCGGATCATACTCTGTTTGATTCCGTAATCGAATACGGCAACTCGCCACGGACCGTCCGATGAGACTGTTTGCGCCTCGGTACGCGTGACTCTGGAAGCGAGCTCGAGACCCTCCATATCGTCCCAGTCACGGGCCATCTGGATCAACTCCTCGTCATCGTCGATTTCGGTCGAAATCACGGCATTCATCACTCCCTTCTGTCGGATGTGTCGAACCAATTTTCGGGTATCGACACCGGTAATCCCGGTCACGCTGTTTCGTTCCAGATACGATTGGAGAGTTCCGTCTGCCGTCAGGTTGCTGTATTCCCAAGAGTAGGCACGAACGATGAGTCCGGAGATCATGACCCTGGATGCTTCGTCATCACGTTCGGAAAAACCGTAGTTCCCGATGTGTGGGTAGGTCATCATCATGAGCTGACCATAGTAACTCGGATCGGTAAAGATCTCCTGGTAACCGGTCATGGAAGTATTGAAGCAGATTTCTCCTCCAACAGTTCCAGGAACACCAACGGCGTAACCCGTTTCTACGGTTCCATCAGAGAGGGCAAGTCGTGCTCTGTTTTTCGGGTAGGATGTCATAAGTCGGAGTTGTGGGTTTGGGGTCGACAGGGTGGCACGTCGGGCAGATCCGACACGGGGTGGCCGGAACGAATGGATCTGGATCCGTGAAGAGTCATTGCATCAGATCGGGAAGTGGAGATCAAAAAAAATCCGACGACGGATCCCGTGTCGGATTGGTGATAAAGCAGATCTGTATGCAGCGACGTCGCCAGGGTCCCCTTCATTTGCTCGATTTTAAATTCCAGTAAACTTAACAATCTTTGGTTGCTCAGGAAAGGGGAGTAGAAAAAAATTTACGCTGAATTCCATGGCTGTAACGTCAGACCCAAACGAGCACCATGAGGGCATAGCTGATCATTGCCAGAAGGCCTGCTGCGATGGCCAGAGGAAATTGGGAGTAGACATGATCCATCAGATCGCATCCGGTAGCGAGAGAGGAGAGTATGCTGGTATCGGAGATGGGAGAGCATTGATCCCCGAAGACACTTCCACCGATAACGGCCGCAAAACAGAGCGTGAGAAAGAACGTGTCCGGCACCACAGCCCAGGCCAATGGAATGGCGACCGGGAAGACGACTGCATAGGTCCCCCACGAGGTTCCGGTTGAGAAGGCGATGATCATACAGAGAATCATGAGAAGGCCTGGAAGAACGGGAGCCGGAATGAGTGTGCCAACCAGATCCACAACATAGGTCGCGGTTCCCACTGCATCGGCGACCTCTTTGAGTGTAACGGCCAGAGCCAGTATGAGAGCCCCGATCGTTACTCCTTTGCAGCCGTCGACGAACCCGTCCATCACCTCTTGCAACTCCATGCCCTTGAAAAGGGCAATTCCCATTCCAGCCAATACGGCTAGTACAAACGCTTCGGCAATCATGAGAAGTGGGTCGTCCGTCTGTCCCAGAAAGAAGTAGGTGACGACATAGGGTATGACAGCCACTCCGAGAAGGGTGCCGATGGGGCCGAAAAAATCGATCAGACCGGGGGAGTAACCATCCGGGATTTTGGACTCGGTAAGCTCCTTTGCAGCCATGGGCTGTGCTCCCTCGCGGTCGAGCCCACGGCCTTCGCGTGATCTTCGGATCGCTTTGCGCATCCGCTTGCCGGGAACCCAGGGCAATTTCTCGATGGCAAATAGAAACGTGATAAGAAGAGCAAAGATCGCATAAAAATTGTAGGGTAGCGCCGAGAAGAAGAATGAAAGCGTCTGCTGGGTCGTCTCCAGAAAGGGGAGGGTTCCAATCACGAGCCCACCGACATAGAACGGCCAAACGTTGAAAGGGATCAGTGTGGCCGCCGGCGAGGCGGTCGAATCGACCATATAGGAGAGCTCTTCATGAGAGATTCGGTGTCGATCGGCAATGGGGCGCACGGTCGCTCCCGTCAGGACGGTCGAAATGGTCCCTCCTTGATGAAAAACCAGACCCATGACCCAGGTAAAAAGTTTGGCACTCCGGGGTCCTTTGACGAGACGACTGGCCGCCCATTCTGCAAATCGTTCTGCCCCACCGGTTCGTGTCCAAATGCCGATCAGTCCTCCCAGCGCCCAGAGATAGACCAGTAAAATCAGGGCAAAACTTTCGGTCCCTATGGAAGGAATGAGGAAGTGCTCAACCACATTTTGCTGTCCGGAGATCACCCCGCCGAGCAGGACGCCGACAAAAAGTGCACTAACGACTTCCCGGGTCCAGAAAGCAAGTATAATGGCGACCAGAGGCGGAACCAGAGACCAGAATCCGGCGTGACCACTCTGTTCGGAGACCCATCCATCGGGAAACCACAAACTTGAAAAGATCAGGAGTAGAAGACCCCCTCCCATGAGGAGCAGTCGATTCCTGTACCGTGTTCGGGTCAATGTCCCCTTCATACACACCCCACACATCGTGTTATCATTTTCTGTCGGTCTGCATTGTTCATCATGGGAATTTGATCGGTTTCGGACAGTTCCGAACGGGTCCAATATAGTCTGCCTGTCTCGATTGAAAAAGCGGGATCCTGTCCCGGCTGACAGTTTCTCAGGGGGGAATTCGTCGTCTTGACAGCCGCTTGTCAAAAGTACATGGCAACTCTGTCGGGCAGACGGAGTTCATCTGTACGACTGTCAGAGAGCGATTTTTCAGATTTTCCGGCACACCTTTTGCAACATTCGAAAGCAGAACAGTCGATGAATCTGCAGGCCGGCGAGCCTGCCAAATTAACCAGACATGGAGGTACGGTTATGTTGATGCGAAGAGATGCACTACCGGTTGTACTTCGAAACCGTGTACAAGGTGAAGGACGACCCGGAACCTGGTTTGAGGAGATTTTTGAAGATCTCTTCAGCGATTCCGAGACACGATTTTTTCCGGGTCTGAATGTGTCCGAAACGGATGACGCCTTTGAGGTGAGTGTCGAACTACCCGGAATGAGCAAAGAGGAGTTCGAAATTAGCCTGGAGGAGAATGTACTCACCATCAGTGGCGAACGAAAGATTCGGCAAGAGGAAGAAGAGGGGCGTAAATTCCACCGCGTGGAGAGCCGTTACGGCCGATTCTCCAGATCTCTTCCGCTTCCGAATGTGGTAGATCGTGACGGTGTGACCGCCAAGTACGACAACGGTGTATTACATATCAGAATTCCGAAGTCGGAAGAGAAGGCGGCTCGTAAAATTGAAATCTCCTGAGGAAACCCGGCACCGGTTCCGGACGATTCGGGATCGATGCTGTAAAGCGG
The DNA here is from genome assembly GCA_051746765.1 of Bacteroidota bacterium. Classification (GTDB taxonomy): domain Bacteria; phylum Bacteroidota; class Rhodothermia; order Balneolales; family Balneolaceae; genus JBBEBE01. Next base: position 9,992 of record JBNJFK010000030.1, read on the forward strand.
AGAACAAGGGGCTCCGCAACAAGAAAGCTCCGCTTGACCGGCGGAGCTTTTCTTTTGTAACCGAATCTCTGTCAGGGAGTATCTGAAGATTGGACCGGTACCTGAACCGGTACGTCACCGGAGCGGGCAAAATGGAGGGTAAGTGCAACCTGGTCTCCGTCGGAGATCGCTTGTCGCAGTTGAATCAACATGATATGGAGGCCGCCCTGCTCCAACCGGACCGATTCATCGACCGGTAACGGTACTTGTTCGACGTGACGCATCCCCATGAGCCCATCTTCTGCTTCGTAGCTTTCGTGGATCTCCACCAGGTCTGCAATGTCACTGGATGCTCCCATGAGTGAATCGGCGGGCTCTCCATTCTTCGTCAGTGTAAGATAGATGGCGCTCATTCGCCCTTCGGCAGCGGGTCTGGCCCATGCATTCTCAATGTGAATCCCGTCCTCCCGAATAGGATCCGAATCCTCTCCGGATTGGCACCCGGCCAATGGAAGAATGGATAGAAGAGCGATCAAACAGGTTCGGGTTATTTGTGTCATAAGAGATTTTCAAGATCGGTTGTGAAGATGTGGACCGGGGTCATGCTTCCGCCGTAGTCCGTCACCAATCGGGACTCTTCGTCGATGAGGAGTACCTTGTCGGTATGGTTCAAAAAGTAGAGTTCTTCTCCCTCTTCCGTTTCTGTGGTATAGGAGACCTGTTGTCGGACATCGAACCGTTCCATCAGGGAGTCGATCGTTTCCGGGGATCCGGTGAGAAACTGAAATGGAGGCTGGTTCATATCGAACGCTTCTGCATAGGAGGCGAGTACCTCGGGAGTATCTCTTTCCGGGTCAAACGTGATCAGAAGAAAGTGTGCCTCTTCCGTCTCTTCGAGTTCTTGCCAGGTTTTGTAGAGGTTGGCCGTAATGAAGGAGCAGATATCCGGACAGTGAGTATAGATGAACCCGATCATTATCGGTTTGTTCCTGAAATCGTCAGGAAAACGGACCGTCTCCCCGTTCTGATTCACCAGTTCCACCGAGAGGTCGGAATAGTCATCCATTCGGTCGGGACCACAGCCGGCCAGTCCAATGACCAGAAAAATCAGCAGTAGATACCGTATCGCCTTGTTGAATACGATACGGTATGGAAGGCCGGGGCGTTGAACGCTCGTCTGGATCATTGGGATGTCGATTTTGTAGAACGAATGATGCGGACGAAAGATAGCTCGATTTCTGCAGAAATTCCGGTCAGTTCAGCTCCAAAAATTCGATCTGAACAGGGGAGACCCCTGCCTGGAAAGAGTCGATCAATGCACCCTCCGGTGAGGCGATCAAAACCTGGCCGCTTTGATCGTATCCACGGCTCTGCCCCAGATAGAGACGGGATTCCCAGGGGCTCACACCGATCGTTTGAAATTTTCGAACCGGGAGTTCGGTCGGCTCGACAACGAGATCGTCCAGACCGACCCGATAGACGCGATCCTCTCCGAGGACCCAGGCGTATCCTGTTCGGAAATCCAGGGCAAACCCGGCGGGGTTTCCTTCCAGATCGATTGTTTGGGTCACCTGTACGTCTTCAGAGTCTACAAGATCGATACGTCCGGGAAGATCCTCTTCTGGTACCCGGTTCCCGTCTTCATCGTAAGCAGTCCGACCGGCGCTCAGAATCCACAGGCGACCCGTATCGTCAAGATCCATCTGAAGGGGGCCGGCGCCAACGGTCAATGTTTCAACGACCTGGTCACTGTCGATGTCGATCACACTTACGGTTTCGTCATTACCAAAGCCGTTGTTGGCAACAAACAGATGCTGGTCGGTGATCAGAAGTGCCTGCGGGTTATTTCCGGTAGAAATGGGGTCCGATTCGACGGTCATGGAACCCGGATCGATCCGGTAGACTGAATGGTCGTAGAGGCTGCTCACATACGCTGTGCTCTCGTCTGCGATGGCGATACTCACCGGTGTGAATGCCGGTTCATCGGTTGTCAGAGTCTCTTCGTGCTCCAGGTCCGGCAGGGAGACCTTTTCGATTTTGTCCGGACTGTTGGTCACGATATAGAGATGAGACTCGGTCCGGGTAACGGACTGTATGATCCCCCCCAGCGGTCGCTGGTTCACTTGTTCGAATCGGCGTTGCAGAGTGGTGCCCTCCTCCGGGTCGAACCAGCTGACCGATCCATTCCCTTCGGAGAAGTTTCCTTCGTTGGCCGTCAATACGGCCTTCCGGGCGGCATTGTCGCCACTGTCGCTGAGGGAGTCACAGGACGTGAACAAGGCGACGAGCAGAAGCAATGTGAGGAATCGTTGAGCGGTGTGCTGAGACGGTCGATGTGTAGTTGTTGATTTCATGGAGTATGTTGATTTCAATGGTTGGATGTAGATGAATGTCGGTTTGTAAGTGGTCATCGTCTCCTTCGGTGGTGTTCAAAGTTCAGGATTCGATCAAACCGAATCGGAACGTGAACTGAAGGTGACGCCCCGGCATGGGGTACCACGGAGTCATTTCGTACCGGCTGTTCAGTAGATTTCGAAGTTCCACGGAGAGTTGCCACGGGCGCTCCCCCAGATTTCCGCGCCGGCTCAGTTGAAGATCCATCCGGTGGAACGGGTCCAGCCAGGAGTTGTGATCGGCCGTCGTATAACGCCGGTCGGTCCAGCGCCAGGAGATTCGGCTGGTCCAACGATGGAGATCTGCATTCAGATGGGAACGAATGGACCAGAGCGGGATGTAGCGCATCTGCCGGTCCACGGCTTGATCTCCATCAAATCGGGCACGTCCGATCCGGCTGTGCCGTAAATCGGCACCGGCTCCCCATGTCATTGTGACGGATGAGAGGAGAAAAGATCCTCCGATGCGGGATTCCAGTCCGTGGGCATGGATGCGTTCCACATTTTCAGGACTCCAGACGGATCCCTGTTGAGGAGTCCAATAGATACCGTTCCGGAGTCGAATCCGGTAGATCGTGACAGAGAGTCTGTTCAGTCCGCGCATGGACGGTTCCCAGTGGACACCCCCCTCCAGGGTTACACCCCGTTCCGGTTTCAGGTCAGGATTTCCTCCAGGCGTCCAGTAGAGATCGTTGAACGAGGGCGGATTGAAGTTCCGGCTGAGGGATCCCCGAAGATGAAGCCGGTCACGGATCACTTCCAGATTGGTTCCGATCGAGGGGCTTAAAACCCATCCCAAATCACTGTAGTGGTCCAGGCGAATGGCCGGCGTCCAGAGCAGTCGTTCGTTGACCGTTTTCAGGTGCGGGTGGAGGCGTGCGGCCAGGGTTCGCCGAATCGGTGAACGATTGTAGTTGTTGGTTGTGATCTCCTCGTGCCCCGCTTCCAACCCGCCCTGCCACTGCAGTGCCCGGGTCGTGGGACGGGCGATATCCAGACTTGTCAAGAGTCGGCGCGTACGTATCCGGCTGCGAATGGACTCATCTGCCCGGTCATAGTGGAAGGTGTACTGCTCCAGATAGGCAGACGGGGAGAGGGTCCATTTCGCCAATCGGATTCGGGTTGAACCGGTCCAACGGAGCCCGCGATCGATCTGAATCGCTTCTTCACTCTGCTGGAGCAGACTCCCGGGGATCTCTTCCTGGCGATCCCAGATCCAGATGCGGCTTTTATGGTTTCCTCGACTCCATCCCGCAAGGATCTGCCCCTCTTCACCGGCGTTGGACTCTCTTTGTTCGGTCCGGCCGGTGATCGGATGTCGGTAGGGGAAGTCGTTGGATGCCTGTCGGTAGAGTCCGCGAACCTGGAATCGGTGGTCGCCGGCCGGGAGGGCCGCCGACAGGGAGCCTCCCCGTTGACCGAATGCGCCGGCATGCAGACCGGTGCGCAGAGTCGAGCGGTTTCCGTTGGAATCTCCACTGTGAAGATGAAGCGAACCACCCAGGGCACCCCCTCCCCAGGCACTGCTCGGAGTCCCCGGACTCACCTCGAGCGAGCTGAAAAGCGGAGCGGAGAGCAAGGAAAGATCGGTCTGGTTCAATGATAGACTGCGAATGGGAAATCCTTCCCACAAAACTTGGGTTTGACCGGAGGAGAGACCTCGTTGAGAGAGGAGGGCCATGGATCCGGGGCCATGGTCCCGAATGGTGAGGCTGCTCATCTCTTCCAGAAGATCCCCAAGATGGTTTGGCGAGAGGCGTTCCCAAGAGTCCATCCGGATCGTCTCTACATGGATTGCTTGCCGTCGGGATGAGAGCGGTATCCGGGTGGAACGAATAAGGACGCTTTCCAACTCCTCATGCAGAGCCGGTACCTGCGTGGTGTCTGTAGATGTTTGGGGCGTTTCGGCAGGAATTTTTACCGCTCTGGCCGGACTCTCGGTCCAGAACAGGAGGGTCAACAGCAGTGCACCTGTGGTACACGGCCACACAAAGTTGATCGGGTACATATGAATCTGTTCGCCCACCTTTATGCCCGAAGGTGCGACAATTGGATGATCGGCAGGTCTCCTGGCTCGCCCGTGGTGAGTGACCTTCCCGCCCGAAGGCAGTGGTTTGGTGAGACTCATCACATGTCCGATGCGCATGCATCGGCAGGCTGACAGTTGCGGGTACAGCTCCCGATTTTCACGGGATTCCCTCTTCGTCCTCCGGTGGGAGGAACCGAACACCGTTGGGTGTCTGCAATGAAATTACAATCAGATCGTTTGGAATCAAAACTCTCTTCGAGGCTTTGTACATTGAACGGAACCCGAAACCGGAACGAAGCCGCGTCCATGTCGTTAGTTTTGAAGCTCTTATTGTTCGTCATGGCCGTTGCTTTCAGCTTGATTTCGGTGCCGGTTCAGGGGCAGGATCGGGACCCGGTCGTTTGGCAGGTGGAGTTTGAAGGAAACGAGACCTACGATCAGGTCGTCCTGAGAAGTGTGATCGCCATCGAAACCCCTTCGTTTTGGCAGAAATTGATCGGGAAGACCGATGACTATCTGGTGGATGAAGACGATTTGCAACGTGACCGGATCCGGTTGGAGCGCTATTATCAACGTCGCGGATTCGATCGGGTTCAGGTAAATGTAGAGCGTGAGCCGGGTGAAAAGGAGTGGAAGGAGCGAATCCGCTTCCGGATTTCAGAGGGGACACCACTTCGGATCGGCTCTTTTGAATGGAGCATCGAAGCGTCGGAAGCGAGTGAACAACGGATCGTGCAGAGTCGCCTCTTCCGGCGAGCCGAACAGCGGCATGACTTTCAGTCAGGTGTCCGCTACCAGACCATACGGGAGTCGGAGGTCTCCGGTCTGTTCCTCTCTGCAATGGAGGCAGAAGGGTACGCCTATGCCGAAGTGGAGATGGATGTAAGTGAGCCCGATTCGCAAGGCGAGGTCGATATTGAGATGGTGCTCAAACCCGGCCCGCGCATGCGATATGGTGAGTTTTCGATCGAGGGGGAGTATTCCATTCGGGAGTCGATCATTCTGCGAGAGACGGGAATCTCATCGGGGGACGTCTATCGGGAGGATGAGATCCAGGATGCACAGCGGGAGCTGTTTAATCACCACCTCTTTCGGTTTGCCACGCTTTCCATCCCGGAGGAGGCGGCTTCCGACAGTCTGCTTGATGCCACGATCCGTGTACGCCAGGAAGAGACAAGAGCAGTTCGTCTGTCATTGGGTTTTGGTCAGGAAGAGAAACTTCGTGGCGAGGTTGGATGGGAACACCGAAACGTGGGTGGCTG
>JBNJFK010000031.1:0-15393 GCA_051746765.1 Bacteroidota bacterium
ATGGCATCGCCAAGTTCAACGGTCGATGGAGTTGGATCATGAAGCAATTCTGAGGGAGGAGTGGCGGTTGCTCTTTGAATGGATCTCTCTAACTCCTGAAGTGGATCAACAAACGGACGGGGTGGAGTCGGCCGAGAACGTTCAATTTCCTCTGTAGTACGCAGTCGTCGATAGAGCCAGTATCCGATCAGACTTGCAATAAAAAGAGCAAGGATCCAGGGCCAGATTCGACGAGCAAAGTCATAGAGGGGTTTCATAGGTAGAAAGTCCGCATCCGATTCGGTAACGGATCGAAAGTAGAGAGGGAGTTCGGGGGTACGAAGCGTGAGGGTGTCTCCGGACTCTTCCAGCAGCCGAATCGAAATCGACGCAAGTGTGGTGTCCTGCAGTCCGAAGTATTGAAGACGAAATCGAAGACTGTCACGTGTCTCTTCAGGCTGGAATCGTTCTCGGGAAAGCAGGTGAATCTCTTCGGTTTCAAGGCCTTCACCGTCAGGGAGAGAGAGGGCTTCCACGCCCGATTCACGTTGAACAACCAGAATGAGATGAAAAGGTTCACCGACTTCGACCGAATCCTGGTCTACGTATGTGTGAATCTGTTGTGTCCAACCGGATTCCGGTATGGACATAGTTATACAGATCCAGACGAGCATCAGTGCGACTGGATGGAACCGATTGTATCGGCAGGTATATAATAGGCGATCGGTGGTGCTTCTGTGCATCGTATTCGTCAAAGAAAGGGAAAATACAACGAAATGCCGGAGAGGAAAAACTAATTCTCGCTTGAATGATCATAATACTGATCTGTTATTTTATAAATAATTACATATAAATTGATAATTGATGTGTATTTTAGTTATATAATCATTATCATCTTCAAAACTTTTATCGAACCATGAATTACTTGCGCCGAATTCCTGCAAGATTGTCATTGTCTTTCGGAATTTAAAGGTGTGCATATGACTGGTATACAGATAGTTGAAAGGCCATGATTCAATATTTTCGACCTGATACGCTGATTCTTGTTGCAATCTTTTTCGGTGCTCTCTCCTGCACATCACCCGATTCTTCCGTGGATGAAAAGAGTCCGATCGAGGAGGTATCAGCGAAGCAACAATCGGCTGAATCGTCCCCGCAACTGGATGAGTTCGGTGTCAATCTGGACAGATACGAAGTAGTGGAGGAGAAAATCGGGCGTGGGGAGAGTCTCTATGTACTTCTCAATCGACACGACGTTTCTCCATTGCAGATCGACCGGATTCAGAGAGAGGCGTCCAATGAGGCGAACCTTCGTCACATGCGTGCCGGTCAAACATATCGAATCTATCTGGAAGACGGAGTCCCGAAAGGGTTTGTCTGGCAGATGAATCGTTTGGAGTATCTTCGGTTGCAGTGGGATGAGTCGTCGGTCGTGGTCGATCTCGGCGAATTCGAGACGCGAACGGTACGAACCTATGCCTCCGGTACGATTGACCAGTCGCTCTATCTTACACTCCAGGAGCAGGGTGTCCCTCAAGCCCTGGCATCGGAGATCGCAGATATCTATGCGTGGGAAATTAACTTTTTCGCACTTCGGCAAGGAGACTCATTCAAGGCGATCTATGACGAAGTATATGTCGGAGACGAGCGGTATGGAATTGGCCGTGTTCACTCTGCCGAGTTTGTTCACCGCGGGCAGGTTCACAAGGCTTACCACTTTGATTCAGAGGATCAAGAAGGGTACTACAATGAACGAGGGGAGAGCCTGGAGAGAGATCTTTTAATGGCACCCTTCCGATACAATCAACGTGTCAGTTCGAGCTTTTCGCAAAATCGCATGCACCCGATTCTGAATCGTCGGAGACCTCATCACGGTGTGGACTACGCGGCACCACAAGGCACGCCGATTATTGCGGTCGGTGACGGAACCGTACGTGAGGCACAATATCGTGGCGGAAACGGAAATATTGTACAAATCGAGCACAACAGCGTCTACAAGACAGCCTATCTTCACATGAGTCGTTTTGCAGATGGCGTTCGAGCCGGGTCACGGGTTCGACAGGGGCAGGTCATCGGATATGTCGGTTCAACCGGATTGGCAACAGGTCCGCATGTCTGTTACCGACTCTACAAAAACGGAGAGCCGATCAACTCCCGAACTGCAGATCTGCCGGTTTCCGAAAGTTTGGCCGAACAGTACCATGAAGAGTTTCAGCAGTTGCGAATCGAGTTGGACTACCTGCTGGCTGCCATCGACCGACCGGAACATCGCGAAGAGCTCTTCAGTAGCGTGATTTCCGGGGATCAGGATCAATACCGGGCAGATCTCTGAAGGAAGAACTGACTGAGCGGCTGAATCCACGGACGATTGGTCGACAGATTCACATGATCAATTGTGGATCGCCGAAAGAGCTGTTCTAACTGGTTTCTCTTCTGCTCTTGCCGCTCTTTATAGGCGTGTCTTACCCGCCGACTCGAACTGTCGATCCATGCAGAGTCACCGCTTTCCGGATCCCGTACGGGAATGAGTCCGAGATCGGGTAGTTCTCTCTCCATTGGATCTTCTATTCTCAAGGCGACCAGGTCGTGTCTCTGGTGAGTGATCCGAAGCTCTTTTTCGTAATCAGGGGCATCAAAATCCGAGAGAAGTGTAACAATGGCGCGACGTTTGAGTATCCGATTCAGGTAGCGCAGGGCCTCTGCAAGATCGGTACCCTGATTCGTGGGTCGAGCGACAACCAATTCACGAATCAGCCTCAGAATGTGTGTTTTCCCTTTTTTTGGAGGAATCAGTTTCAATATTTTTTCGCCAAACAGAAGAAGTCCGACCTTGTCCCCGTTGCTGATGGCACTGTAGGCAAGCAGTGCACTTACTTCGGCAGCCAATTCGAGTCGATTCTGGTTGCCACTGCCAAAGAGGGAGCTTCCCGAGACATCCAGACAGATCATCAAGGTCTGCTCTCTCTCTTCTTCGAAAATCTTCACGAACGGTTCCCCGTTTCGTGCCGTAACATTCCAGTCGATCTGGCGAACATCGTCGCCATAGCTATAGGCTCGCACTTCGGAAAAAGCCATTCCGCGCCCCTTGAACGCCGATTGATACTCGCCACCGAACAGAGAGTTGACCAATCCGCGCGTCCGAACCTCCAGTGTTCGAACGCGTTTCAGTATATCTGCAGGTGAAGGTGGGGACTCCATCAACGTTTGTGATTCAGTATCAGTGGTAAATGATCGATCGCGCTTCCGGCCACCACACCCCAATCCCGGGGTTGACAGCTTAGAAGATGATAGCAACTCTAATTATGAAACGATAGTACACGGATCGGATCTGTTCGGGAAGCCACTCGTGCAGGAAACCAGGATGCAACCAGACAGAGGATGAGTGTGACCACTGAAACGAGTAAAAAATCGGTCAGGTGCGGTTCGACCGGTGCATGTGTCATGTAGTAGTTTTGCTGGGAAAGGGGGATCACCTGCCATGTGGCTTGAACCCAATTAAACAGGACAGCGATCAGGATGCCCAAGGCGAGGCCCGCAAGACCGACCATGAGACCTTCGATCATGAAGATTCGTCGAATGGCGCGATTCCGGGCTCCCATGGTCTTCAGAATACCAATATCCCGAGTACGTTCCAGAACCATGATCAGTAGCGTACCAATCAGGTTGAAAGCGGCGATGATCACCATGACACTGATGACAAGTGGAATGGTCTGTTCCTGAAGATCGATCCAGGCAAAGATGTTTCGATGCTGTTGAAAAATACTTTCGGCCATAAGAGGGAAGGGGAGTTCACGATCCAGACGTTGTCGAACTTCTTCGATTCGGTCCGGTGTGGCGGTTTTGATCTCGACAGCTGTCGCGTGCTGCCTCTCCATCCGAAAGAGCCTACGAACCGGGTCGATGGGTGCCAGGGCAAAGGCGTCATCGAAACGTTCAATTCCGGTTTCGTAGATGCCGGCCAGCTCGAATTGGACAATTTCCGGAGAGTGAAGAGGCCCGGGAATTCCGTCAACGGTAAAGAGTGTAATCCGGTCTCCAATCTCTGCGCGGAGCGATTGTGCAAGCGGGTGTCCCAAGAGGATGGGAGGGAGTTCACGATCTTCCTGCTCAAGTCGGTAGGTCCCGTCCCGGATATAGGATTTCAGATCGGTGACATCTCCGTTTTCGGGCTGAACCCCTTTAAGCAGGGTTCCACTGATTTCGGATCTTGACTGTATCATCACTTCTCCGGTAACGACAGGTGTCGCACGGAGAATTTCGTCCATTTCGAGCGCATACTGGCTCAATGTATCGGCTTGGGAGAGCGAACCGGACGCGGTGGATTGAATGGTAATGTCGGGAGCGAAACCGTGGACTTTCTCCTCGATGGCCGATTTGAAGCCGTGCACGATCGAAAGCGAGATAAGAAGGCCTGCAGCACCCACGGCGATTCCACCGATGGCGATCATCTTGACGAATGAAAGAAAACGGGAGCCTTGTCGCTTCCCTTTGAAGTAGCGCCGGGCCAAATACAGTTCCAGTTTCACAGAGCTCCTCGATCAGAAATTCGGGGTCATTCGCCAGAGTCGCTTTCTGTTTCCGGTCGCATGAGCGGGAAAAAGAGGACATCCCGAATCGACTCGGAGTTCGTCATGATCATGGCCAAGCGATCCATTCCAACGCCGAGTCCCGCCGTTGGCGGCATGCCGAATTCCAGCGCGCGGAGAAAGTCTTCGTCCAGTTTCATGGCTTCGTCATCCCCATCAGAGAGCAGACGAACCTGCTCTTCGAATCGCTCTCGCTGATCCTGAGGGTCGTTGAGTTCGGTGAAGGCATTTGCGATCTCTTTCCCGTTACAGATCACTTCAAATCGTTCGACCAGCCCCTCTTTGTCCTGGTGACGTTTCGCCAGCGGGCTCATTTCGATCGGATAGTCGGTAATGAAGGTCGGTTGAATGAGGGTGGGTTCGACCGTCTCGCCGAATATTTCATCAATCATCTTTCCACGACCCATACCCGGTTCCAGCTGGACTCCCACCTTCTCGGCCAGCTGCTGAACCTCCTTGTCGCCGGCACCATGAAGATTCACTCCGGTTTTCTCTTTGATGGCATCGAACATCGGGATTCGTTTCCACGGTGTCTTGAAATCGATTTCATGATCACCAACGGTCACTTTGGTTGTTCCGTGCAGGGCGACCGCAACCTCTTCGATCATTTTTTCGGTATAGCCCATCATCCACTCGTAATCCTTCCAGGCGACATAGAGTTCAACCTGTGTGAATTCCGGGTTGTGAAATCGGGAGAGGCCCTCATTCCGGAAATCCTTGGAGAACTCGTAGACTCCGTCATAGCCACCGACGATCAATCGTTTCAGATAGAGTTCGTTGGCAATACGCAGATAGAGCTGCATATCCAGAGCGTTGTGGTGGGTCGTAAAGGGTCGTGCCGATGCTCCGCCATAGATCGGTTGCAGGATTGGTGTCTCCACTTCCAGGTAGCCACCGCGGTTCAGGTAGGTCCGAATGGCCTGAATCATCTCGGTGCGCTTGCGGAAGATCTCGCGAACCGACGGGTTTACGATCAAGTCTACATATCTCTGTCGATATCGTTGTTCCTTGTCGGCGAAGGCGTCATGCACAACTTTTTCACCCTGCTCATTCTCGCTCTCTTTTGGTACAGGGATCGGTCGCAAAGACTTGCTCAGCAGTTGGAACGATTCGGCATGCAGCGTCGTCTCGCCGGTTCTCGTTCTGAACAGAAAACCTTTCACTCCGACAATATCGCCAATATCGACCCACTTCTTGAAGAGGTCATTGTAGGTCTCTACGCCCACATCATCCCGTCGGATGTAGATTTGAAGCGTCCCATTGGCATCCTGAAGATTGAAAAAAGAGGCCTTACCCATCACTCGTCGTGTCATGATCCGACCGGCGACCGAGATCCGTTCCGGAGATTCACTCCCTTTTTCGATCCAGCTTTCGGCGTCACGGTGGAGTTCGTCCGAGTGATGACTCACATCGAACGAGTAGGGGTACGGGTTAATGCCGGCATCTCGGATCGCTTCCAGCTTTTCTCGCCGGATGGATTGTTGTTCACTCAGGGTCGGTTCCTGTTGGGACATGAAGTAGGACGTTCTTGGTTGCGTAAAGATGGTTTCATTTCAATTTTCCAATAATACGGATTTCAGATGCCAAATGTAGTAGCATGCCCTGCCTGCCTTTTATCTGGAGTTGTTTTTCCGGATCTTGCATCTATGATCCCGAAATCAGATCTCATCCCGCTCTCCCATCCGGATCTTCCGGATTCCATATCTCTGTTGGCGTCCACACGCCAACCGGTACATTCTGGAGAAAACAGGCGTAGACGTGAACGAATCGACGGAGATCATCTGCTCCACGAATTGCTCCACCTTGTCGGTGGAGAACCACCGTGGTCTCTTGAACGAATGGACGGGTGCAAGCCGGTTGCCAGTCGAAACGGAGTCAAAGCCTGGCTCTCGCTTTCACATTCACCCTCTCTGCTGGCAGGTGCAGCCTCTCTTGACCTCGATCTGGGGATCGATCTCGAACCCCTTCAACGGACAATCTCGAAATCTCTTGGAACCCGTATTCTTCATCCGGAGGAGTCCCGTTGGTGGGATTCGGGACAAAGTGAGGATATGCTCCGCCTTTGGACATTGAAAGAGGCAGCCCTCAAACGATGTGGAACAGGTCTTCGCACTCGCATGAACCGGGTTCGGGTCGAACCGGTTCAACCCGAAAAGTTTGAGATTTCTCTGGATTCACACTCCCCCATGAAGGCACTTTCCTGGCAGGATCATGATCACTGGATTTCACTGGTTTGGACAGTAGCATAATGAGCAAATCACCTACTCTTACGATCATCGGGCCGGGAGCTGTCGGATCGACACTGCTTCTCGATGCATTCGAATCGGGCTGTTCGATTGAATCTGTCGTACTTCGTTCCGATCGATCTCCCTGTCCGGAATCTCTACGTTCACAAGCGATTCCGTTTTCAGGATTGACGGGGGAAGATCTGGGAGACTGGATCTTTGTAACGACGCCTGACGATCAGATCGGACGGGTGGCTGCCCGTCTTGCCTCACTTCCGGCTGTGAATTGGCATTCGAGATCGGTGGCTCATCTATCGGGCGGGGGCGCCTCGGATTTACTCAATCCATTGGGAGAAAGAGGCGCACGAATCGCTTCGTGTCACCCACTACAGACGTTTGTCCGGGGGGAACGCTCTACCGGATTTCGCGACATCCACCTGACACTCGAAGGCGATAAAGACTTTTTGACTGAACTCCGACTCTTTTGGGAGCGTCTCGGCGCCACAACACACAACGTGACCCGGGATCAAAAGAGTCAGATCCACCTTTCGGCCGTCTTTCTCTCCAATTACCTCGTTTCACTTGCTTCAATTGCAGAAGATCTGCTTCAGGAGGTGATCCCGGATGGAAATCTCCATTTACTCGAACCACTGCTGCATCGCACGGTATCGAATCTCGTGACGCAGGGTCTTTCCGAGAGTTTGACCGGCCCGATCGAACGGGGAGATCTCGAGACAATTCGAGAACACCTGCGTTTGATGGAGGATGCCTCTGACCGAAAGGTACTCTATCGTCATCTCGGACTTGTGGCATCTCGTTTGGCTGCCCGAAAAGGGCAGAGTCCGACGGTAACAGAGGCGGTTCGGGATCTGTTGGTTGGGGAGAAAAAGCCGTAAATTTCGGGTCTGTCCGCGACCGGTATCCGTTTGTGGACGACTGAACCCATGCTGAACCCGAGATCAGGATCCTTTTTTCCATGCCTACCTGGAGACTTCATACAGAGTTTACGTTTGATGCAGCCCACTCCATCAAGGGGTATGACGGGAAGTGTGGCCGAATTCATGGTCACACGTACAAAGTGCATATCGAGGCCAAATCCAATAAGCTCAATCCGTCGAGGTACCTGAAAAGTGCAGATATGGTCTGCGATTTCAAGGAGTTGAAATGGGCGGCAGCCGATTCCGAAAAAGGAGGATTGGATCACGGCCTTCTCGATGACGTTTTGGAGGTCCCAACGACAGCCGAAAGGATTGCCGAGTATATACACACCGAGACCGTGAAACGAATACCCGACGGAATCGAGCTTCGAGTAACGGTCTGGGAGACAGCAAACAGCTGGGTTGAGTATACGGACCAGGAGGAGTGACGTGACCTATTTAAACGCTTCCAATCCAGAATCATACCATCTCATGGAGTCGTTTTACACGATTCAGGGAGAAGGAATGCACGCGGGTCGGGCGGCATATTTTATTCGACTTGGCGGTTGTGATGTCCGGTGCTGGTGGTGCGATGTCAAGGAAAGCTGGGATGCGAATGCACACCCGGAAGTCGAAGCAGTAGAGATTGCACAACGGGCCGCCGGAAGCGGCGCCAAATTGGCGGTGATCACGGGAGGAGAACCTTTGCTTCACGATCTTACCGCCTTGAGTCGGTCACTTCACGAGAAGGGGTTGGAGGTTCATCTGGAAACGAGTGGTTCGTCACCGTTACGCGGGGAGATCGACTGGGTCACTCTCTCGCCAAAACGATTCAAAAAACCTATAGACGAGATCTTTCCGGTGGTCGACGAGCTCAAGGTGGTGGTATTGACCCGAAAAGATTTGACGTGGGCCGAAGAGAATGAAATCCGCTGTTCGTCCAGGACACATCTCTCGCTACAACCCGAATGGGAGACTCCCGAGTCGATTCCGCTGATCATCGACTACGTCAAAAAGAATCCACAGTGGCAGGTGAGTTTACAGACGCACAAATTCATGCAGATCCCGTGAGCTCACAGTTTGAACAGTCTGCCATTGTTGTAACCGGAGCCGGCCGGGGGATCGGTCGTGCAGTCGCTGTGCATCTGGCTCGCACGTTTCACCGCCCGATGTGGCTCATCTCCAGGAGTGAGAAACCTCTGGAGGAGACGGTCGCCCGGTGTCGGGAAGAGGGGAGTTCACTGGTTCGGTCTACGGTGTGTGATCTATCCTCTACAGATCAACTATCGGGTATGGATCGACCGGCCGATTTGCCACCGATTGGTATGATGATCCACAATGCCGGTTCTTTCCTTTTGAGAACGGCTGAAGCGACGGATGAGTCGGAGTTGACACGGCAGTGGATACTGCACGCGCGAGCTCCAATCGAGTTGACCCGCCGATTCCTGCCGGAGCTTCGCAGTCTGGATCGCGGGTTGCTCGTCTATATCGGATCGGATGTGGTGCTGCGGGGGAAACCGGGGCACGCCGCGTACGCTTCATCAAAACAGGCATTGCACGGCTGGGTATCGGCACTTCGACGAGAGTTGGAAGAGACCCGTATTGCAGCAACACTCATTCATCCGGGACAGGTACTCACTCATTCGTGGGAAGGTGTGAATGTGGAGCCCGATGAATTGGCAAGTGCAGAGGATCTGGCTCGACTCCTGGCTATTCTTCCCACTCTGTCTCCCCGAACGGTCGTGTCCGAAATCTATCTTGGACCGCAACGGGGGGAGCGCTCCCCCGATTAACGGCTTACCCAGGGGCGAAGAACCTTCTCAAGTGTTTGATTAAAGTCGGGGGTTGGAACCGGTTCAAAAGGTGTGCCGGTCAGTTTTTCGAAAAGTTCGGCATAGCGTTCATGGACTTCCCAACGAAATTCATCGCTCAGATCGGGTACGGTTTCTCCTTCTCGCCCCTGAAAACCGGAATCCATGAGCATCTCCCGGAGAAACTCTTTGGAGAGTTGTTTTTGAGGTTCTCCCCTTGATTGTCGCTCCTCGTATCCATCCAGATAGAAGTAGCGTGACGAGTCGGCCGTGTGCACTTCATCAATGAGGGTCACTTCTCCGTTCCAGAGTCCGAATTCATATTTGGTGTCAACCAGAATGAGTCCGTGTTTATTTGCGATCTCCTGCCCGCGGTTGTATAGACGGAAAGCGTGGGATCGTACCTCTTCCCACACCTCCGGCTTGACAATTTTTCGATCGAGAATCTCTTTTTCACTGATATCCTCGTCGTGCCCCTCGTCGGCTTTGGTAGCCGGTGTCAAAATCGGTTCGGGAAATGCTTGATGTTCGACCATTCCGTCCGGAAGCGAAACACCACAAAGTGTTCGCCCTCCATCACGGTAAACGCGCCAGGCATGTCCCGTCAGATACCCGCGGACAACAACCTCGACAGGAAGAGGGTCACATGCTTTTGCAATGGTCACATTGGGGTGAGGGATGTCGATCAGGTGGGTCGGGAGAAGGTCGTCGATCCCCCGAAACGAGAAACCGGAGAGCAGATTCAGAATCTGACCTTTGTAGGGAATGGCCTGTTTCATGATATGATCGAACGCTGAAATCCGGTCGGTAACTACAATTCCCAACCGTTGATTTGGGAGAGGGTAGACGTCCCGGACCTTTCCGCGGTACGGGCTCAATTCCGGGTGGGATGTCTGATAGATGCACTGCTTGAGTGCGTCGGGTGATCTCATCTTGTTTTACTGAGGTAATAGGGTTTTTTGATCTGCAGGCACTTTGAACACCGGGTCAGCTCTCTCGGCGACGGGTCGAGTTCCGGACGACCAACTCCGGCTCAATTCGTGTCTGTTCGAGTGGAAGGTCGGGATCCTTGATAATCTGAGCGAGTCGTTGAGTGGCCATCTTTCCGATGGTGTGCATCTTTTGGTCGATGGTGGTCAGATCCAGATAGCGCGTAAACTTGATGTTGTCATATCCCATAAGGGCAAGATCTTCTGGAACCCGGATACCGAGTTTGTCAAGTGCGTGAAGCGCCCCAATCGCCTGCGTATCATTCAGACAGAAGATGGCATCGGGTTGTTCACCCAATTTGCTCAGTTTCATGATCGCTTCGTAGCCGGCTTCTTCTGTAAAACCAGCATGTTTTGTGCTGTCACCGGTCAGAAAAAGGGGCTCTTCGACACGGATTCCAAACGTTTTGAGCGCATGCAGAAATCCCTCTTTTCGTTCCCGGGATGCACGTGATTCGACGGATGGAAGCAGAATAGCGGGTCGTTTGAATCCCTGCTCACCAAAGTGTTTTCCGGCAACCTCTCCACCCATGTATTCGTCCAACTCGTAGTAATCGTAATCGGGATGACTGCTTCCAACCAGTACCGTGGGCGTGCCGGACGCTTTGATGCGTTGGTCGATGGTCTCGGTAACTTCGATGGAGATGGCAATGATGGCATCTGCGGTGCCCCGGTCAAAGAAATTCTCGACGGATTCTTCTGGATTTTTGGACCCGGTGTTGTAAATGATGATATCCAGATCCATCTCCTGAATCTGATCCTTGACTCCCTTGAGTACTTCATTAAAAAAGGGAGTCGTGAAAGAGGGAACGGCAATGGCGAGCATCTGTGGTTTGCGGCTCGCCAGATTTCGCGCATTCACCTGCGGGCGGAAGTTGAGCTCTTTAATCGCCTCTTCCACTCGTTTTTTTGTATTCTCCGACACATTGGGAGAGTCGTTCAATACTCGGGAGACGGTGGAGATGGCCACTCCAGCCCGGTCTGCAACCTGATAGATCGTAATTTTTTTTTGGCGTTGTCTCATGGGATCGATATTGGCTGCGTGGGGATCGGTTTCCAGTCCTCGCGTACGTACCACCGGTTCCAGGCGGATCTCGCAATCGTCTGAAAATAGCAAAACTACATCAAAGTTCATGCAGAGCCTGCCCGTCGGGAACGATTCAATCCACTTCCTCGATTATCTCCTATGACAATAGATTCGAATTGACGACTATGAATTCATGACTGGACTACTGAAGAGTGCATATCAGGCTGTTCGACCTTGGTACGAGATGACCTCGATCCATCGCGCTGTTACCGAGGAGATCGAAGATGAACGAATGCAGCGGGCGTATGAGCACTGTCGGGAAGTGACGCGTACCTACGCAAAGACCTTCTATCTTGCAACTCGATTCCTGCCCAACGTAAAGCAGCGGGGCATCTTCTCCATCTACGCGATCTGTCGATATCTGGATGATCTGGTCGATGAATCTGAGGACTTGATTCAAAAGCGTCAATTGCGGGTTTCCGATGTTCAAGAACGACTGGATCGTTTTCGAGAGGAGCTCTTGGCACACTACACCGGTACAATGGATCGCGAGCCGGTACTTACGGCGTTTGCACAGACACTTCGCCATTGGCAGATCCCGGTTCGATTGCCACTCGAATTGATGGAAGGTGTTCGGATGGATTTGACCATTCGGAGGTATGAGACGTTTCAGGAGCTTTACGAGTACTCCTATCGGGTCGCTTCGACGGTTGGGCTTATGACCAGCGAAGTCTTTGGTTACGAACGGGAAGAGGCACTCGAATATGCAGTGGATCTTGGAATTGCCATGCAGTTGACCAACATACTAAGGGATGTGGGTGAAGATCTGCGTCGAAATCGGATCTATCTCCCGACAGATGAACTGGATCTGTTCGGAATTCGGGAAGATCAACTATTCGACGCTCAGACGGATTCAAACTTCGAGCAGTTCATGCGATTTCAGATCACGAGGGCGCGAAGATACTACTCTAGAGCAGATTTGGGAATACCCATGCTGTCGGAAGACAGTCGTCTTCCGGTCTGGCTTGCACGAGAAAACTACAGCTCCATTCTGCGAAAGATCGAGGAAAATCGCTATCAGGTGTTTAACCAGCGGGCTCATCTCAATACGGTCGAGAAGGTTCGGATGTTACCCAAAATCTATTTTCGGACAATGAGATCGGGAGATTCATTTGAATCGACTTCCAGATGAGATTGGTATGATTTCCGGAAAAACCGGATACTAACCAAGCACTGGATAATTGAATGGGTGTTCCCCTTCGATAGACCGAAGACAGATAACCAGAGACGTAAGAGGTATCGATCCTTGAGTTCAGCCCGAGAAAGAAACGAGCAGACCCGACAGGCTCTGTTTGATCAACTGAAAAACCTCCAAACAGAACAACAAAATCCGGAGACGGTCGGGATCGACCTGGCATCCCCGCTGGAAATTGCGGAGATGATTAATCGTGAAGATGCCAAGGTGGCCGATGCGGTAAAAACCAGACTTCCACAGATCGCCGAAGCGATTGAAACCGTACGGAATGCCATCCTGAACGGTGGAAAACTCTACTACTTCGGGGCAGGAACAAGTGGCCGGCTGGGTGTGGTTGATGCTGCAGAAATTCCGCCGACATTCGGGACCGCCCCGGATATTGTACACGGATTCATGGCTGGTGGTCAGGAGGCCATGTTTGTTGCGCAAGAGGGAATTGAAGATCAAAAAGAGGAGGGTGTTCGGGATTTGGCATCCGTCGATGCCGGGCCCCATGATGTCGTATGTGGGTTGGCTGCCAGCGGTCGGACTCCCTATGTTCATGGTGCAATAGAGGAGGGGACTCGTCGTGGATGTACCACGATCTTCATTACTACAGTCTCCGCCGATCACGTGGAGGTCGATGTGAATATCATGATCGATGTGGTTGTCGGGCCGGAGGCGATCATGGGTAGTACGCGAATGAAGAGTGCGACGGCCCAAAAGATGGTATTGGGGATGATGACGACGGGTGCCATGGTCCGCCTGGGGAAGGTGTACGAGAATGTGATGGTTGACCTCATGCTTAGCAACAACAAGTTGAAAGAGCGCGCGAAGCGGATTGTCATGATGTTGGGAGATGTCGACTATGATGAGGCCGACCGATTGCTGGGAATCTCTGACGGACATGTGAAGACTGCACTTATGATGGCTCTTGCCGGTCTCTCGAAGAGGGAGGCGGAGCAGAAACTGGAAGCGAGTGAAGGGTTTATTCGTCGTGCACTGAGCGAATGATTTAACATTCTTTATCGATCAATGAAACGAGCACCCTGCAGGTGAGGCCGGGATGGATGCAACACGCAACATGACGCACCGTCACCGGTTCATGGGGTCGATGATTCTGGTACTGGTCATACTCATTCTGCTTGTACAGTGGAAGCCCGCGAAACGTGAATCGGCCCGTCATCAAGAGATCGATTTCGGTGGTGAGCGCACGAATACGTTGGAACTTCCACCATCGACTACGCATCGGATCATCGAACCCACACCATCGAGGCCGGTAACACCGATTCCGGTTCCGGATGACGAGATTATCGAGGATCCTGTGGAGCTTCCGGATGCTGAATTGAATCTGGATGAAGCTCTGGAATCATCGCAACCATCCAGTCAGGGAGAGGGAGACAGGGTACCGGTTGCCGATCCGGAGCAACCGGCTCGAATCGTTCAGATTGTCGAACCATCCCGGTCGAGCGTGCCGGAAGAGTACAGAGGCCGTGTGGTTGTCGATGTCCGTCTTCTGATCGGACCCGATGGTACGGTGGAAGAGGCGAGGCTTCTCCGGATTTCTGCAGGGGATGAGGAGACACTTTCAGTAGAGTCAGAGCCATGGCTGAATTCCGTTCTGGATGCAGCGTTTCAATGGCAATTTCGTGCAGCCGAAGACGAGAACCGGGCGGTCTGGAGCGAGACCACCATACAGTTTCATTTGTGATGGGCAAAGCTTTTGAATTCGAACAAAAACCATCTATCTTTGCGCTCGATTTGGAGAGGTGCCAGAGCGGTCGAACGGGCTCGCCTGGAAAGCGAGTGTACCCTGCAAAGGGTACCGAGGGTTCGAATCCCTCCCTCTCCGCACATCCGGGAATCCTGCAGGCAGGAGGGGAGGTGATCACCATCATGAAAATGCACACCTATCCTAGCGGGTGGCTACTTCTTCTCCTTTTTCTCGTCTCCTGTGCCACACCGGTAGCACCGACCGGGGGACCGCCCGACCGTACACCACCGGAAATTGAATCGACCCGCCCGGAAAATGAAACGGTTCGCTTCGACGGACGGGAGTTTGAATTTCAATTCTCCAAGTTCATCGACCGGGGAAGTTTTCAGGAGGCACTTCAAGTGGAACCCGATTTGGGAATCCCGTACGAAGTAAGTCTCGGGCGCAAATCGGCGACGGTCGAATTTTCCAGACCTCTTCCGGAGAATACCACAATTATTCTGAGAATCGGTACAGAGCTGCAGGATACGAGAAACAACTCCCTGGGCTCGTCCTATGCACTGGCCGTTTCCACTGGAGACGAAATAGACGATGGAGCAGTTCAGGCCCGATTTTTCTCCGCAGACTCGGGAGATCGGTTGGAAGGATACACACTTTTCCTCTTTCGGGAACCGTTCGATCTCTCCTCGAGGGCCAATTACATCGCCCAAAGTGACACGTCCGGACGTGTTCAACTCTCCTATCTTGCAGCTGATCGTTATCGAGCGGTCTGGGTCGATGACGGGAACCGAAACCGTCAGTGGGACAGCGATCGAGAACAAGCCCAACCGTTTTACGAGGAAGTGATCGAGCTTACAAAGGGAGAAGAACTCGATCTTGGACGACTCTGAAATTCCTTGAAAGCATCTTCA
>JBNJFK010000032.1:0-7257 GCA_051746765.1 Bacteroidota bacterium
ATTGGAAAAAATTACTACAAGTGGCACTACTTATTATACTTAGTTCCTTGAGCCGGTAAACACTGGCCTGCATAGAAATGCCATATTGTTTTTTGATAGCTTTAAGTTCTTCCAGAGAAACTTTCTTTCTTTTTAAACCAAGTTCATTTTCAATGGTACTAAGTGGTAAGAGCATAGCTCCGGCAAAATAGTGGCAAAGCTTTTCCTGCTCATTTTCTGAAAATACTTCCAGGTCTAATAAAAGATGAGCAAGCTCATGCAAGACAGTGAACCGGTATCGGTCCAGACTTTTTCTTTTTAGGGCGTTTAGGCCAATTACCGGAATAGATTTGTTCACCCAGGTTGAAAACCCGTCGATAGAATCACCTCCTTCTAACTCAATTACTTTAATACCATGATCTTCTAATAGTTCAAGAACATTATATAACGGATCAGTGCCAAGCTTCCAGACTTTTCTCAATTTTTGAGCTGATTTTTCAACATCTTTTTTATTGTTGATAGTAAATCCCTTCAATGGATTTTTAACGCTTGGCTGTTTTCCGACAATTTGTTCCAATTCGAGATAGCGGCTTAGGTAATCCCGAGCGGTTTCAATGATCCGGTTTTGTTCTTTTTTAGAAAGCGAAGTCAATTTTCTAAATGCAATATCCTTGATTTCAACCGATACCTCTCGGTAGAAATAGTCCGGTTTTAGGTCTAATGCTTCAGCAATATTCTGAATCATGTCTAAATCAGGCTCAACAGTACCTTTCTCGTATTTATGCAGAGCCTGTTTACTCACCTTATTATCCATCTTGTCTGACAGGCCTTGTAAAGACAGGCCCTTCATAAGGCGTGCATGTTTAATCCGATTTCTAATTGCTTCCATAGGGTGTATTGAAGTTTGGTTGGTTGACAAATTACAAAATAAATTAGTAAATTGTCAACCAGATTAAATTTAAACTCTATGGAGGCAATCATGGCTACCAATGGTAAATCAGGCGATAACCGGCGACATGGTGCGGTTCGTGGACGAACTCAGGTAAAGCACTCGAATGGCAAGTTCTATGTGAAACGAGATGCTGATACTGGCAAGTTTATGGACGTAAAAACCAGTGGCGGGAAGTTCAAAGGTGTCCGAAAGGAAAAATAAAAAAGGTCTAAGTAATATGAATACTTAGACCTTCTAAAATCATATAACACGGTTCAGAACCGCACTATAGCGTATTTATAAAACGTAGTGTAGTAAGGTTTTTTCTCCGTGTCAATTACTAACATTCAAACACGGAGATAAAACATGTCTGCGAAAGAACAGAAACCTAGAGATAAGAAGTCCGAGGCCCAGGCGACAGAGATCATAGTAAATGGTCGTAAAGTAGAAGTAACCGAAAAGAAGCTTTCATTCGAACAAGTTGTAAAACTTGCCTTTCCTGAAGCTGAATTCGTACCCCATATGGTATATACCGTTACCTATAAACGGGGATCTAACCAAAAACCCAAAGGGGTAATGGTTAAAGGTGATGTAGTCACAATTAAAAAAGGGATGGTATTCAATGTCACAGCCACTGATAAATCATAGCCCTGATTTAAAACGACTACAAGATGAAGGATACAAGTTAGAGCTCAGGAATGGGCACTTACTTGTACACTGTATCCCGTATGTGAATTCCTCCTCCGAAATCGGAGAAGGGGTTCTTGTTACAGATCTCAACCTGTCGGGTAATAAAACCGTTAAACCGAAAAATCATGTAATTCATTTCATTGGTGATCAACCCTGTAATAAAGATGGCAGTGTAATTACAGCGATACAGCACAATAGTACAACTCGAAACCTATCGAATGCCATAAAAGTGAATCGGTCGTTTTCAAATAAACCGAAGCCACATGGGTATAAAGATTACTACCAAAAGATCACTCGGTATATCGAAATCATATCCGCGCCGGCAATTTCAATGGACTTCTCGAAAACGGCAAGAGTTTATGAAGTTATTGAAGTACCGGTGGACGAATCTGTATTCAATTACATTGATACGAATTCAACTCGTGCTGAAATAGGAGTAATATCCGAGAAGCTGGAAGGGCATAAAATCGGAATCATTGGACTTGGAGGTACAGGTTCTTATGTACTCGATCAAATAGCCAAAACACCGGTGCAGGAAATCCATCTTTTTGATGGCGACCGTTTCTTACAGCACAATGCTTTCCGGTCTCCCGGCGCCCCGTCCACAAAACAGCTTGACAGGCAATATTTTAAGGTGGGCTACTTCAAGATGATTTATTCAAAAATGCACCGCGGAATAAAGTCCCATCCCAAATCCCTAGATGAATCGAATTTGTCCATGTTAGAGGAGTTGGACTTTGTATTCCTATGCATTGACATGGGATCTGCTAAGAAGGTTATTATTGATTACCTGATTAGCAATAAGATTTCTTTTATAGATGTTGGTCTTGATTTGATACTGGCCGGACAGAGCCTATTGGGAACTGCTCGTTCAACATTGGTCACAGATCAAATGACCGATCACATCCCGAGTCGTATTTCACTAACGGACCGGGATGCTGATGAATATGCTTCCAATATTCAAATCGCTGACCTGAATGCCTTAAATGCAATCATGGCCGTGATAAAGTGGAAGAAGTATATTCAGTTCTATCAGGATGAAGAGGGAGAGTTTTCTTCCTTCTATTCCACAAATGTAAATGAAATGTTCAATGAAGATCATAAATCATAAGTTTGTAGAGTTGATTCCTGAACATGAGGATATGGAGGATGGGGTAATCTATATTTCGTTAAATTACGATACAGCTATTCATAACTGCATATGTGGTTGTGGAGAGCAGGTGGTTACCCCATTATCTCCTACGGACTGGAGGCTAACCTATGATGGTGAATCTGTATCCCTTCATCCTTCTATTGGAAACTGGGAGTTTGATTGTAAATCTCATTACTGGATAAGAAAAGGGAAGATAATTTGGGGTAGAATGTGGTCAGAGCAGAAAGTTCGTTCTGGAAAAGAGACCGATCAAAAAGAAAAAGCTCATTATTATGAGCAGAAAGATGATGAAAACAAAGAAACGCTGTATCACAAATTAGAGGCATTTCTTAATAAACTACTCAGGTGGTAGTGTCAGCTTCCCCGAAAAACTATGAAGTCCTGAAGGCAGTCGTTAAGTTACCCCCTTAAACCTTACTCACCTCTTCCAGCTTCCCGTCCGCAATCCGAATGGTTCGGTTCGGGAAGTTTCGGACGGTGTCGTAGTCGTGGGTGACCATGAGGATGGCCATGCCTCGGCGGTTGATCTGCTGGAGAAGCGTCATGATGGCATTGCTCGCCTCGGGATCCAGATTTCCGGTGGGCTCGTCGGCCAGCAGGATTCGGGGCTCATTGGCCAGAGCCCTTGCGATAACGACTCGCTGCTGCTCTCCTCCGGATAGATCATCCGGCATCGCTTTTCGCCGGTGACTGAGCCCGACCATTCCCAAGACTTCCAATGCTCGTTCCTTGATCAGGCTTCGTCGATGACCGGTGACCTCGAGAGCAAACGCGATATTGTCAAAGACGTTTCGGTCGGGGAGGAGCTGGAAATCCTGGAAGACGATCCCCAATCGCCGTCGGAGAAGCGGAATCTGTTTGTCCGGCAGGGTGTGAAGGTCCAGACCGGCCACGCGAAGGCTGCCTTCATCCGGCTGCACATCCCGATAGAGGAGTTTCAGGAAGGAGCTCTTCCCGGCACCGGTCTTTCCGATCAGATAGCAGAACTCTCCCTGCTCGAGGGTAAAGTCGAGACGGTCCAGAACCGTATTGTAACCGTACTGAACCGTAACGCCGTTCATCGATACAACAGTAGACTCTAACATTGGCAGACAAATGTAATTCGGAGGCTCTCCGGGGTGGCCGGTTCGAGCCTGAAGTTGTCATATTTGTGCAGAAGACGAAAGGGAGATTTTTCGATCTGCTCTTCGATCTCCTCCATGGAGTAAATTCGTTGGCGATGCTCCTCCAACCACCGTTGGTCGGTTGGAGAATCCGGGTCGGACGGCTCAATCCAGAACCGGTTCAGATGGATTCGCTCTTCCTCCAGATAGCGACTCTCCTGTCGGAACTGCCACTCACCCGATTGGACGGCCTCGGGTCGGTTCAGCCGAGCTTCGGCCTCTCGGGAGTTGGCTTCGGTCGAGATGTCAAAGATGAGCAGGCCGCCTGGTTTCAGCGTAAGACGCATCTGCCTGAGCGCTTTCGAGACATCGGTGGGGTCCAGCAGGTAGTTCAGACTGTCGAAGAGGCAGAGGACGGCATCATACTTTTGGAAATTCTTTAGATCAGCCATGTCCGTCATGTCGGCCACATCGAACCGAACAGGGGAGAGGGCCAGCGCCGCTTTGTTGCGGGCGATTCGGATCATCGCCTCCGAAAGGTCGGTGGCCGTGACGTCGTAGGTGCCCAGTTCGTCGAGCGAGAGCGCCAGCGAACCGGTTCCGCACGCTACTTCCAAAATCTTTTCTGTTTCGGGCCCGTGAATCTGAATCAGCTCGTCGACGTAGTCGGCCCACGCGTCGTAATCGACATCTCCCATCAAGGTGTCGTAGAGGGCCGCAAGAACGTGGTAGGGGGCAGAGGATTCAGACATTGTAGATCAATCGCTTCCGTTGGATCGCTCGTTGGCGAGGGAGCGGGCCATCTCAATGGCGGCTTTCATGGAGTCGGGGTGGGCGACACCCTTGCCGGCGATCGCGAATCCGGTGCCGTGATCCGGCGAGGTTCGAAGGATCGGCAGGCCGGCCGTAAAGTTGACCCCTTTGCCGAACGAGAGGGTCTTGAAGGGGATGAGCCCCTGGTCGTGGTACATCGCCAGGATCCCGTCGGCCTCTTTCCACTGCCCGCTGCCAAAAAATCCGTCAGCCGGGTGGGGGCCCGTGACGGTGAGTCCCCGCGTTCGGGCCTCGGCCAGAACGGGCTTGAGAATGTCGATCTCCTCGCGCCCGATCACCCCGCCATCCCCGGCGTGCGGGTTCAGACCCAGAACAGCGATCGTGGGGTTCTCCAGACCGAAGTCCTGGGTGAGCGAGGTGTGAAACCGGTTGAGTTGAAGCTCGATTTCGTCGCGGGTGATCGCGTTGGCAACCTCACGCAGAGGGATGTGAATGGTCACCAGAGCGACTCTGAGCTCGTCTGTGCAGAGAATCATCTGGACGCGGTCGGTGCCGGTTTTGTGGGCCAGAAATTCGGTGTGGCCCGGCCAGGGGTAGTCGGCCATCGAGATCGCCTCCTTGGAGATGGGCGCGGTCACCATGGCGTCGGCCGTGCCCTCCACACAGAGATCGATGGCTTTTTCTACGGCCTGCATCGATGCGGCGCCCGAGGCGGCGGTGGGAGATCCCGGGGTCCAGGAGGGGCTTTTTTCCTGGACGGGAAGGACCGGCAGTGTCGGGCTTGGTTGGCCCAGATCCGCATCGGTCCAGGTGTCGACCGTCTGTATGGTGGCCGGGAGATCGAGCGTTTTCAGGGTCCGGTCAAAAAGCTCCGGATCGCCGATGAGCAGGGGATGGATGGCCGGACGGTTTCCCTCCAGTAGTGACTTCAGGGCCACTTCGGGCCCGATGCCGTTGGGATCTCCCATCGAGATGACAATCCGTGGAATCACCGCTCCTCCACTCCGACTCGTCTGAAATCTCCGAATCCGGTTGTTGCTTCGAACAAGATGATCCGATCGGGATAGTACCAGCGCTCCTGCGTCGCCTCTCCCGGAGGGTAGCTCCGATCCGTTCGTTCGGGAGGGCCCAGGCGGATCCAGGTACGTCCCTGATCCGATTCGTAGCCCGGCTCTTCCGGTGTGGTGTAATTTTCCCACGCATGGTCGATCCGGCGATAGTACTCGACCATGAGCTCGTTGTATTCGGTCTCCGGGGTAGGATCGCGTTCTTTCCAGAATTCGATCCACGCCTCTTCGCGAGCCGTTGTGGACCCTCGTTTCATCTCCCGGAGCTCCTCTTCGGGGACGATGAATCGGAGCATGTCGATGGCGACATCCAGGCTCAACAAGCTCACCGGCATATCGGGCCATCGGGGTGTGACGGTCTGCCGGGCCACAGGCTCCGACCCGCTCTCTGGCAACAGTTCAATCCGGTGCGGTCGACTCGGCCAGTTTTCGTTCGGTATGGAAAGCAGCCAGACCGATGCAGAGGGCGAGGTCGATTCACCTGTCTGCATCACGATTTCGGGGGATCCGTTCTCGTTGAGCAGTTCGAACGAGGACGCGTCGATACGGCTCTCCGAATTCAGGCTCTGCTCGAAGAGAGGCTCCTGATCCGATCCGTCCTGCTCGGGACGAATGCGAACATTCCAGTTGGACGTGTCGCCGGGAGGGGCAAGTATCATCAGGGTGTACGCCTCGCCGTAACGAGCGTCCTGCCCCATATTCATGAGCGTCAAGTGACGAGCCGAGTCTCTCTCATCTGCCTCTTTGAGGATGAGCAGTCGGGGCTCTTTCCATTCGTCCGGCACCTCGATGGTCAGGCGATTGTCCCGGATGCGATTTCCGGCATTGCGTCGCCCCGGCGTCTGGCGTTCGGCGTTGGCGGTTCGCCGGAAGGAACTTTCGGCATGGTAGAGGCGGTATTCGCCGGGCGAAACCCGAAAAGAGAGCGATCCTTCGACGTGGGCATCCGCTTGCTGTGTCTCCTCATAGGAAGACGTTCGAACGGTGTCCGTCCAGCTCTCCCTGCCCACGGGGCGGTCCCCCTCCCGGAGTTCCAGATCCATGCGAAGCTCGGATTCATAGCTGTCACTCTCTCCGTCTGCGTCCGATCGCCGGAACGGAAGGTGTTCGTAGGTGGCGCGAAATGTGTAGAGAATCAGGGTTTCATCGGTGCCGACGGGGAGAAGAACGGTCTGTTCCTGAAATCCGGACGAGCGATTCTGCTGAGCCAGCTGCGGATAGGTCATGTTTCGCTGCGCCGGTGCAAGCTCGGTCAGGAGAACAAACAAGAGCAGGGTCGGGGATATCCATCGGATGTTCATCGTGTTTCTGGCCCTTTCGATTCATTGCAGGAACAGCCGGTGTGTCCGGTTTCGCTCTGCTTTTGGAGGGCTTGACGAACCTCGTGGAGAAGGGATTGCATCTCCTCGTGATTCGGTGATCTCTCCAAACCGTTAACGAGATATTCTTCTGCCTGTTGCGTGGCTCCGGATCGATGAAGCACCCATCCAATGTTGAACCAGGCGTCCCCGAACTTCGGATCGAGGTCGATGGAGCTCTGGTAACATTTGCAGGCTTCAA
>JBNJFK010000032.1:7267-15285 GCA_051746765.1 Bacteroidota bacterium
CCGAGATTGAAGGGGGTCAACGGGTCGTCCGGAGCCAACTGGCTCAGGTATTGGAACAGTTCAAGGGATCGTTTCGGTTCCCCCAATTTTTCCCAAAGATCGGCCAGGTTGTTCAGCGACGGAATGTGGTCCGGTTTTCGATCCAGTGCCTGCAGGTAGGCATCCGCGGCTTCTTCCAGGCGTTCCATCTCTGTGAATGTATTTCCGAGATTGTAGAGAATGGCCGGTCGATTCGGATCCAGAGTTCGCGCATGTTCCAGCGCAGACAACGAATCTTCATACCGACCACAGAGATAGAGCCCGATCCCTTTCTCCATCCAGAGGGACGGATCGGTCGGTGTTTCCTCGATCTCCTGTTCAATGGTTTGAATCTGTGTTTCCAGCTCTTGTAGTTGCGTCATGCCTGTCGTTGATCAGTATACGAGTGGGATTCGGTCCGGTTGCAGACCACTGGAAAGATACAAAGATGTCTGCAGATCCCCGTTCCCGGATTCCGGGAGCGGTCAAAAAGCGTATCCAACCTGGAGTTCCCAGAGTACGGCATTCTCCCTGCTGCCGGAGAGGATGAGTTGAACGGGGCCCAGAACGGTCTGTGCTCCGGCCGACAAACTGAATCCGAGGTCGACCTTTGCCCGATCCAGCCGAAAGTCCCACTCGTCGGGCGTGTCTCCGGCAAAGACCTGTGCGCGCAGAAAGCGGTGACGGATCGGCTCGAATTGGAGCGCCAGGGAGCCGAGGTGAATGTTGGGCCCGGATTTTTCATATCGATGAAAACCGCCAAAGCGGATCCAACCGAGATCCGGGTCCAGCCGGTTGGGGGAATACCAATAGCTCCAGGGAAGATGGCTGCCTTCGGTTCGTCCCAGAAGAAGGGAGTGATTGAAGGACCATTGCGGATGGACCGCGTACCAAGCCGACCAGTAGAACGTCTGCTGATTCAACTGGATCGGGCTTCCGAAGAGGCTGTCCGACCACTTGGCCCGAAGCAGGAGCTGTTGACCGGTCGAAGTCCAGGTGCGCCGGTTGAACGTGTCAATTCGAAAGGAGCCGTAGAGCGTATGGTGGTCGGCCGAGGAGAACGGGTTCAGGGACGGACTGATGGTGTCATTGAATCCGGAAAAGTCGCGATAGAATCCGATGCCGGCAAGGACGGAGGGCCGAAGGAAGGTGCCTGCAAAAATTTGGGCCCGATAGAGATGGGAGGTGGTCTGTGCAAGTCGCTCACCCTGGTCAAAATAGCTTACCATCTCCCGGCGGTAGTCGAGAGTGGTGCGGAGCCCGATCGAGGAGTTGGCTCCGTAGACGAGGTAGTCTGCCCGAAACCGGGTATCCCGGCCGAGACGCAGGTGGAGTCCGAGATTGGATCCGCGCTGAATCGGATTCCGGAAGAACGTATGAAGGTAGATCGAGGCTTGCGTATCTGTTTCGTAGCGTGCACCGGCACGAAAGAGATGGTCGCGATTTTCGACCACATGAAGCTGGAGAACATTCAGATCTTCCTGTCGCTCGATACGGTACGTGACCAGATGAAAAAGTCGCGTGCTGTAGAGTTCCTGGATGTAGAGCTCCAATTGATCGGGGGTCACAGCCGATCCCTCCAGGTACTGAATATCGGAGAGGATGACGTCACTGGAGACCTCTTCGTTTCCGTGAACGTCGATTCGGTCGATCCGGAGTGGATCCGGATCGTTGGTACGGGAGTGGACCCATCGTTCGCGCGAGGAGGGTCCGGACTGACGAGAGGCGATATCCAACAGTTCGGACGTGAACCCGAACGTGGACGCAAGCCCGAGTTGATAGATTTCGTCCGCTTCGCTGAAACCCGTCATGCCATACTGCTCGACTCCTTCGACATCGACGACCAGGTCGGCCATTGCCAACTGCTCTTCGGTCTTGTCTATGATTCGATAGTGGATGGACTGATTCAGGATATCGGAGAGCCCCCTCAGCTCCTCCTCAGGGTAGAGTTCATTGGAGACATCGATGGCGATGACCCGGTCGGCGCCCATGTCGAGCACCTCTTGAACCGGCAGGTTCCGTGCGAGCCCGCCGTCAAGGAGCAGTTCTCCATTCACGCGGTGAGGCGTAAGCGCAGTCGGGAAGGAGATACTGGCCCGAATGGCATCGGGGAGGTGTCCTTCCCGGAAGACCACCGCTTCGCCCGTCTCCAGACGTGTGGCTACAGTCGCAAACGGAATCGGGAGATCGTCGAAATCCCGCACTTGATGCGCCGGCCAGGTCATACGGGTGAGCCATCCGTAAATGTGCTGACCTGCAACGAGCCCGGAGGGAAACCCGATTCCCCGTTCCCGGATCGGGAGAGTGATGATGAATCGGTCATGCACCTCTTTTTCGACCATGGAGAGGAGTTGACGATCGGGACGGTCACTGAAGAGCTCGTCCCAGTCGGTCGTACGGGCAATTTCGATCATCTGATCCGGCGAATATCCGATGGCGTACAGGGCACCGATAATACTACCGATGCTGGTCCCGGCGATGTAGTCGACCCGGATTCCGGCCTCTTCGATTACTTTCAGGGCTCCGATGTGTGCAATCCCTTTGGCGCCCCCTCCGCTCAGGACAACTCCGACGGAAAGATCTTCGCCCGGCTGGCTCCAGTAGGGCAGGTCCTCATCTCTCTCTTCCTGGCCGTTGGCAGAAGAGATGGCCAACAGCAGGAACCCGAACGTAAACAACCATCTCATGTGAAACATCTTCAGGTTCAAGAGAGAAACAGATAGAGTGCGGCGGCCGCGAGTGCACCCAGCAGGGGCCCGAGAATCGGAACCCATGCGTACGGCCAGTCGCTCGTTCCTTTGCTTCGGATGGGAAGGAGCGCATGAATGATTCGGGGGCCGAGGTCCCGCGCGGGATTGATGGCATATCCGGTCGGACCTCCCAGAGCAATACCGATTCCCAAAACCAACAGGCCCACGGGCAGGGCCGCGAGTGCTCCAAGTCCGAATCCCACTGCCTCCCCGTGGAAGTGGATCGTCTCCAAAAGCTCACCGTCGGGACCGGAAAATCCGGGGCTCACCAGGTAGAGTACCCCGATGAGCAGCATGGCGGTGCCGATCGCTTCGGTGATCAGATTGTTGGGGAGGTTCCGGATCGCAGGTGTGGTGGCGTGTGTGGCCAGAATCGTATCTGAATTTGTCGTCGAGTCAAAGTGGTCTCTGTAGGCCAACCAGACGAGGAGAGATCCCGTGGCAGCTCCACCCAACTGGGCCAGCAGGTATCCGGGTACGAGAGCCCAGTCAAAGAGCCCGGCTGTTGCGAGCCCCACAGTCACGGCCGGATTGATGTGTGCACCACTGAATTGCCCCACACAGTAGACGGCGATAAAGACGGCCATTCCCCACCCGACCGTGATGGTGATCCATCCACCGTCGTGTCCCTTCGTATCTTTCAGAATCACGTTGGCCACGGCTCCGTTTCCGAGCAGTATCAGGATGGCGGTTCCGAGAAATTCAGCAGTAAATGGAGACATGTACGGCAGTTGGGTTTCGGGTCATCCGGCAAGAGGACAGGAACCCTGTGAGCAACAGGAGGGCGCACCTCTTTTTCGAATATAGCTCAAACATACTACTTTTCAACGGGCTCGGACAGTCGGATCCCCTTTCAGGGATCCATTCTGCATGCGGGAAAGGGTCCGGACGTACAGCACTTCCGGGAACCCCCGAAACATAACCACTGAATAGATCGAGGACGATGCGATGAATGATACAACAGACCCCCTTGCACCTCTGTTTCGGGCAGGACGTACACTTGCGTTGATCGCAATCACATGGGCCGGTTGCACACCGGAGCCGGATGATCCGTTCCGGAATGCGATGGGGGATCTCGATGTGGAGTGGGTGAGCGTCGAGGAGGGGACGAACCACGCCGTAACCCTCTCCCCGGATGGTGAGCGGCTCGCGATGGCGCTGCAGGGGCGCCTCTGGGGGCTTCCCGTCGACGGAGGGGAGGCCGAGCCGTGGACCGGACCGGGTCTGGATGTTCTCGAACCGGCATGGAGCCCTGACGGGGAGAGGGTCGCATTCTACTCGTATGTCGATCACTACTTTCAGATCATGGTATTCGATCCGGAGAGTGGGGAAACCGAGGCATTGACGAATGGCGACGCGGACCACCGGGAACCCTCCTGGAGCCCGGACGGCGAGTGGATCTACTTTGTTTCGGATCGGTCCGGTCCCTACGATATCTGGCGGATTCCGGCCGGTGGCGGAGATCCCGAACCCGTTCTGGAGTCGACAACGGATCTGGGGTATCCGGTTCTCTCCCCGGATGGAGAATCGATGGCCTATGTCGATTTTGACGATGGAGGCGCACTTGTCGTCCGGAGCGGGGAGGACGAAGAGCTTCGATCCGATCCCGGTGGACGCCCGACGGCTCCCTCCTGGAGTCCGGACGGAACGAAAATACACGTTACCTACTTTCGGCGCGGGATCAGTGAATCGGCCATCCTGGATCGCAGCAGCCACGAGTGGATTCGTGTGGATCGGGGAGGGGAGGATCTTTTCCCGTTCCGGGCCTCCTGGGTTTCAAACGATGAGCTGATTGTAACGGCCGATGGCAGGATCTGGAAAGAGGATCTCTCGGAGGGGGATCGGACGGAGATTCCGTTTCGAGCACTTTTTGCCCTTCCGGAAAACGCCGATCGCCCACGTGCACCGGAACAATATCGGGAATCGATGGAGGAGCAGACGGTCAAAGGCGTTGTGGGCCCCGAGATCTCGCCGGATGGTCAGTCCGTTGCGTTTGCCGCATTGGGGGATATCTGGATCCAGGACCGCGACGGGAACGTACGGCAGGTGACAGAGACTCCGTGGGTCGAGCTGGATCCCGACTGGTCTCCTGACGGGCGTCAATTGGCGTATGTATCGGATGAGAACGGAACAATGCAGCTCTTCATTCACGATCTGGAGAGCGGCGAGAAGCAGCAGTTGGCTCCCCGACTCGAACGCACCTCTGCTCCCGCATGGTCCGGGTCCGGAGAGTCGATCGCCTTGTTGTCTTACACTCGATTGAACAAGTGGGGAGGAGCGACACTTCACCGGGTCGATGTCGAATCCGGTGAATCGGACGTCCTTCACCCTCCGCTTTTCAGTCCGGGAGAACCGGCCTGGACACCGGATGACCGGGCGGTCGGCCTGCTGGCACTGGATCGGCAAAACGGTCGCTATCGGGAGGGAACCAACCGCATCCGGATGGTCCCGGTCGATGGCGGAGAGCCGTTCTTCTTCTCACCGATTCGGGAAGGAACCCTGGGTATGCGAAGCGGAAGTGGCCCCGTCTGGTCTGACCGGCGTGGGCACAATCTTGCCTATGTCTACGAGGGCGCACTTTGGACCTCGCGGTTTACATCGGAGGGGACGGTGGAAGGGGATCCGGTTCGTGTTGCGGATGCGATGGCGAGCTCTCCCTCCTGGAGCCGTGACGGTGAGGTTTTACTGGTACTCTCCTCCGGCACCTTCCGCTGGTTGACGGCCGAAGGAGAGCTGATCGAAGAGGCCGAACCGGGAATCTCCTGGCAACCGGAACAGGCCCGGGGACGTCGGGTTGTTCGGGCCGGTCGCCTCTTCAACGGAGTGGATTCCGGGTATCAGCAGAATGTGGATATCGTGATCGAAGGAGACCGGATCCTTCGGGTTGAACCGGCTCGTCCGGACCGGGAGGAACCTGTCCTGGACGCTTCGGACTCGGTGGTCATGCCGGGTCTGTTCGAGATGCATACACACCAGAACTCCATGGAGGGCGAACGGTTGGGGAGAGGGTGGCTGTCCTACGGTATTACCTCGGTTCGGGAACCCGGATCGGATCCGTATGACGGACTTGAGCGACGGGAATCCTGGAGCAGCGGTGCCCGGCCGGGGCCGAGACTTTTTACCACCGGTGGGCTCACCGACGGGAAACGAATCTATTACGGTCTGGCCAATCCGGTATCCGGTTCGGTTCAGCTCGAAAAAGAGTTGGAGAGGGCATGTACTCTTGAATTCGATCTGATGAAGAGCTATGTCCGCTTTCCGGACTCGATGCAGCAGACGCTGGCTCTCGAAACGGACCGAATTGGCATTCCGCTTTCGTCCCACGAGCTCTATCCGGCTGTCTGGTACGGTGTCGAATCGGTCGAGCATCTGCGCGGAACCAGTCGCCGGGGGTACTCCCTTAAACAGACGGCCCGAAACCGAAGTTATCAGGATGTCGTATCGCTGTTGGCTCAATCCGGAATGTCGGTGACGCCGACGGTCGGGATGCACGGAGGCTATTGGCTCATGGCCGAACGATTTCCGGAGCTGTTGAATCATCCCCAGTTACAGGCCTATCTGTCAGAGGAGGAGATGGACGATCTGCAACAGCGTGCGTCTGATTCCGGTTACGGTCAACGGTTCGGTGACGAGGGAGAGACAGAGCCCGAAGCCATTCAGGATGCCATTGCCCGGATCGTCAACGCGGGAGGGGTGGTCACAGCCGGAACCGACTCTCCGTTTGTACCGTTCGGCAGCAGCCTCCATGCAGAGCTCTGGCTCTATGTCGATGCCGGGTTGACTCCGGCAGAAGCACTTCAGAGCGCAACCATTCACGCTGCCCGGGCAAGTGGAGTCGAAGGCAGGTTGGGGAGCATCGAGGCGGGGAAATGGGCAGACCTGATTGTGGTCGAAGGAGACCCGCTGTCCGAAATTCGGGATGCCATGAACGTCCGGGGGGTCATGAAAGGAGGAGTCTGGATGCCTGCAGACTCGCTTCTTGAAGGGCAGGGCGGGTCGCCGGCGCCATGAAAATTGAGAAAAAAATGTGTATCATTCGCACCGCTTGTAGCGCCCCTGGGGGATCATCTGCAGGGGTGCGGGCGCACAGAAATGTCAATGTCTGGCGCCCATTATCCTGTTAACCCTGCAACGATTCGAATGAGCAGAAACGAGATTGCCCAACAAATAGAAGAGAAGAAATTGGTCGCGGTCGTTCGCACCGACAGCCCGGAAGAGATTCTGCCGGTGGCAGAAGCACTACTCAAAGGGGGGGTGTCCATCATTGAACTGACCATGACCATCCCGAACGTACTGGATCACATCGAACGTGCCCGAAACGAGCTCGGCTCGGACGTCCTTCTGGGACTGGGTTCGGTCCTGAACGCAGAGACCGCGCAACAGGCGCTTGATGCCGGCGTCCAGTTTGTCGTGAGCCCGATCATGAAGCGGGAAATTATCGATACAGCCCATAAGGGAGACGTTCCGGTTGCGGTCGGAGCCTACTCTCCCACGGAAGTCCAGTTGGCGTACGAATATGGATCCGACATCGTCAAGGTGTTCCCGGCCAATCAACTGGGGCCATCCTACATCAAAGCGATACGGGCTCCCATGCCCCATCTCAAGATCATGCCCACCGGTGGTGTGAGCAAAGAGAATGTGCATGAGTGGCTCGATGCCGGAACCGCGGCACTCGGTATCGGAAGTGCCCTGGTAGACATGAATGCGATTCGCGAACAACGGTTTGATGTGCTGACCGAAAACGCACGTCACTTTTCAGAGAGTGTTCAACAGTATAATCGATAAATCAATTGATCTCATGAGTAAGAAGAAAGTCGTCACGTTTGGAGAAATCATGCTTCGCCTCTCCACCCCGGGATTCTCCCGGTTCATACAGGCAGACCGATTTGATGCACACTATGGAGGCGGGGAGGCCAATGTGGCCGTTGCTCTCGCCGGGTATGGTTGCGACAGCTACTTTATCAGTCGAATTCCTGAACACGAGATCGGCCAGGCGGCTGTCAATGCGGTTCGCCGGTATGGTGTTCATGAAGATTTTATCGTCCGGGGTGGAAGCAAACTGGGAGCCTACTTCCTGGAGACCGGTGCCAGCCAGCGTCCCTCCAAAGTAATTTATGACCGGGAAGGAACTGCCGTTCAGGGAATGACACCGGACATGCTCGACTGGGACAAGGTGTTTGACGGAGTCGATTGGTTTCACTGGACCGGAATTACCCCGGGACTGGGCAAGAAACTTCAGGAGAGTCTTCT
>JBNJFK010000033.1:0-15048 GCA_051746765.1 Bacteroidota bacterium
GGCTGAACCGTGGGTGCCGGCGTCGTATCAAAAATTCTGGACTAATTCTTAAAACAGACCTGGGATAACACGTGGCAACACAACAGAAAATACGTATCAAGCTGAAGTCGTACGATCACAATCTGATTGACAAGTCTGCAGAGAAGATCATTCAAACAGTGAAGTCTACCGGTGCTGTTGTATCGGGTCCGATACCACTGCCGACGAAGAAAAGTATTATCACGGTTAATCGTTCGGTTCACGTGAACAAGAAGTCCAGAGAACAGTTTGAGTATCGTTCTCACAAACGTTTGATCGATATTCTGTCTACCGGATCACAGACGGTCGATGCCCTGATGAAGCTGGAGCTTCCGTCCGGGGTGGATGTCGAAATTAAAGTATAAACGCTGACAAAGAAGGATACCCATGAGTGGTTTGATAGGAAAGAAAGTTGGTATGACGAGTATTTTCGATGAGTTGGGACGGAGCATTCCGGTCACTGTCATCGAAATTGACCCGTGTGTCATCACCCAGATCAAGACGGAAGAGTCTGACGGGTATAGTGCCTTGCAACTCGCCTCTTTTGACAAGAGCGAAAAGAGCCTGTCCAAGGCGTTGAAGGGACACCTGGCGAAAGCGGGATCAGATGCGAAGGCACGAATCACCGAATTTCGCGGGGAAATTCCCGAAGGTGTATCTCTTGGTGACGAGATGAAGATTTCTGAAATTTTCCAGGCTGGAGACATCGTGGATGTCATCGGAATCAGCAAGGGTAAAGGTTTTACAGGGGTCATGAAACGACACAATTTCGGAGGAGTCGGCGAGTCTACGCATGGTCAGTCGGATCGTCAGCGTTCTCCTGGATCCATTGGTAATGCATCGGATCCGTCCCGCGTATTCAGAGGAAAGCGAATGGCGGGTCGCTCCGGTAATGACCAAGTGAAAATTAAAAATCTGAGTGTGGCCAAGATATTCGAGGAGTCCAATACCCTGTTGGTTACGGGTTCGGTTCCCGGTCGAAATGGTGGCTATCTGAAGATTTACAACAAATCCACTGTGGAGGTAGCATAATGAAATTGAATGTCTACACTCTTGAAGGAGAAGAAAGCGGGAAAGAGGTCGAACTCGATCCGTCGGTTTTCGGCATTGAGCCAAATGAAACTGTTGTCTACGAAGATGTGAAGCGGTACCTGGCGCACAAACGCCAGGGTACAGCCAATACAAAGGAACGTGGAGAAGTACGTGGTGGAGGGAAAAAAGCGTACAAACAGAAAGGAACGGGTATGGCGCGGCGTGGATCCATACGCTCACCTCTGCTCAAAGGAGGTGGAACGGTCTTTGGACCAAAGCCGCGGTCCTACAATATCAAGCTGACCAAAAAAATGAAGCAATTGGCTCGAAAGTCTGTCTTTTCTGTTAAGGCGAACGAAGAGTCCATTCGAATTATAGAAGATGAATCTTTCGACAAACCGGCTACCAAGTTGGTTCGCCAGCTTCTGGAAAAGCTGGAACTGTCTGGAAAAAAAGTACTTCTCTTGACGGGAGAGACGGATCGAATGCTCTATCTCTCAGCTCGCAATATGCCGAACGTCAATGTACGTGAGGCTCATTCACCATCGACATACGAGATTCTGAACGCCGATGTACTGCTGATTCAGGAGAGCGGCCTGTCTCGATTGGAGAACAGCTTCAAACCCAAAACGGAAGAGGAAGCAGCATGATAGTCCTTGAGAAGCCACTGATTACCGAGAAACTGACCCGTTTGCAGGATGACTACAAGCAGTACGCATTCAGGGTTGCCCGTGCGGCGACAAAAACGGACATTAAGCGCGCAATTGAAGAGCGTTATCCGGATGTAAAGGTGAAGCGAGTCAACACCATGATTGTCCCTTCAAAACCGAAAGGAAGGTTTACAAGAGGCGGTTATGTCGATGGTCGCAGCAAAGTTTGGAAGAAAGCGATCATCACCTTGAAGGAAGGTGAAATTGATCTGTTCAGCGAAATTTAATCGATTGTATCCATGGCTACGAAGCAATTAAAAC
Source organism: Bacteroidota bacterium (assembly GCA_051746765.1). Taxonomy (GTDB): domain Bacteria; phylum Bacteroidota; class Rhodothermia; order Balneolales; family Balneolaceae; genus JBBEBE01. Next base: position 2,022 of record JBNJFK010000033.1, read on the forward strand.
CGGTTACACCCGGACAGAGACATCGAGTTGCTCCGGTATTTGATGAGTTGACGGGCAAACGTCCGCTAAAGTCGAAAACCAAAGGAATCCACAAATCCGGTGGACGGAACAATCGTGGACGTATGACGTCCCGCCGTATCGGTGGTGGTCACAAAAGACGGTACCGTGAGATCGATTTCAAGCGGAATAAAATGAACATTCCGGCCAAGGTTCAATCGATCGAATACGATCCGAATCGTACGGCATTCATTGCACTCCTTGCTTATGCAGACGGAGAGAAACGATACATACTGGCGCCATCCGGCCTTTCTGTCGGAGATTCGATCATCAATGGAGAGAGGGTAGCACCGGATACGGGCAATACGCTACAGATGCGGAACATGCCGGCCGGTACCATTATCCACAATATTGAGATGCAGCCCGGGAAAGGAGGCCAGCTTTGCCGAAGTGCGGGTACATCTGCTCAGCTTGTGGCAAAGACTGAGAAGTATGCCTCCATCAAGCTTCCGAGCGGGGAAGTCCGCATGGTTTTGGGAACGTGTTATGCAACGGTTGGCAGTACAAGTAACCATGACCATTTTAATACGGCGAAAGGGAAAGCGGGTCGAACCCGTTGGCTTGGACGACGTCCGGTTACCCGGGGTGTTGCAAAGAATCCTGTAGATCACCCGATGGGTGGTGGTGAAGGGAAAGCCTCTGGTGGACATCCCAGATCACCGTGGGGACAAGCTTCCAAGGGGAAGAAGACCCGGAATCGACGAAAGCTTTCATCCAAATTTATTGTCAAACGACGCAACGACAAATAATCGGAATTACCACTATGCCACGTTCACTAAAGAAGGGACCTTTCGTTCATTACAAGCTTCAGCGCAAGGTCGAGAAGATGAATCAAAGCGGGAAAAAGAGTGTCATCAAGACCTGGTCCAGAGGGTCCATGATTACGCCGGATTTCATCGGTCTGACACTGGCTGTTCATAACGGAAAGCAGTTCATTCCTGTTTATGTAACAGAGAACATGGTAGGTCATAAGCTGGGTGAATTTGCGCCAACGCGTACGTTCCGCGGACATCCGATCAAGAAAGGAGCCAAATAACTGTAAGAGCAAAGCATGATGGATAATCCAATTTTCGAAGCAAAGGCTGTACAGAGACATCTTCGCAAGTCTCCACGAAAAGTACGACTGGTTGCAAATGCAGTACGTGGAGAACGTGTAGATCGAGCCCTGAAACAGTTGGAATTTACACCGAAGGGCTCTGCAAAAGATGTAGCAAAGGTGATTAAATCTGCAGCAGCAAACCTGAGAGACAGATTTGATGAAGAGCGACTGGATGACGATATGATCTTTATCAAAACGATCATGGTGGATGAAGGAGTGACACTGAAGCGAATCCAACCCAGAGCACAAGGGAGAGCCAACCGTATCCTGAAGCACAGTAGCCACATTACGGTCGTGGTTGCGAAACAAGAAGAAATTGTAACACAATAAGGGGCTGGAACATTGGGACAAAAAACGAATCCAACAGGCTTTCGACTGGGAATCATCAAGGGTTGGGAATCCAACTGGTACTCTGAAGAGAACGAACCAGCCATGTTGCTGGAAGATCACAAACTTCGAGAGTATCTCGATGCCCGACTCCACAATGCCGGACTCTCTAATGTAGTAATTGAGAGAACTCCCAAGCGGATCCTGTTGACACTCAACACCTCTCGTCCGGGAGTCATTATCGGAAAGGGTGGAGAACAGATTGAACTGCTTCGCGAAGAGCTCAAGAAGATCACCAACAAAGAGGTGCAGATCAATGTGAGCGAAATCAAGAGAGCAGAGTTGGATGCCAGCCTTGTAGCACAGAACATTGGACAGCAGCTCCAGGCCAGAATCTCTTTCCGACGTGCCATGAAGACGGCGATATCATCGGCCATGAGAATGGGAGCGAAAGGAATTCGTATTCGATGTGCCGGTCGTTTGGGTGGTGCCGAGATGGCAAGAACCGAACAGTACAAAGAGGGTCGTGTTCCTCTTCATACAATTCGGGCAGACATCGACTACCACAATCACACAGCCAATACCATTTACGGATCTATCGGAATTTCCGTCTGGATTTTCAAAGGCGAGATTATCGGTGATGTGGATCTTACACCCGGATCTCAGGCAGGCAGTGACAAGGAACCGGGTAGAAAGCGTCGTGGCGGAGATGATGGTCGAAAGTCACGACGATCCAGAAGAAAAAGCCGAAGCAACTAACCGTAGGCAGAGACTGATATGCTTGAACCAAAAAGGATACACCGACGTCGTGTACATCGCGACAAACTGAAAGGAACGGCCCAGCGAGGGCATACTCTGGAATTTGGAAGTTTCGGAATCAAGGCGCTGGAACCGAAATTCATTACAGCGCGACAGATTGAAGCCTGTCGTATCGCCATTGCACGAACATTGCAGCGGGACGGGCAGACGTTTATTCGAATATTTCCGGACCGACCGGTTACCAGCAAACCAGCGGAAACCCGAATGGGGAAAGGGAAAGGGGCTTTGGATCATTTCGTCGCTGCCGTGAAGCCTGGTCGGATTCTGTTTGAAATTTCGGGAGTTAACGAAGAACAGGCACGTGAAGCCATTCGACGAGCGTCCAACAAACTTCCGATCAAGACGAAGTTTGTCATGAGACGAGATTTTTACAGCGAATAGGAGGATAGACGATGAAAGCAGAAGAACTACGTGATCTCTCCATGACCGAATTGGAAGCTCGGCTGAAAGACGAGAAGGAGCTGTATCAGGATTTGCGGTTTAACAAAGCTGTGGCTGGCCAGTTGGAGAACCCCAATCGGATCAAGGAAACCCGGCGTGAAATTGCCAGGATCAAGACAGTCATTAATGAAAAAGTAGGTGCTGAGTAATGTCAGATATGGCACAAGCAGAAAGAGCACAGAGAAGAACAAGAACGGGTCGGGTTGTCAGCAACCGAATGGACAAATCGATTACCGTAGCTGTAGAGCGTCAGGTGAAACACCCTATCTACAGCAAGTTTATCAAGAAGACAACGAAGTACATGGCCCACGACGAGGAGAACTCGGCCAATATCGGGGACAAAGTGCTCATTATGTCCACAAGACCGTTGTCGAAACGAAAATCATGGCGTCTGGTCGAAGTACTGGAACGTGCAAAATAACGACAGATTCAGGTAGCTCTCATGATTCAAATGCAGACTAAGTTAATGGTAGCTGACAACAGCGGCGCGAAGCGTCTCCAGTGCATCAAAGTTCTGGGCGATTCCAAACGGCGATACGCTCGGCTCGGCGATCTGATCTCCTGTTCAGTAAAAACAGCGATTCCCGGAGGGAATGTAAAGAAAGGGGAAGTGGTCACGGCTGTTGTTGTTCGCACGACGAAGGAAGTACGACGTCGGGACGGTAGTTATATCCGATTTGACGAGAATGCGGCCGTTATTCTGAACAAGGAAAACGAACCTGTCGGAACCCGAATTTTCGGCCCCGTAGCCAGAGAGCTCAGAGAGAAGAATTACATGAGAATTGTATCCCTGGCACCAGAGGTCCTTTAAATACGACGATTATGCCTAGAACATCGAACAAGCAGAAGAAACTACACGTCAAGAAAGGGGATGAAATTCTTGTCATCGCCGGAAATGACAAAGGAACAAGGGGACGAGTGCTTGCGGTCTATCCCAAGCGTGGACGGGTTCTCGTGGAAGGTGTCAATATGCGCACGTTTCATGAAAAACCGACCCAGGAGAATCCACAAGGAGGACGTCTTCAGCGTGAAGCTCCCATCCATATATCCAATGTGATGGTGATCGATCCGACAACCGATGAACCTACCCGGATTGGGCGAAAGCGCGTCGAGGAAGAGGGGAACGGACGTTGGGTTCGATATGCCAAGACCAGCGGCGAAATCATTGATAAATAGATTGTAAAGCGACCTGAACATGGCAGAAGCAAGACTTTATACGAAATACAAAGAGGAGATTCGACCGGCTATGATGGAGGAGTTTTCTCTCCAGAATATCATGGCTGCACCGAAACTTCAGAAGATCGTCATCAATGTTGGTGCAGGTGAAGCGATCGAGAATCAGAAGGCACTTGATATTATAGCTGCCGATCTGGGGTCGATCACAGGTCAAAAAGCGATCAAGACCAAAGCCAAAAAATCGATTTCGAATTTCAAACTCCGGGAAGGGATGCCGATCGGATGCAAAGTGACTCTTCGAAAGAAGATTATGTTTGAGTTCTTGGATCGACTGATCAATCTGGCACTTCCCAGAACTCGTGACTTTCAGGGTATTCCTGACAAGAGTTTTGATGGTCGAGGAAACTATACATTCGGTATCAAAGAGCTGACGATTTTCCCCGAGATCGATGTAGAGAAGGTAGACAAGGTCCGGGGAATGGATATTACGTTTGTCACGACTGCAGAGACCGACGAGCAAGCGTATGCACTACTGAAGGCCTTCGGAATTCCCTTCCGAAAACGAAATTAATACAAGTAACAAAGAGACACCATGGCTAAAAAATCCTGGATAGCGAGAAACAAGAAACGGAAAGAGACCGTTGCCAAGTACGCCGAAAAGCGACGTGAGCTTAAAGAGGCTGGAGATTGGGAAGGTCTCCAGAAACTACCCCGAAATGCCAGTCCTACTCGTGTACGAAACCGATGCAACTTGACTGGACGATCCAGAGGATACATCAGCAAGTACGGGGTATCACGCATTAAATTTCGTGAACTGGCTCTTGATGGGAAAATTCCAGGCATAAGAAAAGCTAGTTGGTAAAACCGGAGAACTGATCCTATGCAAACTGATCCAATTTCAGATTATTTGGCCCGTATTCGAAATGCTCAACAAGCGGGCCATCGTCGGGTAGATATTCCCGCATCCAAAGTGAAACGTGCGATGACAAAAATCCTTGTCGAAAAGGGTTACATCAACCGATATATCGATATCGAAGATGGAAAGCAGGGAGTCCTCCGTCTCTTTCTTAAATATGATTCGTACGGACACCCGGTAATCCGGGAGATGAAGCGAATCTCCAAGCCCGGCTTGAGAAAGTATAGAGGGCAGGGTGAGATTCCAAGATCGTACAACGGTCTGGGAGTTGTGATTGTCTCCACATCCAGTGGAATTATGACAGACAAAGAGGCGAAAAGGCTCAATGTGGGTGGCGAGCTTCTCTGCAGTGTCTATTAATCTTTTGAAGCGAAAGAGAATACGATCATGTCTAGAATAGGAAATCAACCGGTTTCAATTTCTGATAACGTCGAGTTTCAACTTGGCGCTGACAATATCATCACCGTAAAGGGAGAGAAAGGGAGCGATACGCTTCAATTGGCTCCAGAAATCTCAGTAGAGAAGACGGATGGGGAAATTGTTGTTCGCCGAAGTAGTGAAGAGAAACGAGTCAAATCTCTTCACGGACTCTACCGTTCATTGATTCACAATATGGTTACGGGTGTATCCGAAGGGTACGTCAAACAGCTTGAAGTGATCGGTGTCGGTTTTCGAGTCGCGATGTCTGGCGACGTGTTGGAACTAAACCTTGGATACTCTCACCCGATCTATTTTGTACCACCGGACGATATTAAAATCGAAGTGGATACAAAATCCAGAAAGAATCCGATTATCAAGGTGAGTGGAATCAATAAAGAGCGTGTTGGACAGGTGAGCGCAAAATTACGATCACTCCGGAAGCCTGAACCGTACAAAGGGAAAGGTGTTCGATATCTGGATGAACAGGTCAGACGCAAAGCCGGTAAATCAGCCGCCAAATAAACGATCTAGGATTTGAACGATGGACAGGAACAGATTTAAAAGAGAACGAAGAAACAAGATTCGGCGACGTGTTCGATCCACGATTCACGGAACGTCGGAGCGACCAAGACTGGCGATCTACAAAAGCAACAAGCATGTCTATCTTCAATTGATCGATGACATGAAAGGTGAGACTCTGGTGGGAATCTCTTCCAGAAGCAAAGCCTATCGTGACGAACTTGAAGGAAAGGGAGGGGTTGAACAAGCCCGGTTTCTTGGAAAGGAAGTTGCGAAGTTGGCAAAGGATCGTGGTGTCGAAAAAGCTGTCTACGATCGTAGTGGCTACAAATATCACGGTATTGTGAAGACGGCTGCAGAAGCCGCTCGCGAAGGTGGACTGGATCTTTAATATCGAACGGAACGACTATGCCCAAGATTAGAAGAAAACACAATATCCCGGCAGCCAATCTCAATCTGGAAGAGAAACTGGTTCACATCAACCGCGTTTCCAAGGTGGTGAAAGGTGGACGGCGATTCGGTTTCAATGCTATTGTTGTAGTAGGAAACGGAGAAGGTGTTGTTGGTCACGGACTTGGAAAGGCGAATGAAGTAGCGGATGCCATTCAAAAAGGGTTTGATGATGCGAAAAAGAATTTAATTCGGATTCCCATTACGCCGGCAGGGAGTATACATCACAGTGTGACCGGGAAAGCCGGTGCTGGGAAGGTGGTCCTCAGGCCCGCTTCCAGAGGTACGGGGGTAATTGCAGGTGGAGCCGTTAAAGCACTGTTGGATGTTTCTGGAGTTGAGAATATCCTTTCAAAATCGATCGGATCTTCCAATCCCCACAACATGGTGAAGGCTGCATTTGCAGCCCTGAAACAGTTGAGTGATCCGGCAGAAGTGGCTCAGCGCCGTGGTGTCAGTGTCAAAAAAGTTTTTGAAGGATAGAATCAGAAGAGGAAGAGATATGAACTTGCATGAACTGAAAGCACCTGCAACGAGTCAACGGAATCGGAAACGGGTAGGACGCGGACAAGGATCCGGCAGAGGAGAACAGTCCGGTCGTGGTCACAATGGTCAAAAGTCTCGAAGTGGTAGCAAACTGAAGTCCTGGTTCGAAGGTGGACAGATGCCGCTACAGCGACGAATCCCCAAGTTTGGTTTCACGAACCGATTCCGAAAGGAATACCAGGCGTTGAATGTGGCAACTATTGAGGAGTTTATTGAAGCCGGTCGACTTCAGGAGACCATCACGTTTCAGGATCTCATTCGTGAAGGACTTGTAGATGACCAGCAACTGATCAAGGTTCTCGGCGAAGGCGATATCAAGAGCAAAGTGAGCATCGAAGCTCATGCGTTCAGTGCGTCTGCCAAAGAGAAAATCGAGGCAGCTGGTGGAACAATCGTAGAAATCCAATAAGCATTCTGAATTGAAGGATCTCTGATGAGCGTACTAGATAATTTCAGGAACATCTTCAAGATTCAAGATCTGCGGGAGCGTATTCTATACGTTGTCGGAGTTTTGATGGTCTACAGAATCGGAACCTTTATCACCATGCCGGGTGTGGATGCATCACAATTGGCAGCGGGGAGCGGGGACGCATCAAGCATTTTGGGACTCCTGGATATGTTTGTCGGAGGTGCATTTTCTCGAGCGGGTGTTTTTGCACTCGGGATTATGCCATATATCACGGCAGCGATTATCATTCAGTTGATGGGGGCAACAGTACCCTATTTCCAGAAGTTGCAACGGGAAGGGGAAGAGGGGCGTCGGAAGATTAATCGACTGACCCGCTATGGAACCGTGGGTATCACCGCTGTTCAAGCCATTGGATTTGCGATCAATTTGATCTCTACGACACCTCAAGCGATTGTCGTAAGCAATACAGCATTTATTCTGACGTCCATTGTCGTTCTTACTGCAGGTACGACGTTTGTCATGTGGTTGGGTGAACGCATTACGGATCGTGGAATCGGAAACGGGATCTCCCTGCTAATTATGATCGGGATTATTGCAGCACTCCCGACCAACTTTATCAACGAGATCAATACGACATCCAATGCAATTATCCTTTTGATTGAATTGGCCGCTCTGGTTGTTGTCATTACAGCCTGTATCCTTCTCGTTCAGGGAACTCGAAAGATACCGGTCCAGTATGCGAAACGGGTAGTTGGACGAAAGGTCTATGGTGGAACGACTCAATATCTTCCACTGCGGATCAATGCTGCCGGAGTCATGCCGATTATCTTTGCACAGTCGATCATGTTCATCCCAAGTACGGTAGGCACGTTCTTTCCGAACAGTCAGACTGTACAGGCGATGACCGCTTGGTCCAGTGATTTTACAGGTGTCGCCTATTCAATTGTTTTCTTTTTTGTCTGCGTCTTCTTCACATTCTTCTATACGGCCATTGCTGTAAACCCGAAAGAGATGGCAGACACAATGAAGCGTCAGGGTGGATTCATTCCGGGAGTTCGGCCGGGAAAGCAGACGGTGGACTTTATTGACAACATTTTGACACGAATTACACTCCCTGGATCCATATTTCTCTCTTTTATTGCGATTCTTCCGGCCATCGTTGCCCGAATGGGGGTCACGCCTGGATTTGCAATGTTCTACGGAGGGACGAGCCTTCTGATTATTGTGGGTGTGGCGATCGATACACTGCAACAGATTGAAAGCCATTTGATGATGCGTCACTATGATGGGTTCATGAAAACAGGGAAGATCAAGGGGCGGCGAAGAGCCTGATGATTTACTTGAAAAGCCAACCCGAAATCGAAAAAATGCGTGAAGCTGCACAAGTAGTTTCACGAACACTGGGAGAGGTCGCCCGGAAAATCGAACCGGGCATCACAACCGGAGAGTTGGATCGGCTGGCAGAAGAGTATATCGCATCACAGGGGGCACGTCCGGCGTTCAAGGGATATGGTGGAGAGGGCAATCCTTTTCCGGCCACACTCTGTATCTCGGTGAATGAAGAGGTTGTTCACGGGATACCGGGTGAGAGAGTTCTTGATGAAGGGGACATTGTGTCTGTGGATTGCGGTGTAGAGAAGGATGGATACTTTGGCGATCATGCCTACACATTTATGGTGGGAGAGTGTGATCCGAAAGCCAGGGAGTTATTGAAGACAACACTCGAATCGCTGTACAAGGGAATCGAGCAAGCCAAACACGGGAACCGGATGGGGGACCTGTCCAGTGCTGTGCAGGATCATTGTGAGTCCAGAGGGTTTGGTGTTGTGAGGGATTTGGTCGGACACGGTTTGGGAAAGAATCTGCATGAAGACCCGTCCGTTCCAAACTTCGGTCGTAGCGGACGCGGGCCGAGATTGAGAGATGGAATGACACTGGCAGTGGAACCGATGGTCACCATGGGAAGCTGGAAAGTACGAACATTGAAGGATGGATGGACGGTCGTAACGTCGGACGGGAGTTTGGCCGCACACTTTGAGCACGATATTGTTGTGCGGGAAGGAGAGGCTGAAATTCTAAGTACTTTTGATTATATTGCCGAGATCACGAAAAACGAAATCGTTTAGGGACTCAATTTCATGGCAAAACAGGAGCCAATAAAGCAGGACGGAGAAATCATCGAAGCACTCCCCAACGCCCAGTTTCGGGTAGAGCTGGAGAACGGACATGAGATTCTGGCTCATGTGTCAGGAAAAATGAGAATGTACTACATCAAAATTCTTCCAGGAGATCGTGTGCAGGTAGAGATGTCTCCCTACGATCTTTCCAAGGGTCGAATCACGTATCGATACAAGTAGAACATACGGTCAAATCACGTTTGAGGTGACATCATGAAGACCAGATCATCAGTGAAGAAAAGGAGTTCGGACGACAAAATTGTCAGACGTAAAGGACGCCTTTACGTCATCAACAAAAAGAACCCTCGACATAAACAACGACAAGGGTAAACTCATATATCTATGGCAAGAATCGCTGGAATAGACCTTCCCAGACATAAACGTGGTGAGATCAGTCTCACCTACATCTTCGGAATCGGCAGAAAGACAGCTCAGGATATCCTGGATCAAGCTGGTGTCGATCGATCCGCCAAGGTGGAAGACTGGACAGAAGAGCAGGTGAGTGAGCTTCGACGAATCATTGATGGAGAATACAAAGTCGAGGGGGCTCTTCGAACGGAGGTCAATGGCAACATTCGACGTCTGATTGAAACGGGCACCTATCGTGGTGTACGTCACAGGCGAGGACTTCCTGTTCGTGGACAACGAACGCAGACCAATGCCCGAACCCGTAAAGGGAAACGACGCGCCGTTGCCGGTAAAAAGAAAGCTCCGAAGAAATAACAAACGATTGAATTGTCATGGCTAAACGACAGAGAAAAACACGCGGAGCAGACAAGAGTACCGCTCGGCGGAAGAAGAGAAAACAGATTGCAGATTCGAACGGAATGGCCTTCATCAAGGCGACGTTTAACAATGTAATCGTGACCATTACGGATTCCGGAGGAAACGTCCTCTCTTGGTCGTCTGCAGGAAAGGAAGGCTTTAAAGGGTCCCGGAAAAATACCCCCTATGCCGCACAGGTTAGTGCCGAAACAGCTGCGTCTGCAGCCTATGAGATGGGGTTGCGTAGAGTAGATGTCTTCGTGAAAGGACCGGGAAGTGGTCGTGAGGCAGCGATCCGTGCGCTTTCCACGAGCGGTTTGGATGTAAATGTGATTAAAGACCGGACACCGATTCCGCACAATGGATGCCGCCCCCCCAAACGACGAAGAGTTTAATCGATAAGGACAGAATTCGATGGCAAGATACAGAGGACCCAAACAGAAGAAAGCGAGACGATTCAAAGAGCCAATTTTTGGTGCCAGCAAAGCACTGGAAAGAAAGCCGTACGGACCTGGTGAACACGGTCGTTCCAGATTTTCCAGAAAATCTGAATATGCGATCCAATTGGAGGAAAAGCAGAAAGCGAAGTACACGTACGGTCTTCTCGAAAAACAGTTTCGCAATCTTTACAAAAAAGCGAGTGCCAAATCCGGTGTTACGGATGAGCTCTTGATGCAGTTTCTGGAAGCCCGGCTGGACAATACGGTCTTCCGCATGGGGGTGGCTCGTACGCGCCGACAAGCTCGTCAATTGGTCAGTCATGGGCACATTGTTGTAAATGGGCACATCGTGGATATTCCATCGTACCATATGAAGCCGGGCGATGTCGTTACAATTCGGCCGAAGTCATCCAATCTTGAGGTGATTGAGGACTCCATTTCTGGAAGCACGGTAAGTAAATATGGATGGCTCGAATTCGACAAAAAGAGCAAGACCGGGAAATTCCTCAACTATCCGGCTCTGGAAGAGGTGCCTGAAAACATCAACGTACAGTTGATTATCGAGCTCTACTCCAAATAATTCATTTCACCAACTGAGATAACTATGAGCAGTTACAATTTGCAAATGCCCGAAAGTCTGGAAGTTGCTGAATCAGATGACAGAGTCGGATCATTTGTACTTCAGCCGCTGGAGCGAGGGTTTGGTACAACGATCGGGAACTCGTTTCGACGAGTATTGCTCTCGTCCCTTCCAGGTATTGCGATAACCGCAGTGAAGATTGCAGGTGTCGAACATGAGTATTCCAGTATCGAGGGGGTCAAGGAAGATGTGTACGAGATTATTCTGAATTTGAAGCAAGTCCGCTTCAAGCAGGTGGATCAGAGCAGCGGAATTATCCGATTGAGCATAAAGGGAACGGGTACGTTGACCGCTTCGGATATTGGTGAAGCAACGTCTGAGTACGATGTGCTGAACCCGGATCAATTGATCGCTACGCTTTCAGACGATGCAGATCTGGAGATCGAACTTCATGTCGGTCGTGGCCGTGGATACGTGCCTTCGGAAGATTTTGCTCAGGAAGTAGAAGAGGACGTTAATCTGATGCCGATTGACGCTATCTTTACGCCGATCAAGAAGGTGAATTACGAAGTCGATAACGTACGGGTAGGTCAGCGTACAGACTTTGAGAAGTTGACGATGCATGTCGAGACGGATGGTTCGATTAATGCGAAAGAAGCCCTGACGATTGCCGGTAAAATTCTCAAAGAGCATATCGAGAAGTTTATTACCGAGAAAATTGAGGAGCCATTCGCCAAGGAAGAAGAAGAGGTGGATGCAGAGAAACAACGCATCACCAGCCTGCTCAAGACCAGTATTGAGGATCTGAATTTGAGTGTTCGGGCATATAATTGTCTGAAGTCTGCAAATATCAACACGATCGCAGAGCTCGTATCCAGAGACGAACAGGAGCTTCTGAAATTCAGAAACTTTGGTAAAAAGTCATTGGCCGAATTGGTCGAAGTCATTGAAGAGAAGAACCTCCAGTTTGGCATGGATGTGTCAAAGTATCTGGATAACTAAACGAGTATTGAGTCATGCGACATAAGGTGAAAGGCAGAAAACTGGGAAGAACAGCTTCTCACAGAAAAGCGACACTACGCGCATTGGCCGTTGCTCTGATCCAAGAGCGACGCATCAAGACCACAACACCGAAAGCAAAGGAGCTGCGTCGATTTGTGGAGCCCCTGATTACACGTGCAAAGACCGACACAACTCACAACCGTCGGATGGTGTTTTCAAGACTCCAGGACAAGTATGCGGTAACCGAACTTTTTGAAGAGGTAGGACCGGCAGCTGCAGATCGACCAGGTGGATATACACGAGTGTTGAAGCTCGGATTCCGCCAGGGAGACACAGCCGAGGTTGCGGTCATCGAATTGGTCGATTTCAATGATGTTCCGCCTGAAAAGCGTGCTGGCAAGAAGAAACGTACTAGACGTGCCGGTAAATCTTCCGGAAGTTCTGAATCCGTGACTCCAAAAAAAGCGGAGAAACAACCGGATTCTGACACCAAAGATGGAGAAGAGGCAGCAGCCAGTGTTGATGAAAAGTCTACTGATTTCAATGTAGACGAGGTAAAGTCCAAACTGGAGTCCATGTCCCCGCAAGAAGCTCGTGAATTCACGGATGGTGACGAGCGGGTGACTGTACAGAGAGCTGTCGAAAAGCTTTCAGAGGAAGGGTAATTTTGTTGACGAATGGGTTTGGTCTCGATCGAACTGTTCGTATATTTGTGAGCTCTGAAAATGGGGTCAGTCGGACCCGCTGGTAAGAGAGATTAAGTTGACGTAATGTGATAGAAGGGGTTGCATTTCGATGCAGCAACGTTTATCATTGGGATCTGTCACGGAAGTGATGGTGTTCTTTTACAGGATGAAGGAATCAGCAGATCGTTGTGTGAGCCT
>JBNJFK010000034.1:0-8815 GCA_051746765.1 Bacteroidota bacterium
CATGACCATGCTGGGCACGCTCTCGGAAGGCTCGATTGATGCCGAATTACGGCAACTGTACATGAATCTGGGATCCGTTGAATGGATCCATGACGGTGTTGCAGAGCTCCACTATGATGAACGTCAAGTAATCGATATCCAGGGATTTGCCCTGGAGAGTGGCGATCAGCGTGTCGAGTTGGACGGACGATACAGTTACTATTCGGAAGACGAAGTGAGATATGCCGTCGAAAACCTGGATCTCTCGCTGCTCTCGGATGCTCTGAACGGCCGCGTCCGCTTTTCCGGCCGCATGGATGGTGAGTTCGTAACCTCCATGCTCACCCGGGACGCTCGATTGGGCGGTGCCTTCACCATCCGTGACGGTCACTTGATGGATCGACCGGTTGGCCGCATCAACATCGAAAGCAACTACCATCCTGCAGGCGAACATTTCGATACCCGAATCGACGTCCGGACCGATCCGGATCGTCATGGAGACTACCTGGAATCCAACAACGGAATCGGAAATGAGTTGATTCTGGATGGAAACGTGAGCCTCCCCTCCCTTTCGAACCCCGGGGAGGAGTTCTTCTATTTTGATGCCGATCTGCGTGAAATCGATACCTGGATTGCGTCGGTCATCGTCCCGAAAATCATCGAAGAGGCCGAGGGCCGTACGTCGGGCTGGGGCTTTGTCAGTGGCTCCCTGGAGGATATCAATTTTCGGGGCCAGTTCGATATCGATCAGGTACTGGTCACACCGGCTTTTCTCAATACCCGGTACCGGACCAACGGTCGACTCGTCTTTGACAGACACGACGGCCTTCGGTTCAACGGTCTCGACCTTCTCGATACCCGCGGTGGTACGGGCCGGTTGAGTGGAACGGTCGATCTGGATGACTTTTCCAAAACCAACTACATGGACCTGACACTCGATCTCGAGGATCTGGTCTTCATGAACAATCCTTACAATCCGGAAGTCCCCTTCTATGCAACCACCCGGGGAACCGGGCAGGCACGCATTACAGGAACCAATTTCAATCCCTATTTACGAACAACCGAACCAATCGTCATCACTAGCGGTTCCCGCATTTCGCTCCCGCTGCAGGAAGAGACGGAGTTGCAGCAGAGTCACAATTTCATTCAGTTTGTCGAAGAATTTGACTTGAGTACTCAAGCCCCTCTTGCCGATGCACCGGCGAGCCGGGTTCGGGAAGACTCGGAAACATTGACCTTTACCGAGCGATTCACAATCGATATGCAGTTCATCGCCCGGGATCCGGTCACATTCCAGCTGGAATTCGACCCGGTGACCAACGAAGTTCTCAACGCCCAGGGCACCGGACAGGTCCGCCTCAGTCTGGAAGACCAGACGTTCAACGTCTTCGGTCGTATGAACATTGTCGGCGGGGACTATCAGTTTGTCGCCGGCGATATCATCTCCCGACGATTCCAACTCCAGGAGGGCGGCTCCATCTTGTGGGAGGGAGATCCGACCGATGCCCGTCTCAATGTGGAAGCGAACTACCGGTCCCGTCCGGATCTCACCTCCCTGCTCACCACGGCAACAACCAATCAGTTGCGGGGGTCCCGACGCGTGCCGGTCGATCTCGTCCTGACCATTGGCGGAACACTGAGTGAACTGGAAAACGACTTCTACTTCCAAACTCCCTCCAACATCGAAGGGACACTGGATCCCACACTGCTCACCCAGATGAATGCGTTGAACCGGAACGAGGAAGAGAAAGTGATACAGGCCACCAGTCTGCTCCTCTCCGGGAATTTCATTCCACTCGCATCGGCTTCCTCCGAGGGCGGAACCGGTTCGGCTCTTCGGGAGTCGTTGAGCGGCGGAACCGTGGTGAACCCGCTCATCACGGGTCAGGTGATCAATCCGCTGTTGTCGGACCAGATCAATTCACTGCTTCGCAACGATATGGCTGTCGATATCGACTTTAACCTCACACCCTACAATCAAGTCGATCTCGGTGTTGCGTTGCGACTTTATGATGACCGCCTCATCTTCCGACGGGACGGACAGATTACCGGCCCTTACAGTGATATCGGAGATTTGGGGGCCACCTGGGTGATCAACAGCACCTTCGCCCTGACAGCCTTTCACCGTCAGGACCCCTCCATGGCGGGAACGGGTGCGGCCGATACCCGACAGGTCCAGGAGATGAATGGAGTGGGAGTGGAAGCACGAGTTCAATACAATACATGGGAAGAGTTGGGGCGACGCATCCGCCTGACGTGGGACCGGCTTTGGGGACGGGAACCGGAGTCGGAAGAGGATCCGTCAACCGATACCGATAACGTCTCCCGCTCCCGGGATGCCCGACAACCGGAGTCTACAGGTAAAACAGAGCAACGGTCCTATCCGTTGGCACGAAATCGATAAGAAGCAATCAGAATATTTAAAAACGAAAACAATGAACCGACTGTAAAACGTTTGCAGTTCGGACGGGCGCCCAGAGCGACCCGACAGCACGATATTGGTTAGAAAGAAAATCGAACGAATGGCAAAACGAAGAAAGAAGAAATCAAGCAATCCGAGACCTTCCAACAAACCGAAGCGAACAGATGAATCCAAGCAAGGCGGAGGCGGAGGAAAACGCAACAGCTCCATGGACAACAAGATACTGGAGCTTCTGAAAAAGTGGCCCGACGCCGCCATTCCCACTCCGCTTCTCGAACAGGCACTGGGATTGGAGAGTTCGGACAAGGGAGATGATCGTCCCCTCCAGAAGAGCCTGAACCGAATGCGAAGCCGGGATCTGATCCGGGTAACCAAATCGGGACTGGTCAGTCTGAATGAAGTCGAGGCAAACAAAAACCTCTACGAAGGGGTCATCGACATCAATCGATACGGTGATGGTTACCTGGTGACCGATGACCGGGACCAGGACATCAAAATTCCGTCCCGGCATCTGGATACAGCTCTCGATGGAGACAAGGTACAGGTCGAAGTCACGCACTATCACAAGAAGAGCAACAAACCGATGGGACGTGTTGTTCAAGTCCTCGAGAGAGGGAAAACTCTCTTTGTAGGAACTCTCACCTCCCCGGCAAAACAGACCTGGGTCATCAAACCGGATACCACCTCCTCGCGGACCGAGTTTGTCGTTCGTAAAGAGGACTTGAACGGTTGCCGGCCCGGGGAGAAGGTCACCTTCCGTCTTGTCGAGTGGGACGACCCCAAGGGCTTGCCCCGTGCCGTTATAGATGAATCCCTCGGCCAAGAGGGAACCAACGAAGCGAATGTTCTCTCCATCCTGGCCGAGAAACAGTTTCACACCAAGTTTCCGGCCGAAGTCGAGGCGTTTGCCAATGATATTGATACCCGAGTTGAACCGGAAGAGATTGAACGCCGGCACGATCTTCGCGACGAAGTCACCTTTACGATCGACCCGCACGATGCTAAGGATTTCGATGATGCGATCAGCATTCGGATGTTGCAGAACGGGAACTTCTACCTCGGTGTCCATATCGCCGATGTGACACACTACATGCCACGAGGCTCGGTTCTCGACCAGGAAGCGTTCGGACGGGCGACCAGTGTCTATCTGGTGGACCGGGTCATCCCGATGCTTCCCGAACGGCTCAGCAACGGTGTCTGCTCGTTGCGACCCCGCGAAGAGAAACTCACCTACAGCTGCTTCATGGAGATCTCCCCGTCAGGCAAACTGATCGACCACTCGATCGAGGAGACCGTGATCTACTCCGATGAACGATTCGTCTACGAGGAGGTTCAGGAGATCCTGGACGGCAAGCGGGATCACGAACTCAAGTGGCACGTTCAATTGGCGGCCAAACTCGCCGAAATCCTGATGGAGAACCGCTTCAAAGCGGGTTCGATTCAGTTCGAAACACCGGAGCCCAAGTTTGTCCTTGACGAGAATGGACATCCGATTGATGTCGTCATCAAGAAGCGGGTCTTCGCCCACAAATTGGTCGAAGAGTGCATGCTCATGGCGAACAAAACCGTCGCCACCCACATCGACGGGCTCAACGACAAGAGCGGGTCGAACCCGGGGCGCGGGAAGAACAAGGAGAACGAGAGACCTGCCTACCCGTTTCTCTACCGAATCCACGACCAGCCGGATCAGGAAAAGCTCCACAACATCCGGGAAACGGTCAAGCCGCTGGGAATCGACTTCGAGGTAAAACCGAACATGAATCCGGCAGACATCAACAGACTACTCCAGAAGGTAGAAGGGACCTCCCTGGAGAGCATCATCCAGGGATTGACCCTGCGTTCGATGTCCAAAGCTGTTTACCATCCTCACAACGTCGGACACTTCGGGCTCGGTTTCCATCACTACAGCCATTTCACAAGTCCGATTCGCCGATATCCTGATGTGATCGTTCACCGTCTGCTCAAGAAGTACAGCGCCGGGAATCAATCCTACACATGGGATGAACTGGTCGAAAACGGAGATCACTGTAGCGAACAGGAGCGATACGCCGTAGAAGCAGAGCGTGACTCGGTCAAACTCAAGCAGGTAGAATTTCTCTCCGACAAAATCGGCGAGACCTTTCCCGGGGTCATCAGTGGGGTCACTGAAAACGGGCTCTACGTCAATCTCAAGGATGTGTACTGCGAGGGTATGGTTCACGTTAGTGATCTTAAAGACGATTACTATATTTACCACGAGAGTCGCCACTCGCTGATGGGTAAATCCAAAGGCAAAGAGTATCGGCTCGGAAACGAAATTGATGTTACCGTCGTTTCTACCGATAAAGAGAAACGACACATCGATCTCGGTCTGGCCCGTTAGGCCGGACCGTCGCCGACTCCTCCAGCGGGGGGAGTGTGCGACGGATCGACACCGTTATGATGTCTACTGCTGAACCTTGAACCGATGGTACGATCCATGAACAACGGTCGAATTTGTCGACGGTGCACGCTTACCCTTCTGTTTCTGTTTCTCGGAGGTCTCCTTGCCGAACAGGCGGTGGCCCAATTCTTCGTATTCGGAAAAAACCGGGTACAGTATGAAGCGTTCGACTGGCGATACATCGAGACCGAGCACTTCGACATCTACTACTACGACGAGAAGAACTACCATCTCGCCCAATTTACAGCCGAATCGGTCGAATCGGGTCTTCAGCAGCTCTCGCAGGAGTTCAACCATACCCTCACAGACCGGATCCCGGTCATCATCTATGACTCTCACAGCGACTTCTCTCAAACCAACGTCGTCGATTTGCCGAGCGATGCCCAGGGAATAGGCGGGGTGACCGACAAGTACAAAAACCGGATGACGCAGCCCTTCATGGGTGATTACGCTGACTTCCGGCGAACACTTCATCATGAACTTCTGCACGCGTTTGTCAACGACCTCTACTACGGCGGGGGATTGCAGGCCATCATGGCAAACAACATTCAACTCGTGCTTCCTCTCTGGTTTGAAGAGGGACTGGCAGAATATCTCGCGCTCGGTTGGGATACGCAGACCGACATGTACATTCGGGACTCGATTATCAACAATTACCTGCCGTCCCTTCAGAGACTGAGTGGCTTCTTCTCGTATCGCGGTGGACAAGCCTTCTGGAACTTTATCGAAGAGGAGTACGGTCGGGCCAAAATCACGGAGATCCTGCAGCGGGTTCGCCAAACCCGGAGTGTCGAACAAGCACTCACCCAGTCGACCGGGCTCTCCCTGGAGCAGCTCAACAATCGTTGGAAGGATCATCTGCAACGTCGCTACTTCCCGGAAGTCGCCGAACGAAATCAGCTTTCCCAATACGGAGAACTCGTCACTCAACGAGGGGAACGTCAGTCGGGCAGCTACAACACCAGCCCGGCCATCTCGCCCATGGGTGATCGAATTGCATTTATCTCCAATCGTCGGGGCGTCTTCGATATTGTAGTCATTGACGCGCTCACCGGTGAGTTCCAGAAAACGCTCGTTCGCGGGGAAGACAGTCCGATGTTTGAGGAGCTCAATATTCTGAATCCGAATCTGGCTTGGTCACCGGATGGTCGAAAAGTGGCCGTGGCTACCAAGTCACAAGGGGCGTACCACTTGGGGATTGTCGATTATGAAAGCGAGGAGCTGGAGCTCCACAGTTTTGAGGATGTGGATGCACTCTCCTCCATGGCGTGGTCACCCGATGGAGAGAAGATCGCCTTCGACGGGAATCGTGGCGGTCTTCAAAGCATCTATGTCTACAATCTGCAGGAAGAGTCCCTTCGTGCCCTCACACCGGACGTGTTCACAGACAAGGAGCCTGCCTGGAGTCCGGACTCCAATGCCCTCTATTTCATCTCCAACCGGGGAGACCGCCTCCAGCCCGAAGAGAACCCGGCCGGATACTCCATTCTGCAACACGACTTCGCCTACCACACGGACCTCTACCACTACAACCTCTCGGACGGCCAGGTGGAACGAATGACCCGCTCCGAGAACGGGTCCGTCACTCAACCGGCGACAACCCGGGAAGGGCAGGTCTACTACATTTCGGATCTGAACGGAATTTCGAACATCTACGAGTTTGACCCGGAAACCGGAGAAGAGTGGCCCATTACCAACGTACGAACCGGAATCACTCAAATCTCCGTTTCCAGTGACGGGAGCCGTCTTGTATTCAACGGATTGCAGGACGGCAATCTGGATATCTTTTTGATGCGGAACCCCTCTCTGTCTCGCCTGGATGAACCCCTCTCCCCGAACGACTGGGCTCAACGACGAGCAGAACAGCCTGTAACGGAACGGATACCGGCGACCGGTATTCTCCAGGAGATGCTCGCCCGACGAACCAGTGGAAACCAGGTAGTCATACGGCCGGTCGAGTCGCCGACAGACGAACAACCGACAGCCCCGGAAGACGATCCAGTGACGGACACCGGGGATCCGGAAGCCGAACAACCAGAGACGGACGAAACGGACGAACCTGACGAGTCCGATGAAGAGACCGATGAAGAGACCGATCAGGGCGAACCGATCGACTTCAGAAACTACGTCTTCGGAGAAGAGGTCGTTCGGGATTCCACGCTCGAGTTGAGAGACGATCCGGAAAAATTCGAACCGACTGCCAATCTGACTGAAGACGGACGATACCAGCCTCGTGAATATCGACTCACCTTCTCCCCCGACATCACCTACGCTGCCGGTCAGATCGACACATACTACGGGGGTGCGGCATTTGCCATGCTTACACTGAGTGATCTTCTCGGAGATCACCGTCTTTCACTGGGGACCAATCTGGTCTTTGACCTCAGAGACAGCGATTACATTCTCCAGTATGGATACTACAGAAATCGAAGCAACTATCTGGTCAACGTCTTTCACCAGTCACGAAACTACCAGACGTTCTTTGGTGAACTTCTTCGATTTCGAACCTATGGAGCCGGCATGGAGGTACAGTACCCCTTCAACCGTTTTGAACGGCTCGACTACGGCGCATCCTGGATGGGAATTTCGAGAGATTTCAGTTCCGTCAGTCTCTCGGCCAGCCAGGGCGGAAGCCTGACCAGCGAAACGTCAACCTTCTTCTATCCCCAGGTGACTTATACTGCAGACTACACCATCCCCGGCTTCATCACCCCTCGTGGCGGGCGTCGATACTCGATCAGACTTTCCGGAAGCCCTCCGGTTCTGCCCGACTCTCCCTCTTTTGCCTCCATTTTGGGTGACTACCGACGTTACGTTGGCCTGGGCGGTCCCTACAGCCTGGCACTCCGTGCGACGGGATCGGTCTCCTATGGACCCGACTCCCAAACCTACTTCATGGGCGGAATGCTTGGCTGGATCAACCAACGCTGGAGTGATATCGATATTCCGTTTGATCGGTTGGCAGACACGTTCTTTACACAACCGGCGACCCCTCTCCGTGGCCACGAATTCAATACCCTCTACGGAGATCGGTTCGCACTCATCAATACCGAATTCCGGTTTCCTCTCTTTGCTGCCATCCTGCCGGGACCGATCCCCATCCTCCCCTTCTATAATCTGACCGGGGTTGCCTTTACGGATGTCGGATCTGCGTGGGGATTTGATATCAATTACTCTCTCTTTACCAACGCAGCCACAGGCGAGCCGGTAGTCTACCACCAAAAACCGGGATCGTTCCAATTCAGGGTTGCCAAACGGGAAGAGATCTGGATCAATCCCAGTACCGGTCTCGAACGTGACGGACAGCCTCAAGACGGAGACATTCAAGCCACGTATCTGGATGGAGACGTCCTCATTGGATCCGGGTTCGGGCTTCGTGCCATCTTCCTCGGACTGCCGTTCCGGTATGACATCGGGTGGGCCTACGACCGGGACGGATTCCGAAGCAAACCGATCCACTACTTTTCCATCGGGATCGATTTTTAAACACGCAAAGAGACGCGTCGTTCATGCAGAAGTTGAGTCCCAGGTGAAAAAGTGTTCCGGACCCGTCGTCTCTTGTGCATGATCTTGTGCGCGAAAACGAGCGTGGTTGACACGACGGTTCGGCAACACACGTCGTTGGAATAGAGAAGGGAGTGTCGTAATTGCGGGAAAAGACGGGGGTGTCGGCGAGAACACAGAGATGGGCTTATTGGATGCCGAAATACAGAACCCGTCCCTCGACAGGCTCTGCACACCCCGTCCGTTCGTTGTCTGCCCGATCGTCGGACAGATCGATTTTCCCGGTTTTTCGACCTACTGAATAGACTCGTTGACCGCTTTTTTGAAGTCTTTGGAGATCTTCAGAGTCGGCACATACTGTTCGGGAACGATGACCTCTTCGTTGGTCTTTGGATTACGCGCAACACGCCGAGCCCGCTTGACCACTTTGAAACTTCCAAAACCCCGGAGCTCAATCGTTTCTCCACGTTTCATGGCATCTATCACCG
>JBNJFK010000034.1:8825-14975 GCA_051746765.1 Bacteroidota bacterium
CCAAAAAACCCTTGACGACCGCCGCGGTTTCCACTTTGGTCAGTCCGGTATTGGATGAGATGATATCTACAATACTTTATTTGTGATTGATGATGATCCGTTTCATCTGTCCGGTTGCAGAACGGACGCCGGCGGAAACCGTCGGCGTGCCCCCCGCTTTGCTACCGGTCAACGATACCGTTGTGAGAACCTTCTTTGCTACGAATCGTACCAACATGACATACGACCGAAGACACCTGTTCTTCCGAACTCACATAAGGTGCTGTGAATCAGTAACAAGCGCCTTGACCAAAGGGTTCCACATTCAGAATACTATTTTTTCGTCTAAATGTTGAATTCAATCGTACAGATCCGGAGGCCATCGATTCCGCCATTTTTTTACTACATTCGTAGCGTTCCAGCAAACGGTCCGGCCCGCTACCGGTCGGAATTCCCCTGTCGAATCGAAAATCTTTCTAGTACATGGCAACATTCGAACTCATCATAGATACTCTCGAACAGTGGATCTGGAATACACCGGAGGCACTACCGCTCATGGTGGTCCTACTGCTTGCCTATGGACTGTTCATCACCATACGACTCGGCTTTATTCAGGTACGCAGACTCGGACACGGACTCAAGGTCGTCACCGGTCACTATGACGATGCCGACGACGAGGGAGATATCAACCACTTCCAGGCACTCAGTACCGCCCTGTCGGCGACCGTCGGAATCGGAAACATCGCCGGCGTTGCCCTGGCCATCCACTATGGCGGACCGGGGGCTCTCTTCTGGATGTGGGTTACCGCCATGCTCGGCATGGCGATCAAGTACAGCGAGGTCACGCTTGCACAACACTACCGGAAAGTACACCCGGACGGATCGGTCTCCGGAGGGCCGATGTACTACATTGAGAAAGGCCTGGGACCCAACTGGCGCTGGTTGGCGTTCGCCTTTGCCATTGCGGCAGCCATCTGTGCGTTTTTGACCGGGAATGCCGTTCAGGCCAATACGGTTGCCGATGTCATGCAGTCCGATTTCGAAATCCCGAAATTGATCACCGGACTGGTCACGTCCGGCATCGTAGCTGCAGTCATTCTTGGAGGGATCCAACGGATCGGATATGTAACAGCCCGACTCGTCCCCTTCATGGCGACACTCTACATCACGGGGGGGCTACTCATCCTTCTGTTGAATGCAGACCAGATCCTGCCTTCATTCGGACTCATCTTTTCGCAAGCCTTCAGCCCTCAAGCGGGTCTGCTGGGTACCGGTTCCGGCACCCTCATCTTTACGCTCAGTTACGGCGTTCAGCGCGGACTCTTCTCCAATGAAGCAGGGCAGGGATCGGCTCCCATTGCCCATTCGGCTGCCCGGACAGACCAACCGGTTCGTGAAGGGGTGGTCGCTCTCCTGGAGCCGCTCATCGACACTTTGATCGTATGTACTGTTACGGGTTTGGTCATCGTCTCCACCGGCGTGTGGGACCAGTACCATCCGACCAACCTCGACCTGGCAGACCCAACACTCTCCTGGCACATCGCGGAGGGGAATACACTGCAGATTGAGGAGGGAATGCCGGTCAACGGTGCCCTGTTGCGATACGAAATACCGGTCGACACCCTCTACCAGAATCGGGATGCCGGCTTGCCGTTCACCGGGCAGATACAAACCGATGGACCGCGACCTGTCGCCACGTCAGCCGACGGAACGAGATTGGAACGCCTGGAGACCGGTATTGTCGAAAACGGGGCCCCGCTTACAGGCCGTGCGTTCGAGAACGGACTCTCTCCACTCTTTCCGGGGGGGCGATTCCTGGTCACGATCGCAGTCATTCTGTTCGCCATCTCCACCTCGATCAGCTGGAGTTACTATGGAGACCGTGCCTCCGAATTTCTCTTCGGTTCCAGATCCATCTTCTGGTACCGTCTCGCCTTCGTCGGGATGCATCTGTTCGGTGCGGTCGTCACACTGACCACCATCTGGAAATTCGGTGACGTGATGCTGGGGCTCATGGCCTTCTTCAATATCATTGCACTCTTTCGCCTGACACCGGTCGTACTCCGTCTTACAAACGATTATTTCCGGGATCCGGATGTTTGATTTATCCACGATTCGACTCACACGACTCCTCCCCCTCCTGATACTCTGGATGGGTGGTTGCGGAGAACTGACCGAGTACGATGCCCGGCAAGTAGAGGAAGCGCTGCAAGACTCGCTTCTGTCCACAACCGAGAGTTGGAATCTGGAGATGGAGTTAATGGAAGATCAGACCCGCCAGATGCGACTTGTCGGCAGCTATGCCGTCAACCGGCAGGAGACCGAAATCTCGGAAACCACGATCGACGGACCGGTTCACATCCAACTTTTTGACTCCACGGGAGAGGTCACGTCAGATGTCAGAAGCGGTCGGGCATCCTATCACCCGCAGGTTCGCGAATTCGAGCTCTTCGACTCCGTTCGTGTGGTCACCGCCAACGGAAGACAACTTCGCAGTGACTACCTGCACTGGCGGCAGGATCTGGACGAAATCAGTTCCGACCGCACCGTCATTATCATCACCGAACAAGACAGTATTCGCGGAACCGGATTCAAAGGAAAGAGCGACCTGTCCAGTTACGTCATCACCGATCCGAGCGGTCGTCTCGAGGTTGAGTGATGACTCAAAAAAAAGAACCGTCAACCATGAACCGATCGATCCAGTCACTGCTTCTACTGCTGCTTTTGCCCGGCCTTGCAGTGGCACAGGATCAAGTCGATCTTTTGCAGGCCCGGTCGGCCGAAGGCGGGGTGATCAACGGCGAACCAGTCCGGAAGCTGATCGGTGATGTCCGTCTGGCCAGTGATCAGGTCACAATCGAAGCCGACAGTGCCTGGCAGTATCAGAACAGGAATCGTATTGATGCATTCAACATCCAGATCACAACCGATCAAGAGACTATCTGGGCAGATACGCTTCACTACAACACCATCACCGAATTCAGTCAGTTCCGTGGACGGGTGATCCTCCACTCGGGAGATCATCGCCTCTTTTCCGAAACCGTCGATGTGGATCGGATCTCCAACCTTACCTTCTTTCATTCACCGGTTCGGTTCGAAGATGAACGCGGCGTGTTGATCGCACAGACCGGCAGTTACAATCAAGAGCGCGAACGCGGAACCTTCCAGGGACAGGTTCAACTCTCCGACTCGACTCAATATCTGGAAGCCGATACTCTCCGGATGGATCGTCTCGCCGACAACTACGAGCTTCACGGGACCGTCTACGCCATCGATTTTGAGGAGGAAGTGACGCTCGCCGGAAAATTTCTTGAGGCAGACTCCACAGGGCGTCGTCTGCTCGAAGGAGATGCATGGATGATGCAGTTGCGACAAGTGAGGCAAGACAGTACTCATCTTTTTGCAGACCGAATTCTTCTGCAGGAACAAGACACGACACAGACACTGGATGCCACCGGCCAGGTCCGTCTCTGGAATTCGGAATGGAGTGCTGTTGCAGACAGCCTCCACTACCGAAGCGACCAGGAGCTCTTCCGTCTCTGGTCCAACCCGATCCTTTGGCAAGACGACCTGCAACTGACCGGACCGGAAATCGAAGCACAGTTCCTGAACGACCAGATTCAGACTCTCTCCTCATGGCCACAACCGGTCGCAGTCATGGAGGAGGATTCAATTGGACGATTTCATCAAGTGAGCGGAGATTCCCTCGTCGCCCGATTTGACGGAGGAGAGATCTCCCGAATGGATGTGATCCGCCAGAACGATTTGATCTACCAACAACTGAATGAGCAGGGCGAACCGGACGGACTTATCGACCTGACAGCCGACGGTACGCTCCGGCTTCACTTCGAAGCGGGAGAGTTGAGTCGTTTCCGGGCCACGGAAAACGTCGACGGAACCTGGCAACCGGAAGATTCGACTCTTACCGAAAGACGATTGGATCGATTCCAGTGGAATCCGGAACTGCGACCGGAGAGACCCGAGCTCCGGACCCCCCGTTTTCCCCCCATTCCGGATGAACGTCCTTTTGAGCCGGGAGAACGGTATCAACGTGCGATCTCCCGGGAGCCGAACCTCCCGCCGGAACCTCCTACTCTTCCGGATCCCGCACTGAACGGCCAAGATGACTGATCCGTCGGGCAAGCGGACCTTTGGAAGATTGCATCTCCGACGGAACCCGACCCAACAGAAAGCCGAAGGGGTGCAAGGACTCGATCTCGTCAAAAACAACTTTCAGTATCGCCCCGAGCGGAATAAACAGGATCATTCCGGCAAGCCCCCAGATATTTGCCCCGATCAACAAAAGCATCAAGGTCACCAACGCATTCATGCTCACCCGGCTTCCCACAATGACCGGAGTCAACAGGTTCCCCTCGAGTAGTTGAACCAGATAGAATCCGGCAACGATGACCACCGGATAGACCCAGGAATCCATCGTGACAATGGCATAAAGTACCGGCAATATGGATCCGAAAAGCGGCCCGATAAATGGAATAATGTTGAGCATCCCGGCAAACACTCCGAAAAAGATGGCGTGACGAATTCCGAGAAGCCCAAGCATGGAAGAGTAAAGTATCGCAAGAATCAGCATTACCATACCCATTCCGACGATATAGTATTGAAGCACACCTCCTACCCGTGAAAAAATACGGGTTGCCCGCTGCATCCGTTCATCGTCCCCCTGCCCGAATAGTTGAAGCAGGAACTCCTGTAGAAAATTCCGGAATATCAAGATCAGAAAAAGGTACACCGGAATCAGAAAAGCCGAGGTTACGACCGATGCCGCACCGGCCACCCCTTGCGTAAATGACGTGAGATTGTCTCGCAGAAGAGAGAAAAGACGATCCTCCAGGGAGTCAAAATCCCCGATCCAACCAGGTCCAAACCAACCGGCCACGACCCCTTCCAATTCTCCGATCAAACTGCGGAGTCGACGCTCCATCATGTCCAGATCTTCTGTAAAGAGCAGAATCTGTTGGTAAAAGAGAAAGAGAAGCCCGCCGATCACCAGCCCGACTCCGAGAATGACCAGAGCCGCAGAGAAGACCCTCGGAATGCGATACCGCTCCATCCAGTTACATGCCGGTGCAAGCAGAATGGAGAAGAGAAGGGCGAAAAGCATCGGTAGCAAAATCGTTTTCGCCACCGTCATTGAATACACCGTCAGAATCAGACCGGCCAACACCCAGGTGTAAGTTATATACCACGCTCGCTCGTCACTCATACGCCCTCCTTCAGTAGGTTACGGGATCTCTACCGGAGAGCCAAATACGTATTCGACAGGGGTGGTTGCACCCCGGAGAATATCTATCTACTCTCCAAACATTTCGTGATAATCTTCGACCGCGGCCTCGATCACTTTCGCGGCATGATTCCGGTCATATACGCGTTCAACGACAACGGCATTTGGATCGGAGCCCGGAAGCAGTTTATAAGTCGAAAAGTAGTGCCGGATCCGCTCGATCAGCACATCGGGAAGATCCGAAATCTCTTTGATGTTGCTGTAGTAGCGGTCGTTGTGCAGGACGGAGATAATCTTGTCATCCGCCTCCCCGCGATCGACCATGTGAAGACCGCCGATCACTCGTGTACTCAGGATCACTTCGGTCCGGTCAATCGGACGTTCACTCAGGACACATACATCGAGTGGATCTTCGTCTCCGACTTCGGCCGAATCGGAGAGTGCTGTTACACGCGGGCCGCAAAAGGTCCGCGGAATGAATCCATAAAGGGAAGGCGGCATGGACGAGCTTCGTTGCGGGCGGTCTACACGCATGTATCCCGTCATTTTGTCCACCTCGTATTTGATCATGTCAAACGGGGTGATCTCGATAAACGCATTGACGATTTTGGGCGGGTTGTCTCCCACTTCAAGGCCGTGCCAGGGGTGGGGTCTCCATCTGTAAAAAGGGTTCGGAAAATTCACGAAACAGACTCTTGGTCAAGAAGTTGAAAAATTTCACTGGACCCCCCGGAACAACGTTACAAATCGGGGAGTCTATGCCGCGCCAATGATAACCGTTTTTTGACAGAAATGCTCACTACAAATCCCGAAAACAATCGGGTCAAGACTCCTCCATGACGGCCTGCAGACGCTCCAAATTATCCTGCACCTTGAGCGCCTGAATCACCTCGCCGATATCCCCTTTCATGACCGCGTCCAGATTGTAG
>JBNJFK010000035.1:0-14562 GCA_051746765.1 Bacteroidota bacterium
GTCCTAATCCATCTCTCCGCTGCTGTTCCCTGTCTCACCGCCCTGACATGCACTCAGCACCAGCAACAGCATGGCCGTTGCCAGGATCATGGGTTGGTTCCTGTTCCATCGTTTCATTTTCATCCTCTTTATCTGAAATTTTGACAAGCCCGTTATCGGGTCTCATCGTTTTGGTCTTGCAAAAAACCCTCTGCCTGCCCTCCAACATGGAAATTCGCCGCGTCACCCGCCATGTTCATATTGCCCGAGAGATTGTCTATTCTACCCGAGAACCTTCGACAAAAATCAACGAATCATCACTCCGGGTGACCACCCATCGAGCCCTTTCTTCCTTGATTCGATAAATCCTTCGAATCTCCTCTTCGTCGATTCAGAGATGATTCGGACAATCAGAGGAGCGATTCTCCGTAACACAACACTTCATAGATCGCCACAGGTGTATGCTTGTCGGGTCGAACCGCCTGAATCACAAGCCGATTCGTCGTCACCGCAGACTCCAGGGAGAAACGGACAATGGTTTGGTGGTTTTCGTGAACAGACGCCAACTCGTTCCCGTCTCCATCCAGAAGTGTCAGTGTACGCACACACGAAGGAATGACTCGCTCTGAATGGCCCCAGATTGTCGACTCCAGCGGGTGGTCAAAGTCTGTATCCAGAAAAAGAATCACTTCCCCCAACGTCACCGGGTCGTCCCACTCGAAAACCAACTCCGGTCTCTCCTCGTCCGGAGATGCAACCCATCCATTGGGTGCCCGGTTGGGACGAGTCCAGCCGCTGGTCACATTCGACGCTGCAAAAACCTGGAGCGGAGGGTCCATGGCGACGGCCAGATTGGGGCCCTTCGGACGCCGTTCCGGGGTCCAGAACTCAAAAGACTCGACGCCGATTCCTTCCGGTGCCTCTTGACGGCCTCTGTTCGAAACCTCCAAATTCTCCTTGTTGAATAGCGAACGAACTCCCGCAACCCACAGTCGGCTCGACCGGACTCGAACCTTGTCACTCTTCATCAGACAAAGAAAAAGGTATCCTTCCCGTTCCGGCAGATCCGGAATCCCGATGGAAATTTCCTGTTCTCCACCATCCAACGAGATCGACCGGGTACGGATCACATGATCCGGCGTATGATGGAACGGATCGCTACTCGTTCGTATCTCCAGCTCCAACGACGACTCTTCGTATGCATCGACAATCAAAGAAAACCGAACGGTTTTTCCATCCGGGTACGGAAGCATTTGCGCAATGGAATGGTCTTCCAGCGAAATCCAGTCACTGTCTGCAGGGAACCGGTCCAATGTGAGCGTCGTACTCGCGGTCACCCGTGCGTGTCGAGCCAAATTGTGAGGATCATCGAGTGGAATACGGGGAATGTTTTGCCCTGACCGGTTCAACCGGTTTTGAAGCTCATCCAGTTGCGGTGCATTCGAAAAGTCACGCGGCAAAAGCGACTTTGACGTTGCCAGAGCTGCTGCCATCCCGACAGCCTGCCCGCCATGCGCGCATGTTGCCATCACCCGGGAGGAGCCGAAGGCCACATGTGTCGCGCTAATGATTCGGCCTGCAAAAAAGAGGTTCTCTATGTTCCGACTGTAGTAACAGCGATAGGGGATTTGATAGATCCCTTTTGTGTGCCACTGGGTACAACTGATCTCGTCCTCATAGACACCGTCGGCCGGATGAAGATCCAGGGACCAGCCACCCGCGGCAACGGCATCTTCGTGGCTTCGCAACTCGACAATATCCTTCTGCGACAGGATGTAGTCTCCCTCGAACCGTCGGCTCTCCCGTTTTCCTGGAATGAGCCCGACCCACTCCAACGTCAAATTCTCCGCTTCCGGATAATCACCGCTGTTCTTCACATGGTCCCATATCCCGTAGATCACCTTCCAGAGTTCCCATTTGATCTCTTCGGATTGATGAACCGTATCCAGGCGACCGCCATACTCGACCCACCAGAGCCAACACCCCTGCTCTTTCAAGTTGTAGTTCCGTATTTTGGCCAGCTCTTCCGGATTTTTGAGTGCGTACGCAGGAGGGACGAAGGAGACCGGTTTTCCGGCATCCTTGCTCTGAAAATAGAGTGAGTGCCCCAACAGTTCGCCGTAATCACGTACATCCGGCGCAAACCCTTCGTCAAACTCCTGCCGGGATTCGGCTCCCATCCGAAAGGCAGCCCCTGCCTGAAATGCAACAATCCCGTCACCGGATGCATCGCAAAAAAGAGAGGAAACCAATTGGTATTTAATTGAATTTTGGCTACAGAACCCAGTAACCGATTCGATTCGATCAGGCCCCAACTTTTCTACATCGTATACTGTGGTGTTGAGCAGTAGTCGAATGTTGGGCTCCTCCCACACCTTCTCCAGAAGGATGGTATCAAAGATGACAGAATTTCCTTCCGGGTTCCGGTAAAGATTCTCCAGCAAAAGCTCATCGATCACCCCTCCCTCCCGGGCCCACCGGTTGTTGTTTCCCATATTGGACGTCGCCCCCATAATCCAGAGACGAACCTCACTGGACGCATTCCCGCCCAAAACCGGTCGGTCTTGAACCAATGTCACTTGAATCCCGGCTCGTGCAGCCGTCAACGCACAACAAACCCCCGACATGCCACCCCCGACAACGACCAGGTCGGACTCAATCCTTTCGATTCTTGGCTCACGCTTCCCGGCTGCACCTTCACGAATCATCACTTCTCTACTCCTTCACTATGATTATTTCATCGATCCCACTTCCTGCCTGCTGAACTCAACATCGGACTCGTTGACATCGTCGTTTTTTAGCACAAAAATATTTCCACACCGGTTTAAGATCTCGATTCCCTCTGCCCACCACGACGCACGATCCAGAAAGCGATTCCGAGTATAAGAAATGACATTGTGGCCACCCAAATCGCGGCTTCACCGGCCACCAGACTTAATCCACCCATCATGAGTCCGGTAACCGCCAGTGCGATTGCGATCACTCGCAGGCCAAATCTATTGGCTCCTGACGACGCTTCCTCTTCGTCCCGGGTTGGCTTTACAGCTGATTGACGCGAGAGCTCTACAGCTCGACTTGCCGGATCCGTCCAGCCACGGCTCCACGCCCATAGTTCGTAAACGGCCAGCAATCCCAACGTACTACCCACACCAAGAATCATCTCGGGTCCGCGTTCCAGCCCCCACCCCCAAACCAGAGGGGCGCCAAACTTGAACCACAGATTAATAAAGAGGCTCAACAAGGAGATAACATAGACAGACCGTCCGGTCTGTCTGTTGGAAAAAAGAACCCAAATGGGGGGCGCAAAGAGAGGCGCACCGGCAACAGCTCCCACACTCAACACCACTTCGACAATTCCGCCCGCCACCGGAACCAACAAGGCAATAGCAATGGTCACAATCCCCAAAAAGACCGTCGATGCACGCGCCATGGTCATGAGCTGACGATCCGTTCGGTTTGGCCAGATCTTCTGGTAGACATCGTTGGTCACCACTGCAGCTGCCAAATTGAGTGTTGTGTTTACCGAACTAGCCGTAGCAAAGACAATACCACCCAACATCATTCCCAAAAGACCGACCGGCAAAACCTCTCTTACCATCATGAGATACGCGCCTTCATTCTCCAGCCCGGTCAATTCCGGATGAATTACACGATAAATCATCGGTGGCAACATCCAGACCAGTGGGCTCACCACATAGAGTGCACTGAAAAGGAATCCCACTTTCCGGGCCTCTCTTGGCGTACGAACACTCGTATACCGCTGAACATAAGCCCAGTTTCCACCGATAAACAGGGTATTGTAGAGTGTGTATGCAATCAGAAATCCGACCGTGTACTCTCCGCTGACCAGGTCAAAAAACCCGTCCGGCGCCTGATTCACGAAACCGTCAAATCCGCCACTCTGCCCCAAAGCAAGTGGCACAACGATAAGGACAGCAGCTGTTAGAATAACGAACTGTAACACATCGGTCACAACCACCGCCCACAACCCACCAACAGCTGTATAGAGTATGATTACGAGGCCCAACCCGATCGCCACCTCCCGAACCCCCAACCCGGTCGCAACATCAACGATGACGGCGACCGGATAGAGAAAAGCACCAGCCCCCACAATCGAAAAGAGAAGAAAAAGGAGCGTATAAAACCGCTGAACCCGATACCCCAGACGGGCTTCTACAAATTCCGCGACCGTTAATACGCCCGTCTTCCGCCATCTGGAGGCGATAAAAAGTCCGATGATCAGGCCGGCGAGACACATGGTCCACTGGATTGTCATCGCCACCATCCCGTACTCATACGCGATGGATCCCCATACAACAAAGGTTCCGGCAGAAAAGAAGCTCATAAAGAGGGAGAGCCCACTCACTGGCCACGGCAGAGCCCCGCCGGCGGCAAAGAACGAGGTCATCGTTGCTCCCCGACGGCCAAAAGAGAGACCCGCCATGACAACGACCAACGTGAATATCAGTAAAACCAGATAGTCGAGCTGTTGCATGTTGAACCGGGGCGGGTTTTCTGTAAAGCCGGTACAATCTCCGATTTCTTCAGGAAATCCCCAAGTCAGGGATCCTGTCTCGACAGAAGCTCGTCTTGGTCGGGCGTACTTGTTGTGTCCGTGGATCGGTAAAATCTCAATGGTCCCCGATGACGTGCAACGGCCATCCGAACGGATGAATCCTGAAGCCACGTCTGGATTCCGCGAATTTCGCCGAACAGCTCCAGACCCGACTGGTCGAGCGGGACCACCTGCAGCTTGCGATCCTCCGAGGTGGTGAGGATTCGCATCGGTTGGGAGGAATAACTTCCCGCCTGCGGATCCACCGCATCCAGGTTCCCACCCATCAGCAACTCTGATTGCCCGTCTCCGTTCAAATCTGCCGTCTCGACAGCAAAGATCGGCGCGAGTTGGACCTCCATCGGAAGGGTCTCACGATGGAACGACTCCCCGTTTTCATTCCAGAAAACCGCAGATGCCAGATCGTATGCCCGAAAGATCTCCATCCACTGCTGCTCTTCCGAAGTGAGAACCTCCTGCATGGGTCGTCCGGCATACGATGAATGTGTCGGAAATCGCGACCTCAAGGACGGAATACGACTGATCAGATGGTGCCACAACCGTACGGGGAACGGACCTTCCCCGTCCCGATACCGGGCCATAATCTGGTCCAGACGCCCTCTTCGGTCAAGATCTCCAACCCAGAGTTCCATCGGAGTCGATTCGGTGGCACGAAATCTCGAATTAAGGCCGTGGTTGCCACCGATGATCTCCGGAAAATCGTCGCCGTCCAGATCGGCGATGGCAATCTCGTTCCACCACCCATGACTCATCTCCAGCCCGAATTCCGTCGGATCGGCACGCTCCAACCGTCCCCCTCGATTCATAAACAGGGTCACAGGCATCCACTCCCCGACGATCGCCAGGTCCAATTGCCCGTCGCCGTCCAGGTCTCCCCAAGCGGCATCGGTGATTGCAGGCGACTGAAGCTGATCGGGCATCAGCCCCGGGGCCAGATCCTCTGTACGATCTTCGAATCGTCCGGCCGAGTCCGACATCAATACTCGTCCACCGACCAACGTACCGTACCCGATCCCGTCAAGACGGGAATAGGGCGCCATCCGGTCCAGAACAACCAATTCGGGACGGCCATCCCCAGTGATGTCTGCAGATGTAACGGCTCCGGTCGGGTGCGATCCGTCCGGGTGATCCGGAAGCCGGCTACTCTCATTTTGCAGGCCATCTTCAGCCGTCCAGATGTAGAGACGATCGGCGAGCTCACTCGAACCCGCGACAAATTCACTACTTCCGCTTCCGACATAGAGAGCGGCTTCCCCTCGGTCCGGAAACGAAATGAATTGACATGCGGTATCCTCGGATGCACGATCGGCGAGCAACACCTGACTCGACCGAGACACGAATTGTCCCGAATCGTTCTGAAGTAGGAGAGTACCCGGGTAGCCACGCCCGCCTCCAACATAGAGATCCACCAAACCGTCTCCGTTGATATCTCCCGAACAGAGTGAAGGGCTGTCTGTCGATCGAAAATGAAACAGAAGCGGATCATTGGACCAATTTTCCGGTTCCTCCTCCTCGTGTACCCACTCCGATCCCAGTGCTTCATCGTCGCGTGTCACCATTGGTTGAACGTCATCCGTTCGGTCCTTCAGATCCCGATCCGGAGGACTGATTGCATCCCGTTGATAGACATCCACCCGCTGGTTTGACTCTAGATTCGTCAGGATACTCTGACGTCCGTCCGGCCAGTAGACAACGAGTTTATCGACCCGGTTCACCCCGAAGCCCAACCCGAAATGAAGCACCGGATCCACAGAGGACTGAAACCCTCGCTGAAGAAGTTGCTCGCCATAGATCCGTTTTTCTCCCGACACCAGTTCGACGCCCGCTCCCACACCCATTGTGTTGGGTTCTTCGCCGTTCAACCGGACTCGTAACCACCCTTTTTCGGGCTCAAGTCCAACGGTATTGTTTCGGTAGATGAACGCCTCCTGGTTGACGTTGTTTACAACCAGATCGAGATCGCCATCACCATCCAGATCCCCCCAAGCCGCTCCGTGAGAGAAAGAGGGTGTCCCCAATCCCCACTCGTCTGCCCGCTCCTCAAACTGCAGCGCTCCTGTCTGCTCAAACAGTGTGTTGGGAAGAGGCGTCGAAGGGGTTTCCTCATCCAGTGCCCGATAGTCGGGCGTTCCATTCGGATGAAGAAAGTTCCGGGTATACTCTGGATTGCTCAATTTCCTCAGGTGATCCTTGTCGGTAACATCTTTATAGAATCCGTTCGGAATGAACACGTCCCGGCGACCAGAGAGATTCAGATCGGCGATCAACCCGCCCCAACTCCAATCGGTGGCATCCAGTCCTGTCATTCGGGAAATCTCGCTGAACCGTCTCTCTCCAAGATTCAGGTGAAGTGTATTTCGCGCATACTGGCGGTGAAACCCGGATCGTTCCTCTTCCAGGAGTCGCGGCCACTCAATGAAGTCACTTACACGCTTCAGACGCTCTTCGGACCGGGGGAGCATGTCGGTAATCAGAATCTCCGGTAGCCCGTCGCCATTCAAATCGGCAACATCCCCACTCATGGACGTCGCACTGATGGCATCCATGGTACTCGTCAACACTTCCCGAAAGGTGCCGTCTCCATTGTTCATATAGAGGTAGTCCCGTTCGAAAAAGTCATTCGAGACGTAGATATCCAACCATCCATCCCGATCCAGGTCCCCGACGGTAGCCCCCAGCCCAAACGCTGCACGATTGGAGTAGACTCCGGCCTGTTCCGTGACGTCCACGAATCGCCCCTGTTCGTTCCGGTAGAGTTTGTCTCCGCCATACTCGTCCCGGATCGACCGGTCTGCCGAAGCCGGATCCATTTGTGAGACCACGCGATTCGGATCGTTGTTCACCAGATACATGTCCAGATCTCCGTCCCCGTCATAATCGAAAAATACGGCGTGAATCGAATGAGACGGATCATCCAGGCCGTACGATTCGGCTCTCTCTGTAAACGTTCCGTCACCGTTGTTGATGAAGAGCTCGTTGCGTCGGCTTTCAGGTCCCGAAATGCCAGAGTAGGTCACGTACAGATCCGGATGTCCATCGGCATTGATGTCGACCAGGCTCGCCCCGGTAGTCCAGCCGTCCCTGCCCGCCACTCCGGCTCGATCCGTAACGTCACGAAACCGAAACTCTCCGAGATTTTCATAGAGCCGGTTCGGGCCCTGGTTGGATGTAAAAAAGAGATCGGGAAGACCGTCACCGTTCAGGTCGCCGACAACCACTCCGCCCCCCGCATAAAACTCTTTGTTGGAGTAGATGTGATTGCTGTTGGTCGGGACTACGCGATTCACAAAGTCCACGCCGGATGAAGATGAGTCGATAGCCTGAAAGCGCTTCTCCGAATCTTCCACTGAACAGCTACAGAGGATGACCGACACCAATCCCACTACTTGATACACCGATCTCCTCCATGCCATCCCTGAAACCTCTCGTTGTCTATTGTCCTTCCATTCAGTTTCACAAAACCCTCTACACCCCGCCAATATGAAAAAATTTGTAAAGAAACTGTAAAAAACATGGATCTCGAAACAAAACGATGGTAGTCGAGACGGTCGCCGGGAACTTGTGGCAGCTGTTCAAACAAATAGTACCATTATGCGCATCAGTCACTTCACGAATCAGACTTAAGTCCAAAACCTCCATATCATTCGTTGCCGTTTTTTGTCGATTGGATCGGCATGGACGCGATGATTCAATACTCCCTCGCTCACCCTCCCTTTGGTCATTGCACGCCGAGAGGTGAATCTGTATATATCATTCACCCTAATGCACATGCACAGACCTGACGGACATACCCGGGACACACACCTTATACAGCATTTCGCCTATCGCGAGAATGTTCACAGTTCCATTAGCAACTGTTTCAAGAACGAGCTTCGGCTCGATGAAGCGCTGAATCGAGTCCTGGAGTGGCTCATTCGCAATGGACCTTACAAATGTGGTGAAATTTGGGTCGCCAATGAGGAGACGACAACCCTACACATGATCCTCTCGCGAACTCTGGACAAGACTTCCGATCAATTTTATAACGAAACCCGAGATGTAACTCTCTTCAAAAAAGGAGAGGGAATTCCCGGTCACGTCTGGGAGACCGGCACCACTGCCATATGGAACGAGATTGACAAAGACTCTCGCTTTGTCCGGCACCAGGCGGCTGGACGAACCGGAATGAGTGCAGCATTCGGTATTCCTCTCGTCCATAATGAAGAGGTGATGGGCGTGCTCCTCCTGCTTGCAGACCAGCCATTGCACAAAGATTCCGTTGAAACCGGGTCTCTATTCGATGTGGGACATATTCTGGGCCCGGAGATTCGTCGAAAACAGCAAGAGGAACAGATGTTTTTACTGTTCGAAAGCTCACCGGATATTATGGGAATTGCATCCCCGAATGGCTCTTTCCGAAGAGTGAATCCGGCTTTTACGTCACTTCTCGGGTACACGGAAGAGGAGATCTGCTCCCGTCCGTTCAGCGAATTCATTTATCCCGAGGACCGGGATGGAACCTTGGCAGAGTTCGATGACACCAAGACAGGCTCCCGTCAATCTCACAATTTTGTAAACCGATATGTGAGCAAGAACGGAGATGTTCACTATATCTCGTGGAGCTCTTCAGACGTCTTTGGTCTGGATGGATATTTCTTTGCTTATGGTCGTGACATCACGGCCCAGATTCGGTACGAGGAGTCCCTTCTGGAGTTGAACCGAAAGCTGAAGCTCTCCAACGAGGAGCTGGAACAGTTCGCGTACATCGCCTCGCACGACTTGCAGGAACCTCTTCGTATGATCTCCAGTTTCATGGCACTGCTCCACCGAAAATACGCCGACAAACTGGACGACACGGCGAAGGAGTATATTCATTTTGCTGTGGACGGCGCCAAACGGATGAAGTCAATCCTCCTGGATCTGTTGGAACTTTCTCGAATAGGTCAGCGGGAAGAGGTCCTGGAAGATGTTTCGCTGAATGACCTGATGGCTCATATTGAACAGGTCTTCCAAAAAGAGATCACCGAAAAGAATGCAACGATCACCTACAATGCATTGCCGGTCGTTCGAACCAGCCGGAGTCCGATGCTGCAGGTTGTTCAAAATCTTGTAGGCAATGCACTCAAGTACAGTCGTGAAGAGGTCCAGCCCACCGTCCGCGTGGAATTCGACTCAAACGATACGACGTGGACACTGCGCGTTATTGACAACGGCATCGGAATCGAATCCGAATACCATGACAAGATCTTCGTCCTCTTCCAACGCCTGCACCAGCGTGAAGAGTATAGCGGAACCGGCATCGGGTTGGCTATTGTTAAAAAAATCACTGATCGGCTCAACGGAACCATTACGGTGGAATCCAACCCGAATGAAGGGAGTACATTTTCGATTACATTCCCGAACGAACCTGAACTCCGATCCGACTACCCGAAACAGCTGAACATAAAAACGCCCTGACGAAAA
Organism: Bacteroidota bacterium; assembly: GCA_051746765.1. Taxonomy (GTDB): domain Bacteria; phylum Bacteroidota; class Rhodothermia; order Balneolales; family Balneolaceae; genus JBBEBE01. The sequence continues at coordinate 9,998 of JBNJFK010000035.1, forward strand.
AAATTTCGACAGGGCGCACTACGTTATATTCCGGTTCAGCCCCGGCCAAACCGGTCGGAATCAATCCGCGGTTCACTGAACCGGTTCGAGTCGAAGAATCGGTGTCAATTCGTCTCCACGATCATCTGTGGCCATATAGATGTATCCGTCCGGTCCGGTTCGAATGTCCCGGATTCGGTACTCACCCGGCAACATCCGTTCGGCACTGACAAATTGATCACCATCGACAACCACACGAGAGAGCTCTCGATAGTTGTTGGAGAGACCCCCGACAAAGAAGCTGCCATTCCATTCCGGGAAGGCGTCATCATTGTAGTATGTAAGACCACCCGGCGCAATCGATGGAGTCCAGTGATACACCGGCTTGAGAAGATCAGGATCGTTTACCTTGTCGTGAAGCGGTTCTCCCTCGCCATAGTTGACTCCGAACCCGATGACCGGCCATCCGTAGTTCTCGCCTGGTTTGGCAAGGTTCAACTCATCTCCCCCCTGGGGGCCGTGTTCAACAGCGTAAACCGCTTGGGTTTCCGGATGAATGACAAGTCCTTGAGGATTTCGGTGCCCGTAGCTCCAAATGGACGGAAGTGCTCCGTCTTGATCTACAAACGGGTTGTCTTCCGGAACGGATCCATCATCATGTAGGCGGACAATGGTTCCGTGATGAAGGGAGAGATCTTGTGCCGGATGCTCTCGTTGAGCCTCTTCCCCTCCACCCGGATTGATCTGACGATCGCCAATCGTAATGTAGAGATATCCTTCATCGTCAAATGCGAGTCGGGATCCGTGATGACCTCGTCCGGCTTCCCACGCCTCCGCTTCAAAAATCTCTTCGACATCGAGCAGTTCGTCATTCTCGAAACGCCCGCGAACGACCGCTGTGGTTCCCTCTGAATCATCGGAATTGGCCTTGGAATAACTGATATAGAGTAACCGGTTGGATTCGAAGTCGGGGTGTGGAACAACATCCAAAAGCCCCCCTTGCCCACCGGTACGAGCTTCGGGTACTCCCGGTACCGGGTCGGGCAGCAACTCACCATCCCGGACAATCCGAAGACTTCCGACTCCTTCACGAGATCCGGTGCCTGTGAGCTCGGTCACCAACATGTCCCCATTGGGAAGAAAAGCCATGGACCAGGGATGTAACAGACCGTCGACCACCTCCACAATTCGAAAATCGTGTTCTACAGAGGTTCGAACCGATGGATCATTCGCGTTAGTTGACGAAGAAGCTTGTGACGACTCCGATGCGCCACCGGCACATCCAGCCAGAACAAGCATGGAACAGGCCAAAAGATTGGACATCAGTGTTTTCATGAATTTCATATTCGTTTGATTTGGATCAGAAATGGATGTAAAAAGAAGAATTCGGGCGGTCTCGGACGGAAGCCAGGCTCAAGGCTTGACAAATCCGCCTCTCCCCGATGATGAAATGCCCCGATTCAGAGGTTTATGATAGGATTTCCCCCTCTCGGATACAAGGAGAACCCACTCAGAGCACGACATGGACCGCCAACACAGGCTTGAAATCTTCGTTCACGGGAAAAAACGGGAAGAATTTATTACCTTTGGGTATGTCACTTTTACGCCCGTCAAGTCAGACACACGTAGACAAGCACACAAATGAGGAAGAGAGTACGTTACGGGATTTTCTTGCCTTGGAACGTACACGGATGGCCAATGAGCGTACACTTCTCTCGTACCTGCGAACATCCCTCTACCTGATCGTTGGCGGAATCGCTTTTCTTCAGGTCGAACGATTGGACACCGTTCACTGGCTCGGCTACGTCTGTTTTGCCTTGAGCATTATTGCACTCATTGTCGGCATCTCCAGATTTATCCAGCTCCGCCGAACCATCACACGTTGCTACACTCCCCCGGAACGTTAAAGTTCTTAAAATCGTGTAATACGATGCCCTTCGGAGTGTTTTCGCCGAACGATTCCCTCTATCATCCCTGTTGGAATACCGAACGAACTGCGACCGCACCGGTTCTCGGCGCGAGAGGATTTCCCCTCTTTCCATTCTTTTGATTGGCGCTGAGCTTCGATCGGCGAGCCCCGAACCCTGTCCGACACCCAAAATTACAAGGAATCCATGTTACCAACGGTACAATCTGTCTGTACACTCCTCTACCGTAAAATCGGATTATCGATGCGAAGTCGACTGTTTGGATTACTTGTACTGGCTCCCTTCATCTCCGTAGCGATTCCGGCGTACACACTGGCTCAAGAGATTCAAATCACCGGCCGGGTCGTAAATGCCGAAGAGCAACCGATTCCCGGTGCTTCTGTTGTCCTGTATGAGAATGAAACCAAAGAGACGATTATTCGCGGGACAACAAGCGGCGAGGATGGCACCTTCTCCTTGCGGGCAGAGCCCGGCGACAGCTATCTGGCCATCACCTTTGTCTCCATGCACCCTGTAGAACAGGCCGTCTCTCTGGAAAACGGGGAGACGCTGGAACTGGAGACGGTTACACTTGTGCAGGAGGAGACAGAGCTCGACGAGGTAACAGTCGAAGGCGAGCGATCCTACATGACAATGGACTACAACAGCCGAACCTTCCATGTCGGAGAAGATGTCACCAGTATGGGTGGATCGGCGCTGGAAGTACTGGACAACGTACCTTCGGTAACGACGGACTTTGAGGGCAATGTAAGCCTTCGTGGAAGTCAGGGTGTTCAAATCCTGATCAACGGACGACCCTCCAATTTGGTCCGCAGTGGAACCGATGCTCTCAGCAGTGTCCCCGCCAACTTGATTCGGGAGGTGGAAGTTATCACCAACCCCTCGGCCCGGTATGCTGCCGAAGGGACCGGTGGAATCATCAACATCAAATTGGTAGAGGGGGTCGACCTCGGGTTCAACGGTACCGTCCGGGCCAATACCGGATGGCCGCAGGATCACGGATTGGGTGTGAATCTGAACTACCAGAAAGGGAACATCAACTGGTTTGCCAATATTGACGGCGAATACGAAGCCCGCCCCCGATCGCGTCGAATCTACCAGAGTTTTCATGCCGACACGACTTACGCCTATCTCGAAGAAGGAGATTTCGACAATCAAGAACGTGAAGGCAGTGCCCATATCGGAGCCGATATCTACCTTCCACAATCTCAGATCCTCACCTTTTCTGGACGGATTAACCAGGAACGAGGGGACAGCGACAATGATGTACGCTACACCGATTACGACCCGGCCGAACCGCAAGTCTTTCGGGAGATCGACGAGAACTGGGATCTTCTTCAGCAGGTTCGGAGGCAGGATGAAGAGATTGAAAGAGAGCAGGACTACGAGGTCCGGGCCCAATATGAACGACAGTTTGACGGACAAGACCACATCCTGCAGGCCGATTTGGATTACGAATTCGGATGGGAGAACGAGGATGCCCTGCTCAACGAAGAGATTCTCTTGGGGTCGGCAACACCCCGTGATCAGCGCTCGTTCAGCGAAGAGCTCTACCGGGATCTCCGATTTGATGTCGACTACGAACAGCCACTGGGAGAGAATGCCCGGCTCGAGGCAGGATTGCGTTCAACCGTAGACTGGATCGACAATGATTACACCGTCGAAGAGTTTCGAAGCGGTACATGGCAGCCCCCCGAAGAGCCGATCGGAATCGCCGACAACTTTCGCTATATGGAAAACGTCAATGCTCTCTACTCGACCTATTCGGGAAATCTGGGGGACATGACGTTTCAAGCCGGACTGCGTGCAGAAAATACCCGGATCGAAACCCGGCTGGACCAGACCGATCAGCAGAGTGATCAAAACTATTTAAATCTCTTCCCGAGCCTCTTTCTCTCTTACTCGTTCAACGAAGAGAACTCCCTCCAGGGGAGCTATAGCCGACGAATCTCCCGGCCGTGGTCCCGAATGCTTCTTCCGTTTACTGAAATAACAGACTCCCGTAACCGGAACATGGGGAACCCCGACCTGAGACCGGAGTTCGGTCACTCCATGGAGCTGGGCTATCATCGGTACTGGGAAGGAGGATCAATTTTGAACAATGTTTATTATCGCTACCGTACAGACGTTATCGAACGTGTATCACGTACCGACAGACTGGGAGTCACTACTCGTCAGCCGATCAACCTTGCAACCGAAAATGCATGGGGAGTCGAATTCACACTGGATCAACGACTGTTCGATAAGATGAACTTCTCGGGAAGCTTCAATCTCTTTCAGTACGACCGGGAGGGGGAATTTGAAGGAGAAGACTACACAAGCAGCTCGAGTTCTTTCTATACACGGGGCCGGCTTCGATGGCAATTCCTTCCGGGATGGAATGCCCAAAGTTTCGCCTATTTCCGTGGATCTCGCCAGACAACTCAGGGACGCGACGGGAGTTCCTTTTTCATGGGAGCAGGGATCTCCAAGCGTCTGATGGATCGAAGACTCACTATTTCGATGAATGTCTGGGATCTGTTTAATTCGCGTACCAGCGAGGATGAAGTCATTGAGCCGGATTCCTATACACTGCGCGACAACAGCTGGTCCAATCGAACCGTACGGTTCAATATTCGCTACAATCTGGGCAGATAATATCGGCAGAATCTGCCGGGC
>JBNJFK010000036.1:0-14485 GCA_051746765.1 Bacteroidota bacterium
ATGGCAACCAAAGTTGCCATTTTGAATGCCAACTATCTAAAGGAGCGACTCTCTGATCACTATCCAATCCTATACACGGGGAGAACGGGGCGAACCGCCCACGAGTTCATCCTCGATCTCCGACCGATCAAACAGAGTACGGGTGTGGATGTCGCGGATGTTGCAAAACGACTGATGGATTACGGATTCCACGCCCCGACCATGTCATTTCCGGTTCCGGGCACGCTGATGGTAGAACCGACTGAAAGTGAATCCATCGAGGAGCTGGATCGCTTCTGCGAAGCGATGATCTCGATTCGAAACGAGATTCGCCAGATCGAAGAGAGGGAGGTCGACCGGAACATTCACCTTCTGAACCAGGCGCCCCACACCTCCCGCGTATTGCTGTCGGATACGTGGGATCGCCCCTACAGTAGAGAAAAGGCTGCATTCCCGCTGGCAGAATTGAAATTCCATAAATTTTGGCCAGCCGTCAGCCGTGTGGATGATGCGTGGGGAGACCGAAATCTATATTGTGCCTGTGTCCCTGTTTCTGCATATACAGAGGGACAGTCTCCTCATTCACTCCCGCAGGAGGAGTAGTCGGACGTCTCTTTCGGATTCTCTCCGAGTCGACGCTGGAACCATGACCGTAGATCCGGAACCAGCGCTGCGTCCAGATCCTGTACCCGGACCCCTCGCCCCCGGTCTCCCGAAGCGATCGAGACGGAAACCGTGATCAGTCGCCGCCACCGTTGGGGTGTACTCTCTTGTATGGTCATTTGCTGTATTCGATCCCTCAGAATCCATGTGGTGGTTCTTGCCAACCGACGGGACCTGAGTGCAAGTCGATCACCAAACCAGCCAGCACCTGCATCCCTGTGGACAAGCCAACCCCATGCAAGTGATGGTAACCAGAATACCCAGATCCATGACGGAAGATCAAAACCCCACTGCAGCAGGGCCACCACACCTGCGATGAATCCTGCCGTTCGAATCATCCGCCGAAATCGTGCTCTTCCAGGAGATCGATGGGCCAGTGGAACCTCCCTGAATCCGGGTAAAAACTCCCCAATCAGTTTTTCCAGCTCGTTCTCCGGCAAGAGGGGCATCATGACAACCGATGCCGCCTCCCGCTCTTCTCCGTATCCGGCGCTATCCAGTTCGATTGACAGGTATCCAAAGGGCTGGCGAAGCACCCCCTCGACGATACGAACGGACTGAATACGGTGGAACGGAAGTGTGATCTGTTTCTTCTCGAACAGACCATGCCGGATGACCAACCCCTCTTTTTGCCTGGTTAGGGAGAAATTTCCGTATCGAACCAGTGTCCCCGCAAAAGAGAGGCACCAGGCAATCAGAACAAAGAGAATCAGCATCCCCACCCAGAAGAGTGGTCGACCGGTGCCTGGAAGATGCTCGATCTGCTGCATCGCCCACTCCGATTCCTGAATGAACGGGTCTAATTGCGACAAGAGTGTAGCGAAAAGGGAGAGTGCGATTCCGAAGCTGGAAGAGGTCGTAGCTGCCAGAAGCAGATGCCGCATCGGCAAGGTCCGAACGTTCTCTCTTTCCAGTGTGGATTCTTCCGACGTATGGACTCCCCCGGATTTAAGCTCCTGAATGATTTCGTCGGCAACCACCTTCGTGACAGCCGAGAGTCGCGCTTCACGAGAGGTCGATCCGGCCGTCTTGACATCGACACGCACCAATCCAAACAGGCGTTGGACAGGCCCGTAGGAGAGGTCGATCACCTGCACTCGTTCCCGACTGAGCAACAACTCTTTCCGGACCCAAACCCCTTGATGGATCTCCAGTTCGCCATGGCCGACTCGAAACGTGAATCGCCACCACGAGACCAGTCCGACGATCAGGACCATCACCAGCAAGCCAAGAAAGATCCAAAGAAAGGACACATCTTCGCCACGGCTGCCGAAAATCAAGATGGCAACCAACGTGAGAAGGTTGCCGCGGATCATTTCGCCAGCCCGCGACAGAGCTGCAACCGGATGAAGTCTTTTGAATTCAGACATCCTCTTGAGCCAGTCTCGCATAGTTGGAGATCTGCTGTCGAACCTCCTGTGATCGTTTCCAATCCAGGGCCGGTATTTCGTGCACCGTTGCAGCCGTGGAGACCGCGACAGCCGCTACATTCATGGTACGAAGCAGTGGGCCTTGACGAGTATCCACATGTTGAACCCGGTTGAGCGGGATCACCGTTTGCTGACGAAACCATACCCCGTGATGCAACTCGATCTGATTTCGGTCAATCGAATATCTCCAGTTCTTCCACTTCCAGACTGGATATTTGAAAACCATGACGATCCAGAAGAGAATCAACAAAGCGAAAAGTGCTCCCCAAAAGATCCACTGCGTAGGGGAAAATGGAGGCTGATACAACGCATAGAATCCCCATGCCACCGGTAGAATGGCCGATCGCAGGGCAATCCCCCACTGCCACACGCGAATGATACGCGGGGAGAGGCGACCTGTCGGGACCGGGCTTCCGGAGTCGGGGGATGGCAACATCCGTTCATAAAAAAAGCCACCGGGTGACCCGGCGGCTTTCAATAGCGTTTGTTTCACGAGTCAATCGTTGTTCTTGATCTCCTGAATTTCGAGTCGAATCTCTTGCGACAGCTTCTTTAGATCCTGAAGCTGCTTTCGGGCACGCGTTCCTGCCGCTTTATTCCCTTTATCATAGAACTTTTCCATGTCGGGCTCCAATTCGCTCATCAGTGCCTTGATCTGTTCCAGTCTACTCATAGAAACCTCCTGTTGCATTCAATTCATGATTGGTGAGAGAATTGACCTCCCGGTCGATCCTCTTCTTGCTAAAACCTTACTTTCGGTACCAGCAGGGGGCAATTTAACATTCTTTATCAAAAATCCATCTCTGAATGTAAATTTCTGCGATTCAATCGGAAAAACCCCTCTCTTCCATGGTTACAGCCACTTCCCGGCCACGTTTAAGGTTCACAAACAGGGCAATCAATGCTGCTGTCAGGAAGAGGATGGCGCAGAAGAGGATTGCGCGCCGGAGTCCAACCTGCGCTTGAAGCAGACCCAATCCGACAATTCCGAAGACCCCGGCCATCTTGTTGAACATCCCCCAAAACCCAAACATCTCGGCGGAACGACTCTCCGGAGTCAACAGACCGACAATGGCCCGACTGACCGATTGATTTGCCCCGAGACTGGTCCCCGCCAGCAATCCAATCACCAAAAACAGATGTTGTGGATCCACATCTGTTGTGATCCATTCGTTTACCCAAAACGTTACCGAGTCCAGGAAATAGATCCCGGTCACTGCAAGAAACCACGTACCCAACGTGACAAGATACGTACGGCGGGCACCGATGCGATCTTGAAGCAATCCGAAAAGAAGGGCGCCGGCGGCAGCCGTCACCTGTACGATCAGAAACATCAATACGCGAACTCCCTCACTCCACCCGATCACCTGGTCCCCGTAGATAAACGAAAATGAAACAATGATGTAGATCCCGCCCATCGAGAAGAAAACCGATGCGAGAAAGAGTGCAAGATCCCGAAATTCACCGATTTCCCGAAGGGTTCGGCCCAGCCGGGAGAATCCGACAGAAACAAATGTTTCACCTGCCGGGAGCCGCCGGGTTCTTCCCGGTTCCTTGAGCCACAGGAACGTCGGAATCGCTGTCAAAAGAAAGAAGAGAGCAGTAAAAGGACCGGTCCACCGTATTCGGTCGTAGTTCTCCAGCGTCGGCTCTCCCAGAAAAAAAATAACGAACCCGGCTGTCAACAGCCCTCCTGCATAACCGATCGCCCAACCGTACCCCGAAATTTTCCCCAACTCGTCGGCCGGAGCCAGCGATGGAAGAAAGGAGGCGATAAAATTCTCGCCCATGGAATAGGCGATGTTGGAGAGAATCAATAAACCCATGGCCAGCAGAACCATCCCCGGCTCGACCCAATAGAGTCCGGCTGTGGCGATGATTGTGACCAGGTAGCTGTAGAAAAGAAATTCCTTCTTTCTGGCAGAGAAGTCCATCACAGCCCCAAAAACGGGCCCCGTCAATACAACCGCAATGTAGCTGAGCGAGATGGCCACACTCCAGAGCAGATTGCCGAGTCGAAACTGTGGATCGTCACTCTCGACGATCACCGTTGTGAAAAGTACCGGAAAAATGACCGTGATGATCAGGAGCGTATAGCCTTGATTGGCAAAATCGAACATGGCCCACCCAAACAGTTCGCGCCGGGTAGCCCGGGTCCGTTGGACAGGTCGAGTTTCGGGCGGTATCGGATTGGAATCCATGGCCAGAGATACGCTTTTTCTCCAAGGGATGAAAGAGGCCCGGGTGTACAGTTGAAACTGAAGTTCACCCTTGATTTATCTATCTTCGGAGTCTATAAATCAAACGTTCTCTTTTCAACGCTCAAACGAATAACGATTCATGGACAAGATTGTATTAATACCCGGTGACGGGATCGGACCGGAGATTACCCGCTCCGTCGTGAAAATTCTGGATGTCGCCGGAGCAGATATTGATTGGATTGAACGACAGGCCGGAGAGATGGCATTCGAAGAGACCGGCAATCCGATTCCCGATGAAACACTGGCGTCCATTCGGGAACATCGTCTGGCGTTGAAAGGTCCATTGACGACCCCTGTAGGTGCCGGTTTTCGGTCCATCAACGTGGCATTGCGTCAGGAGTTCGATCTCTACAGCAATATCCGGCCGGCCAAATCGCTACCCAATATTGACTCCCGGTTCAGTAATGTAGACATCGTCACCTTTCGGGAGAATACCCAGGGTCTTTACATTGGCCAAGAGCACTGGAAGAAGGAGGGTGAACATGCCGAAAGCATCGCTGTGGTTACACGAGAGGCGAGTCGTAAAATCGTTGAGGCTGCATTCAAATACGCTGTCTCTCATGATCGAAAAAAGGTGACGCTTGTCCACAAAGCGAACATCTTAAAGCTCACGACCGGACTCTTCCTGGATACCGGTCGCGAAGTTGCAAAAGAGTATCCCGACATCGAATTTGAAGACCTGATCGTTGACAACATGGCCATGCAGATGGTTATTCGGCCCGAACAGTTCGACATTATCGTCACAACCAACCTTTTCGGAGACATTCTGTCCGATTTGGCATCCGGACTGGTCGGAGGTCTCGGCGTAACCGGCGCAGCCAATATTGGAGATGATGCGGCTATTTTCGAGGCCGTGCACGGATCGGCCCCCGATATTGCCGGTCAAAATCTGGCCAATCCGACAGCCATGCTTTTTTCCGCGATGATGTTGCTGGACTATCTGGACAAAAACACGGTTCGAAACCGGATCCTTTCGGCCCTTTACAGAGTTCTCCAGGATCAAAAATATGTATGTACTCCCGATATTGGAGGGTCCGGCAACACAATTACCTTTACCGAAGCAATCTGTGCAGCATTGAACAATCAGTAGCCAACCAGTCTGGCCACCCGAAACGGCAGGCTGGACAGAATTCGAACCCAACCCACGACGAATGTCCGTAGAAGACAAGGATGTAAAATATGTAGCCAACCTGGCCCGGCTCCAAGTCACGGATGAGGAAGCTGTGCGATTCAAAAAGGATCTGAACAAGATTCTCGATTACATGGAGACGCTCAACGAACTGGACACAGACGGTATCGAGCCGCTCGAACATGTGACCGACACGACAGCTCCCTTCCGAAGAGACGAAGCGAGAACCCCGCTGGATCACAACGACGCCCTGAAGAATGCACCGGATGCCGACAGTGACTACTTCCGGGTACCGAAGGTGATCGAGTAAGATGGCACGCCCCCGTCCATCCGGCAAGGACCACCCGAACCAGCGCGAACATCTCGCGGCACTCGCGGTGCTGCTTATTTTGCCGATTCTACTCTTCTTCCCGACCGTGCTGGGTGGCGAACAGTTCATCGGACATGACACCATTCAGTGGCGGGCCGGAGCCGAGTCGATCTATGACTATCGGGCCGAGTATGACGGAGAGGAGCCCCTCTGGGCAAGTCGCATGTTCTCCGGTATGCCTGCCTATACGGTTCACGTGTTCAAATCGGTCCCCCACCTGGACAACCTGGTTTTTGACCAACTCCGGATCATCTGGCCGGCCGTCCCCTACTGGGTACTTCTCGGTGGACTCTACCTCTTTTTCCTTCTGATGGGCGCCCGACCGTGGGCGGCGCTCTTCGGGGCTCTTCTGTTCGGTCTCACGACCTATCTCCCGATTATCATCGGTGCCGGACACAACATCAAGTTCATCGCCTACTCCTACATTCCATGGATGTTGTCCGGGTACTGGCTCATGACCCGATTCCCCACTCGTGCTCTCTGGGGTTTGCTGCTGTTTTCCGTTGCAACCACCCTGGAATTCCGGGCCGGACATCCACAGGTCACCTACTACTTCGTCTACCTGTTCATTGCGCTCTATCTTTATGACAGCTGGAGGGCATGGGATGAAGATCGCCTCCCCGCATGGGGTCGTACAACCGCACTTCTGACAGTTGGCACACTTGCCGGACTTCTGGGTACTGCCGAGCAGTATTGGCGCCTGATTGAGTATACCCCTTTCTCCACTCGCGGAGGTTCTGCGCTGACCGGAGGAGACGGCGGACTCTCCATGGAGTACGCATTCTCTTGGTCCCAAGGGTTTCTGGAAACACTTACACTGGCGATCCCGGATCTTTTCGGTGGCAGCAGCGGCATGGCATACTGGGGGGACAAACCAGGGACAAGCGGACCGCACTACGCCGGCGTAGCCACACTTCTTTTCGCTTTGATTGCACTCTTTCGCAGCAAACGGCCCGTTAAATGGGTGTGGTTTTCAATTGCGATGGTGACCCTGAGTTTTGCTTGGGGCTACCGATTTCCACTCAACGAACTCTGGTTTCATCTCCTTCCCGGCTTCGACAAATTCCGGACACCGGAGATGTGGCTTACGGTCACCGTCTTTTCGCTCGGTGTTCTCGCGGTCCTGGGACTCGAAGAACTACTTTCGAACCGTTCATCCCGTCTGAAACCGTATGCCTGGCCAGCCGGTATCCTGCTTGGCCTCGGTCTTCTACTGCTCATCGGCGGTAGCAGCATTCTGCCATTTGAGAAAAGTCAGGAGACTGAACAGATCGCCGCACAGCTGGCACAACAGAACAACCTTTCGGCCGATGACCCTCAGGTGATCCGCCAATCCCGGCAGTATGTCGAATCGCGTCTCAAACCGGAACGGGAAGCACTCGCACGAACCGATACTCTTCGTTATCTCCTCATTCTCGCTGTTCTTTTGGGTTGGAGTGTGCTCTGGCTAAACCAAACTCTCTCCGTCCGACTCTATCTGGGTGGACTTGTCTTGATTGCAGCTGCCGACCTGTTGACGGTCGGTCACCGCTACATCAACGAAGAGGCCATGGTCGATGGCGAGTGGACCCTGACAGAAGTAATCGAGCGATCGGGGCAGCCAGCAGATCGGGCTCTACAGGAACGGATCGAAGATCTCACCCCCCAACCCCGAACACTTCCACTCGATGACAACCCGTTCAACAATGCGATTCCGTCCTACTATTATCCCTCGATCGGTGGCTACTCCGGTGCCAAGCTGAGCGTCTATCAAGATCTTCTGGATCACGCACTGGATGTCGGACCGCAGGGGCTGAATTTCCCGCTTCTGGATATGCTTCAGGTACACTATCTAACGACCCAACGGGAGCTCTCCATCCCGGGTTTTGAACCGGTTTTCAACGAAGAAGGGTCCTGGCTTTACCAACGAACCGAGCCAATGCCGCGTGCCTGGTTTGTATCCAACGTACAGAACGTCGACACACCGCGGGAAGCACTATCGGCACTATTGCCTGAATCCAATTTTGATCCCCGTTCCCTTGCGATTGTCGAAAGTCGCCGGGAAATCCAAACAGAGCCCGATTCAAGCGCCAGTGTCGAATTTCACTCCTGGAGCGACCGTCGGATGCAGCTCTCGCTCAAGCGAAGCAAACCCGGGTTCCTTGTCCTGAGTGAGATTTGGTACCCGCCCGGCTGGACCGCCCGTCTCAATGGCGAAGAGATCCCGATCCACAAAACCAACTATGCACTTCGCGGGTTTGAAATTCCATCGGGGGACCATGAATTGACACTGGCGTTCGAACCGGCATCTCACCGGATCGGTTCCCGTATCAGTTGGGTAGCCAACCTGTTACAGTGGGTTCTAGGTGCAGGACTTCTGTTTCAATGGATCCGAACCCGACAAGAGGGAGAGAGATGAATCGATCGCGAACCCTGATTACCAGCTACTACTGGCCTCCCAGTGGAGGCCCCGGCGTCCAACGCATTCTCAAGTTTGTAAAGTATCTCCCAAATTACGGGGTGGATCCAACCGTATTGACCGTCGCCAATCCGACGTACCCGCTTCGTGACCCCACCCTGATGGAGGAGATCCCTGACGGGATTCCGGTATACAAGACCCGAACTATCGAACCATTTTCTCTCTATGCCGGACTCAAGGGAGGAAAGGCGGACGACATCACACCGGCCACCGAGATCAAGGGGGACTCTCTGACCAGCACTGTCGGGAGTTGGGTCCGAGCCAACCTGCTCATTCCCGATGCCCGGGCCGGGTGGGTTATCTCGGCCACACGCCGTGCGTTGAAGTTGGTCGAGGAGCAGAAGATGGATACCATCCTCACCTCCGGACCTCCCCACTCTGTTCACTTTATCGGAAAGTGGGTCTCGCAACGAACCGGAATTCGTTGGATTGCCGACTTTCGCGATCCCTGGTCACAAATTTACTACAACCAACTTCTTCCACGAACCCTGATGGCCGAACAGCTTGATGAAACACTTGAGCGTCGCATCCTGCAGGATGCCAGCGAAGTGATCGTCGTAAGCGACCGACAGGCGGAGCACTTTCGAAAACATTGTGAACGTGGGTATCGAGTGATCCCGAACGGGTTCGACCCGGCCGATTTTCCCGATCCCAGACCGACTCCAGACCCACCCGCAGACGGCCGGTATCGAATTCGACACGTCGGCACCGTTGGCGAGGCGGCCATTCCACATACACTGCTTCGACTCCTGGCCGAGCATCCCGAACTCCCGGTCGATCTGGAGTTTATCGGAGACTTGCACAACGATCTTCAGAGAGAAGTACGCGACCTGAATCTGGAAGGGAGGGTGACCCTCTCCGGCTATCGCCCACACCGGGAAGCGGTCGATGCAATGTGTCGGTCACAACTACTTTTGCTGCTGCTTCCCGCTGTTCCGGAAATGGAACACCACATTCCGGGCAAACTGTTCGAATATCTCGGCAGCGGGCGTCCGGTATTGATGTTTGGGCCACCCGGAGGAGAGAGTGCTCGACGAATTCGGAATGCAGGTGGACGGGTCGTTTCACCGAATGATAAAGACGGCATGTTGGCTGCGCTTCAGAGCCTGACGGCTCAGCTGGATCGCCAGGAAGATGCACCGGACCGTACACACCCCGATTTGCACCCCTACTCGAGGACCGAGTTGAGCCGACGGTTGGCACAACTGATTCATCAGGCAGAGTCCGGGACCCCGCCACAAGAGCTGGAGGACTCCTCATGACGATGCAACACCACCCGGAGTGGCGCCGGCTCTCCGCCTCTCACCAGCGACGGTATGAGCGCACGCGCGCATTCCTCGACAAAACCCTTTATCCAGATGAAACCATTCTGGACGTGGGGGGCGAAAACCCTTTTTCCCGACTATTGAAGGCAGACGGGTACACGGTTCACAACACGCATGTCGACCTGGATCGACAACCGGGCGAGCTCTCTCGAAAACCGGCCGATGTTGTCACAGCATTCGAAATCCTGGAGCACCTTCTGAACCCGTTGGGAGTACTCGAGAACATCCCCGGAAAACGCCTCTATGCATCCGTTCCATTGCGACTCTGGTTTTCGAAAGCCTACAGAAATCCCACCGACCCCTGGGATCGCCACTTCCATGAATTTGAACCCTGGCAGTTCGATTGGCTGCTTGACCATGCCGGGTGGCAGATCATTCGACGGGAGAAGTGGACGAATCCGGTCCGTAAGCTCGGTGTTCGCCCCCTTCTTCGATTGATAACCCCTCGTTGGTATGTGGTTGAAGCGATTCGTAAAGAGCCATGAGTCGCCGTCCGGTGACCGACCAGTTCCAACGCAACTGTACGGCTTCCCGGCCTCGACGTCCCATGACATGCCGCTCGTCCGGATGATCCACCATCCACTGGATCTGTTCGGCAAGTGAACCGACATCCCCTGCCCGGTGAACCCGTCCACACCCCTCGTCACGGACCAACTTTTCTTGTGCCGGACAATCACTGACGATGACCGGAAGTCCACCGGCCATGTACTGAAACAGCTTGTTGGCATAGGTGGTGTCGTGGTGGCCATTCCGCAACAATGGCAAAAGACCGATATCGGCTTCAGCCACCTGTTCCGGCAACGCTTCGTAGGGAACCCAGCCGGTCCACTGAATCCGGTCGTGAATCCGCATCGTCTTGGCCATCGTTACGAGCCGGTTATGCATACTGGAGTTCCCCACCATCACCAGTTCTACCGGACAGCCCCCATCGGCCAATAGTTTCACTGCTTCCAGGATCGTACCGGTTCCCCTTCGCAATGACGTATCCCCGATATAGAGTAAACGAACCGGTCGAGTTCGGGCAGATTCGTCATCATCCTTGTAGCCGTTTTCGAAATCGAATTCCCCCGGCCAGACCACATTCGGAAGCACGGTAATCTTTTCCGGCGGTATCCGGTCCCGCTCCTGCGCAACAACTTTCGCTTCATCTGTTACCAAAATCACCCGGTCTGCTGCCTTCATCAATTGACGCTGTGCGATTGCCCATCGCCGGGGACGAATGAGTCTTCGAACCCATCGGCTCCGCATATGGGGGTAGTGAGGGAGTATCAGAGGACGATCTTCATGCAGATCCAGGATCGTTGGGATCGAGTGTCGTTTCGCTTCGCGCAACGCAGCCGGCGCAATCACCATGTCATGAATGTGGATCAGATCGGGACGGGATGCATGGAGAAAGTCACGGATTCGGGGAGCAACCCACCGGGAAAACAGGGGGATCGAATGGACCAACGCGGACAATTTGTACCACAGCCGACCGGCATGCCATCGCCAGATCCGTACTCCCTCATATTCGGTCCGTTCCAATCGGGACCCTGTCCACCCGGACGACTCTCCCGAGAGATCGAACTCGATCGTAAAGAGATCTACCGAGATTCCGGCCTGTTGCAACGTCCGAATTTCGTTCCGGACCCGTGCATCCGGCGGGTAGGGTGTATCCAGTATCATCGCTGCCTTCATGCCTCCAATATAGGCAATGCCAACACATCTCTGCCTCCCCCTTTCCCTTTTCATTCACCGGCCGTACCATTCGTAACCGGAATTCATTCCGGTAGGAGTTCACCTTTCAGAGATGCGGCTTCTCGCGCCGCTCGGCAACGAAAACCAGATCCGTCACGTGGGAATCATCGCCCGACAGAGTGCAACGAATGTTCTTTACACCTATCTGGGGATGGGACTTGGAGCCGTACTCACCTTGCTTCTCTACCCGCACATTCTCTCTCCGGAGGCATACGGCCTGACTCGAATTCTTGTGTCGGCAGGTTTGATGGGAGCCCATCTGTCTCACTTGGGCATGCGCAACACGATCCTCCGTTTTACCCCGGTCTGTCAGGGAGATTCAGATCGAATGCGCTCTTTTCGGACCTACACATTCCTGATTCCGTTGAGTGGTTTTTTGATTTTCACTCTATTTCTCTGGCTTTTCCAGGACCTCGTCATTGCTCTTTATGAAGAGCGATCCCCGCTGGTCGGTTCGTACCTCTATCTACTCATTCCGCTTACCCTGGCCATCCTCTATTTCGAGCTCACAAACAGCACGCTTCGTAGCTTGAAGGATTCTACGAGTGGCTCTTTTGCTCAGGACCTTCTGCTCCGATTCGTTCTCATCCTGTCGCTGCTGTTGCTCTGGCTGGATTGGGTTTCGCTGAATACCTTCCTCTGGCTATTCGTTGCTGCATACATGTTGCTGCCACTTTGGCTACTCTACCTTCTGTTTCGTCGAGGTGAGCTCAACATCTCCCTTCGGATAACCGCACTCTCACGGACGCTGCGCAGATCCATGGGGCAGTATGGACTTTTTACACTTCTGAGCGGACTCACAACGATCATCGTCTGGAACATCGATATCCTGATGCTTGGCTCCCTTGCCGGTCTGGACCAGACTGCTGTCTATGCCATCGCATTCTACATGGGGAGTGTCATTACCGTGCCCCAACGTTCACTCGAGAAAATTCTGACACCGCTGATTGCCGGACATCTTCGGAATCGAAACTTCACCCGAATCGGTGAGCTCTATCGCAAGAGTTCGCACCTTCAGTTCTTGAGTGGTTCGTTTCTTCTCCTCTCTGTCTGGATTTCGGCCGAACCGATTCTGACGATTCTTCCGGAGATATATCGAGAGGGATCCCTTGTCATTCTTATCATCGGATGTGGAAAGCTGATCGACATGGCAACCGGTGCCAACGGGAGTATTCTGTTACTGTCCAAGTTTTACCGATGGGACCTTCTCTTCAACGGACTTCTCGTCATTTTTACTTTTGCAACGAATTGGCTCTTGATTCCCCGATATGGAATTGAAGGGGCAGCTGTTGCAACCGCCATCTCTCTTGCACTTTACAACGGAATCAAGTTTCTCTTTGTCCGTAACCGGTACGGTCTCTCACCCTTTACACGGTCCCATATGATCATACTCCTGTGGAGTGTCGTCACACTCACCGTTCTTCACCAGATCGAGACCGGCTCACTCTGGACCGACACGCTTCTGAACGTTTCCTTCTTCTTCTTGATATGGATTATCCCCCTGATGCTTCACGGTGAATTTCGCGATTGGCGTTCGTGGAAAGAGCAATTGAGTCAACGCGAAAACGAATAGAGTGCGATCCCGGCGGCAATCGCTACGTTCAGACTTTCGACACGATTTTTGTGACCCTCTATTCGAACCAGTGAACGGTTTGGGCGTTTCAGATCGTCACGTATCCCGTTGCCTTCATTTCCCACGACCAGAATTTGCCGATGTGAAGCGGAAAACGAGGGAAGAGGTGTAGAGCGTTCACCGATATCGAGCAGAGCTGACTTCCACCCGGAAGATTCCAACTCTTCAAGCATTTCGTCCAGATTGCCCGATCTCCACGGAAGTGCACCTGTTGCACCGGCCGTACTTCGTACAACTTTGGGATTCCAGAGATCAACGGTTCCCTTCCCAATCAAAATACCCTGAACACCGAACCAGAGAGCAGTCCGAATCAGTGTTCCCAAATTCCCTGGATCCTGAATAGCGTCCA
The DNA here is from genome assembly GCA_051746765.1 of Bacteroidota bacterium. GTDB lineage: Bacteria > Bacteroidota > Rhodothermia > Balneolales > Balneolaceae > JBBEBE01. The sequence goes on from JBNJFK010000036.1 coordinate 13,335, forward strand.
GAGCCAACAAAAGCCCCTTCGAATCACACAGACCCTCCAATTTCGTCTCCGCCGGGATCGTGGCGACTGCCAGAATCCCTTGTGGAGTCTCTGCACAAGAGATGGAGCGAAACGTCTCTTGATCAAGCTCTACCACACGACTCGTTTTCGGTTTCGATATGTTTGCCCCCTCTTCCAGCAAGACGGATTCGACCTGCAACACATCGTTTGCGAGCACTTGCCGAACAGCTCGCTCACCTTCGACCAGAAAGAGTCCTTCACGTTCACGGCCTTTTCGACGCGAAAGTGTTCGCCATCGAGCAATTTGACGTGCAGATGCATTTTCGTTCATGGGGCGTTTCTATTCTGTTCGTGTCGGGATAAGCCGGGTCCATACGTCACCTGCTTCCGGTCCGTACTGAAAGAGCAAATCGTAGAGACAGCACCACGGCTCGAATCCATCAAAATGCTGCCGGTAGACCGGATGGTCAAATTCAGGATTTTCAGCTTGTTCTGCTTGGCGCTGATAGTGCCGGGAGTCGTGCTCTTGGAGAAAACGCGTCGCGCCTCTCCCGGCTGCCCAAGCACCCGGGTCGGCACCTGGTTTTAAATACCGACCGGTCTGTTTTTCTTTGGGGATCAACTCGTGATCCAACTGCAGGTACCCAAACAGTCGGTGCCGAAGATACAGGACTGCGTCGATTAGTTTCTCCTTCGACGATGCCTCTTTGAAATCCGACTCGATCTCCTGCCGATAGTGATCGTAATAGAAACTGTTGCGGTAGTTAAAGTAGAGCGACTTGCAAAATCGGTCCACCCAATAAACCGTTGAGTCTATTTTGACATCGCACACCTGTTTGTTTCGATCCTCCGTTCGAATCGGAAGATTCAACCAGGCAGTACCGTCCGGTGTCCGGATCCGTGCCCGATGGATGCGCCCTTTCCGTGACCAGACTTCACCGGTCTGGAGCCAGATCTCGTCTGCCTGCAGCATAAGTGCCAGATCATGCAGATCAGGTGCAAAGTGGGGTTGGAGAAGTGCCAGGGTCATTTGCCAAAAATAGGATCCGCTGCCGGCAATTGCATCCCGAATTCGACGACTCTACCCATTGCCTCCCCTTTTCTGTATACTCCGCAACATTGCATGGGTGCCTTCGGCACCTAAGAGCATC
>JBNJFK010000037.1:0-14453 GCA_051746765.1 Bacteroidota bacterium
CGAATCATCAGCGACGAGGAGATCAAGAAGAAAATCGTAGAAGAACATCCCTATCGCGAGTGGCTCAATGACAACCTGGTCCGGTTTTCCGAGATCACGGAAGAGACCCCGGTCGAAGAACCGGATGCAACACACGAAGAAATTTTGCACCGACAGAAGATCTTCGGATACACCTACGAAGATTTGAAGGTCAACATCGGCCCGATGGCCGAGAACATGCTGCAGCCGGTCGGTGCCATGGGGAACGATGCGCCAATGGCGGTCCTCTCCAACGAGCCGCAGCTACTCTACAACTATTTCAAACAGCTTTTTGCACAGGTGACCAACCCGCCGATTGATCCGATTCGGGAAGAGATGATCACCTCCACCGAGATCACTCTCGGTGCTCAAGGTAATATTCTGGATGCGACCCCCGATCGTTGCCGGCAGATCGAGCTCGACTCCCCGATTTTGACCAACGACCAGATGCGTGAGCTCAAGAAGCTCGATCTGGATGGATTCAACTTGGTCGAGCTGCCGATTCTCTACCCGAGTGAAAGCGGTGGCAAAGGTTTGGAGAAAGCTCTGGAAGATCTCTTTGCAGACGCTGTTCGCAAGATCAAGGCGGGAGCCAATGTTCTGATTCTCTCCGATCGGGGCGTGGACGTCGGGCAGACACCTATTCCGGCCCTGTTGGCGGTCTCCGGTCTGCACCACCATTTGATTCGGGAAGGACTACGCACCAATGTCGGGCTTGTTCTTGAATCGGGCGAGCCTCGCGAAGTTCACCACTTCTGTACATTGATCGGGTATGGACTGGATGCGGCGAATCCGTATATGGCTTACGAAAGCCTTTATGACCTGATTCAGCAAGGGTTGATCGAGGGGATCTCCTACAAACGGGCGGTCAAAGGGTATAACAAAGCGGTCATTAAAGGGATTGTGAAGGTGATGGCCAAGATGGGAATCTCCACCGTCAAGTCGTATCGTGGAGCACAGATCTTCGAAGCCCTCGGTGTTTCTCGAAAAGTGATCGATCGCTATTTTACCTGGACCGACTCCCGCATCGAAGGAGTGGACCTGGAAATTATCGCCAAAGAGTCGCAGATACGTCACGACAAGGCATTTCCGAAGACATCGGTCGACGGGACGGTCCTGGATGAAGGCGGCCTGTACAAGTGGCGAAAGAACGGGGAGTACCACATGTACAATCCCGAGACGGTTCATCTTCTTCAGTTTGCGAGCAAAACGGGAGACTATCAACTCTACAAGGAGTATGCCGATCTGCTGGACAACCAGGAAGATCCCATGCCGACCCTTCGCCATCTCCTTGAGATGGACTATCTCGAAGAGCCGATTCCTATCGACGATGTGGAGCCTGTCGAATCGATTGTCCGTCGGTTCAAAACAGGGGCCATGTCCTACGGATCCATCTCTCAGGAGGTGCACGAGGCGCTCGCCATCGCCATGAATCGCCTGGGCGGGAAGAGCAACACCGGGGAGGGAGGGGAAGATCCCCACCGCTACATCCCGGACGAAAATGGCGACTCCCGAAACAGTTCGATCAAGCAGGTGGCATCGGGCCGGTTCGGTGTTACCAGTGAGTATTTAACACAGGGGGAAGAGATTCAGATCAAGATGGCCCAGGGAGCCAAGCCGGGCGAAGGGGGCGAGTTGCCCTCCCGGAAAGTCTACCCCTGGATTGCCAAGGCACGGCTTTCCACGCCAGGTGTGGGCCTTATCTCCCCACCTCCCCACCACGACATCTATTCGATCGAGGATCTGGCACAATTGATCCATGATCTGAAGAATGCCAATCACAAGGCCCGGATCAACGTCAAACTGGTTTCCGAAGTGGGTGTCGGAACGGTGGCCGCGGGAGTGGCCAAAGGGAAGGCAGATGTGATCCTGATCAGCGGACACGACGGGGGAACCGGTGCATCGCCGCAAACCAGTATCAAACATGCCGGACTTCCGTGGGAGTTGGGACTAAGCGAGGCGCATCAGACACTGGTCATCAATGACTTGCGAAGCCGCGTAACTCTAGAGACGGACGGGCAGAACAAAACTGGAAGGGATATCGCTGTGGCGGCCCTGTTGGGCGCCGAAGAGTTTGGGTTCGGAACCAGTGCCCTGATTACACTCGGCTGTATCATGATGCGTGTATGTCACCTGGATACTTGTCCGGTGGGCGTTGCGACACAAAACCCGGAGCTTCGCCACAAGTACAAAGGCGACCCGTCGCACGTGGTCAACTTCATGAAATTTATCGCACAGGATTTGCGTGAACACATGGCCAAGCTCGGATTCCGCACGATCGACGAAATGATCGGCCGCTCCGACAAACTTCGACAGAAAAAGACGAGTCACTGGAAAGCGAAGACACTGGACCTCTCTCCTGTACTCTACAAGCCGGAGGTTCCCGAGCGAATCGGTACCCGCTGTTTGATGGATCAGGATCACGGACTGGAGAACTCGCTGGACCTGCAGACCCTCATGGATATCTGTGAGCCGGCGCTTGAGCGAGGTGAATCTGTATATGCCAAGTTACCGATCCGCAACATTCATCGCGTGACCGGAACCCAGGTCGGAAGTGAAATCACCCGGCGGTTTGGGCGGGACGGATTGCCGGAAGACACCATTCGGCTTCGGTTCCGCGGATCGGCCGGGCAAAGTTTCGGCGCCTTTATTCCCAAAGGGATGACACTGGAACTGGTCGGAGACGCCAACGACTACTTCGGGAAGGGGCTCTCCGGAGGGAAACTGATTCTCTACCCGGATGAAGCGTCCAACTTCAAACCGGAGACCAACATTATTGTCGGGAACGTCTCTTTCTATGGAGCCACGTCCGGTGAAGCGTACATTCGGGGGATGGCTGGCGAGCGATTTTGTGTCCGAAATAGCGGGGTGCATGCCGTGGTTGAAGCCGTCGGTGATCACGCTTGTGAATATATGACCGGAGGCCGTGTTGTGGTCCTCGGAGACACCGGACGCAACTTCGCTGCCGGGATGTCGGGTGGAGTCGCATATGTGTTGGACGAAGAGGGTACCTTCGCCGAGCGGTGCAATCAGGAGCTGGTCTATCTGGAACCACTCGTCGAAGAGAGTGATGTGAAAGAGGTCAAAACCATGATTCGAAAGCACGGAGAGGCCACAGACAGCAACCGCGCCTGGAAAGTACTTGCCACCTGGGACGAGATGCAGAGTAGGTTTGTCAAGGTGATGCCCAAGGATTACAAGCGGATGCTGGAGCTGATCGGACAGTACGAGACCAAAGGATTGGAAGCGTATGATGCCGAACTGAAAGCGTTCGAGGACAGTAAGAAAGAGAAACTGGCCGAGGCCGACTAAGAGAACCCGACCGATCGAGACGAAGATAACCAAGCGAGGAGATTATGGGAAAGCCAACCGGATTCATGGAGTTTGAGCGAAAAGCGACTCCCTACAGAGATCCCAAAGAGCGAATCAAGGATTGGAACGAGCTCAACAACCCTCTGACGGAAGAGGAGCTTCGGACACAAGGGGCTCGCTGTATGGATTGCGGAATCCCGTTTTGCCAGAGCGGGCTGAACCCGGACGGGAAATCGATGGGGTGCCCGGTCTACAACCTGATCCCCGAATGGAATGATCTGGTCTACAATGGCAAATGGCGGGAGGCACTCGATCGCCTGCACAAAACAAACAACTTTCCGGAGTTTACCGGACGCGTCTGTCCGGCACCGTGTGAAGGCTCCTGTGTTCTCGGGATCATCGAACCACCGGTGGCCATCAAGAGTATTGAACAGGCAATCATTGACCGTGGATTCGAAGAGGGGTGGGTCGTTCCGGAACCACCCGAGTACCGAACCGGGAAGACGGTTGCTGTTGTCGGTTCCGGGCCGGCCGGGCTGGCGGCTGCCGCTCAGCTCAACAAGGCGGGACACAAGGTGACCGTCTATGAACGCGCCGACCGAATTGGCGGACTGCTCATGTACGGTATCCCCAACATGAAACTGGACAAATCGGTCGTCGAGCGGCGGGTAAATCTGCTTCGGGAAGAAGGAATCGACTTCGTAACCGAGACCGAGATCGGGGTCGACATTCCGGCATCCGAGCTTACGGATAAATTTGACGGTGTGATCCTGGCCGGTGGTGCCACCCGCCCACGGGATCTGCCGATAGACGGACGAGACCTTGAGGGAATCCATTTTGCCATGGAGTTTCTTCACGCAGACACCAAAAGCCTGCTCGATTCGGATCACAAGGATGAAAAGTTTATCTCTGCAAAAGGGAAGGATGTCGTTGTGATTGGTGGAGGGGATACGGGAACCGACTGTGTGGGAACCTCGATCCGACATGAGTGCAAAAACGTGGTCCAGTTCGAGATCATGCCCAAGCCACCGGAGGAACGGGACGATCAGAACCCCTGGCCGGAGTGGCCCAACATATATCGTGTGGATTACGGCCAGCAGGAGGCTCACGAGCTGCAGGGCGATGACCCGCGGAATTACCTGGTGATGACCAAGAAATTTGTTGGAGACGGCGACGGACATGTCAAGGAGCTGCACACGGTGCAGATCGAGTGGGTAAAAGGAGATGACGGGCGCATGGTTCCCAACGAGATCGAAGGAACTGAAAAGGTGTGGAACGCAGACTTGGTACTGCTCGCCATGGGCTTTTTGGGCCCCGAGAATCCAGTTCTTGAGCAGCTCGACGTAGATCGGGACAACCGGAGCAACGCGAAGGCAAAACACGGGGATTATCAGACCAATGTCGAGGGTGTCTTTGCTGCCGGAGACATGCGTCGCGGACAGAGTTTGATTGTCTGGGCGATCAACGAAGGGCGGGGCGCAGCACGTGAATGCGACCGCTGGTTGATGGGGTCTACGGAACTCCCCTGATTTTCGGAAGATTTCTTCAAATCGGCTTGACTTACGAAAGTGGGTTGCCGTATATTTGGAGCCGCTGATGAGAAGGGATTAAATCCCGACACATCGACAACATGTTATTCCTCGGTAGCTCAGCGGCAGAGCAATCGGCTGTTAACCGATGGGTCGTAGGTTCGAATCCTACCCGGGGAGCCATAAAAAAGCCTTAAACGCTATTCATATAGATGTTTAAGGCTTTTTTTATGCCTCACAGTTGCACTGTAACTGCAATATACCTGAATCCACTTTAGGCGGGCCCGTATGGATGCAGCTCAGCTGTCCGAGCTGTACGTCTCGGACTCTCTATTTCCTCTCTATTCATCTGTTACTGTACGTATCAAACCCATCTGGAATCGAGAACATTTGTAATTGCTAGGGGCGTAATCATAACGGCCATTATCTATACATTGAACACCCAACAATCAAAAACTAATTTGAATGTCGGAGTGTGATTCTTAGGTTCGAGTGTACTCCGCTGAGAAGCCGTTGTACATAAAGTGTCCACTTGTGATGCATGACGGATTCCGACTTGAAGTTGAACGGGATTCGAAGAGCGAAATAAAGAGCTGCTTTAGAGTAGAATCGAATGGATATAGATGAATAGGAAACATGTTGATATGAACGCACGGCAATTCAAGGATCAGGTTTATAATGAACTTTCGGCTATATCAAAGGCGATGGCGAATCCACATCGACTGGAGATGTTGGAATTGCTGGCACAGGGCTCCAGCACCGTGGAATATATTGCCGACCATACGGGGCTTAGCATCGCAAATACTTCTCATCACCTTCAAGTACTACGGAAAGCGAGACTTGCGAAAACAGAAAGGAAGGGGAAATACAGCCATTATTCACTGGCAAACATGCAGGTATTTGAAGTATGGAATTCGTTGAGAGAGCTTGGACTTTCTCAAAATGCAGAAATTGAACGGCTGATTCGAGACTTCCGCAATGACCGGCAGAGCCTGGAGACGATCTCGTTGGAGGTATTGCAGCAGCGTATTGAGAACAAAGAAGTGTTGCTACTGGATGTACGGCCAGAAGAAGAATTTGAAGAGGGTCACATTACCAGCGCAGTTTCCATCCCTGCAAAAAAACTGGAAGAACGGATTAAAAGCCTGCCAACGAACAAAGAGATTATTGCATACTGCCGGGGACCTCTGTGTGCAATGGCTGATGAGGCAGTGGAAATCTTGCGTAACAATGGTTTCCGCTCCAAACGGTTGGAGGGGGGATACCCCGAGTGGTTGATGAAAAATCTTGCAAAAGGCACTGAGAATAAGGACAACAGTGCGAATTGATTGGATCGGGAAAGTGGCGATTAATCCTCTTCTCTTCGGGTTTCTTTTTTTTCTGTCTGTTTTACAAATTTCAAAGAATTGCGTGCAGGAATTGCTGAATCGGCTCTTCAGAGCTACTTTTAGGGAACGTTGACTCATTAGCTACAACCTGTTGCATTCTCATACGATTACCACTGGATGAAACGACCCCGTACAGAGACCCTCTGTTTTTTTGAAGACTCCCTCTATCACCCCTTCAAACCGTTGGTCCTCACGCGGCCGTTGGACGATCTTCGGACCGGGATCTATACGGTTCGCGAGAAGTGGCTGTTTGACCTTGAGCGGACCGATGCTTGTCGGAAAGCCCGACCGGAACTCAGGGAGCTCTATGAAGACGAGCGCCCCGAGCAGGGAAGCGTGCTCTGGATCAACAGCCGCTTGCTCCCCGATCCGACGATTGTCCATCATCTGGAGGCGCTGAAATCAGGGGAGGGGCTCCTTCAGAAAGGGGTCGTATTGGCCATTCGGACGGATTGTGAAACGACAGCCCGTTGGCTTCGTCCCGAATCGAACGCGTTGAGCCCTCACGAGAATCCGTCCGGAGACCTGTCTGCGAGCAGGCCAAAGGGAATTGATTTTCGCGAGATCCACGAGCCGGTTCTGCTTCTCAAGGAGCTGTGGGATCTTCTGGCCTTCAATTCGGAAGAGATGATACGGGATATTGAGCGAACGCCGGGTTTAAAAACGCTCAAATCCGATCCCTCTAAAGGAATCTGGATTAGTGGGAAACATCCGGTTCATGTGGCCGAAGAGGTGCACCTGGAGCCGGGGGTGAGTTTTGTCACAGATGAAGGCCCGGTCTTTCTGGGGAAAGAAGCCCGTATCATGGCTGGTTCCATCCTGCGGGGTCCGACAGCGATCGGGGAGCATTCGACTGTTCGAATGGGGGCCAAGCTCTATGAAGGAACATCGATCGGACCGGTATGCAAGGTGGGCGGTGAGCTGGCCAATGTCATCTTCCACTCCTACTCAAACAAGGCTCATGACGGATTTGCCGGAAACTCCATTATCGGCCAGTGGTGTAATTTGGGTGCCGATACCAACACCTCCAATTTGAAGAACAACTACAGTACGGTCCGGTTTGTCAATTGGCATACACGCCACGGGCAAGAGACAGGCGAGCAGTTTCTGGGAACGATCATGGGAGATCACACGAAGACCGGGATCAACTCCATGCTGGCGACCGGAACCAATTGCGGGGTCTGCTGCAACCTGTTCAGTCACGGATTTCCTCCAAAACTGATCCCATCGTTCAGCTGGGTAGATTCGATCAAGGTAGACGTGTACGATTTCGAGAAGGCGGTGGACACGATGGAACGGGTGATGAAACGGCGGGACGTTCCGCTTACTCCGGCCTATATCCAACTGATGAGAACCATATTTGAACGCCGGACGTCGACCTGAAATCGGGCAGAGGAAAGATCCATGTTGTGTTGTCGGGAACGGTAATCAAAAAAACCGCCCCGGCCTCACAGCTACCTCCATGAGTCCCGGGTCGGCTCTTTCAATAAGATCAATACGGGTCAGGAGTTGTTCTTGATATCCTGAATTTCGAGTCGGATCTCCTGGGCCGTCTTTTTGATCTCCTGGAGAGTCTTTCGGGCACGAGTTCCAGCAGCTTTGTTCCCTTTCTCGTAGAATTTCACAAGGTCGGGCTCCAGCTCCGATATCAGCTCCTGCATCTGTTCTTTTCTGCTCATAATGATCTCCTGTAGTGATGGTTCTCGGTTGGTCAGGCCGGACATTCCACGCCCGTGTTGCCTGATACTCACGTGAACTGCCTCGCTGACAGTAGGCGGAAACTATTCAAACATCTCTAGCGTGTCAAGTTGCGGCAGAAGAGGATGGGCGAATAAGAACGGAAGTAGGTCGAGAAGAGCTGAATTGACGGGCCGTTGTCAATTGAACGGCAACGGGCATCGTGTGGAATCCAACCGGTATTTCATTTGGTTGCAAAAGGACACCGATCTGATCCTGATCGATCTCTTTTTCTTCCATATCGGTCAAAATCTCTCGCTCGTCCGATGCATGAAAGAGGTAGACTCGGTGAACGGAGAGCTGCCGGCTGGCGGCTGCGGCAAGTTCTGGAAGCGGAATCGACGTTCGTTCTCCATCATCGGTCATCCCCAATGCCGAGAGTACCAGTTGCGGTGTGCCCGGCAGGTTCTGCAGTTGTGAAACGTCCAGCTGGATTTTCCCACTCTCGACGCTCTGTTTGATTAACCCCCGCTGATGCCCGTTCAGTCCGATGGCCGAAACACCGTGATCGGCCAGCAAGGCGATGAGTCGGTGGTTTAGATCTCTCATGGCTCGAACACGAGCCTCTTCCCGCATGACACCGGTTTGAAGAAGGCGTTCCGTATAGGCGCTGTCTCCATGGATCAGAAGCCCCCGCTCCTCTCCCCGGGATGCCAGTGCATTTGCGAGGGAAGCGAGAAAGAGTCCGTTATCCAGGTGGTCGTAATCCAGAATGGCAATGTAGTCGATCATGTGTTGTTGATTATCTGTTCAATCTACTCTTTCGAAAGAGTCACGAAGCCAGGGCTGAACCGACAGCCGGCCGGTTCGTCGTTCACTTCACACCTTGCACCGGTGGAAACGGATCGCCCCTTCGGATCGTTTCCGGAGCTACTCGTCCACCGGAAAGAAACGGTTCGTGGTGTAACTCACCTCCCGGAAAAAGGTGCTGTCCTGAACCATGTGTCGATAGCTTCCCTGCAGCCAGAGATCGGTTTGGTCTCCGTAGTACCCTGAGAGCGGATTTCCCGACTGGCCAGTCGGCAACACGGAGTAGCTGCGCCCGATGTTCGAGAGATCCACCACGCGTCGAATCGCAGGCCCCAACTGGGTTTCGAACGGTCGGGTCCACTCATACTGTGCCTTGTTGACACTCATCGCGTGTCCGTGGACCGGAAACGGTCCACGTGTCATTAAATTGGAGACGATCATCTCCAGTAGTCGGGGCGCTTCTCCACTGCGGACCAGATCGCCGAAAAGCGGAGGGGAGAGTGTCAATTGGTGCACTTGCTCCCAGCGCCAATCGATCGGTTCGGGTCCCGCTGTTTCGCGAAGCCAAGCCAACGCGTCACTCATCGATTTCTGAATGAGCTGTTCCCGCTCCCCGGATTCACCGAACCGGGTCTGACGGAAGAGGAATTGGTCGGGGTCCAAAAACTGCTTCAAAGTTCGGGAGGGGAGGTTTTGGGTTCTCACAAAGATGGCATAGACCTCCGGGTCCATCCACTCACCGAAGAGTTGTTCGCCAAGTTGCAGCAAAAAGGCATCGAGTAGTGTGGCAGCTGTGGATTCCGGTCGGAACTGGTAGTCCCAATTCTCCAGGTAGGGGAGAATCTCCTCCAATTCCGGATACGCATCCAGTCCGGAGCGAAGAACAGGAACAATCAGTTCGACCACTTCCTGTGCGTAAGGAGAGAAACTGTCAAACTGCAGCTGTTGCATGGACTCAACGGTGTGGGTCGAATCCAGCTCGAGCCACTGTTCGATCCGTTCGGTACGCGATGGAGGCTCCCAGAAGGTGCCGATGTACCAGGGGTAACTCTCGTCGTGAAGCTTCTGATTGGCATTGACGACGTACCCCTTCTCCGGATTGATGATCGCCGGGAGTTCGTCGAACGGAATCCATCCCTGCCAATCGGCTCCCGGATCCCACCCGGGCCTGTAGAGTACCGGATTTCCGTCGCGGACCGGAAGCCCGGCCGCACTGAAAATGGCAATGTTTCCTTCCCGATCCCCGTACGCGAAGTTCTGACCGGGAGAGCGGAAGCGGGAGAGTGCATCACGGAACTCCTCCATGGAGTCTCCCCAGTTCAAATCGATGAAAGCACCGAGCTCTTCACCCACCTCGTGCCCCGTCCATTTCATGGATAGGAGTTGATCCTCCGTGAGGGAGGATTCCGGATAGATGTCATTGATGATCGGGCCGTGACGAGTCCATCGCGAAGTATAGAGGTGATCATCCTCCCCTTTGACCCGAATCACGTGGTGCTTGCGAACCACCTCTTCGTAGATTGGTTCGATTGTGGTCGTATCGGCCAGTACGCGGTTCGGATCTTCTGGATGAAGGCGTTCCAGAAAGAAGTCGGTATCATCGGCCATCATGTTGGTCAACGACCAGGCGTAGTGGTCGTTCTGTCCTAGAACGACAACGGGTGCTCCAGCCAGTGTGGCCCCGGAGAGGTTCCGTCCGTTCAGTGAGAGGTGAACCTCGTACCAGTTTCCCGGAATGGAGAGCGCCATATGGGGGTCTCCGGCCAGAATGGGGGCCCCGGTGCTGCTCTTGTCGCCTGAGATCACCCACGCATTGCTGCCAACCCCCGCCCCCGACAATCCCAACAGATCCCGCCTTTTCAGCTCCTGCTGTAACATCTCTACACCAGCATCTGCTGCCCCGCTCAGCGCACTTTCCTGTCCCGATGACATCATTACCGGATCCTGGGCAGACCATTCGGGAATCAGATCCTGTACAATGGAGGCCGGCAGGTTCTGCGATAGATAGCCGAGCGCCATCTCGCTCCACCAGCTCACATTCATCTCCCACGCCATCAGACGAGCCATCGCATGAGCATTGACCGGAGACCAGCGAATCGGTTTTACACCAGTCAATGAAAATTCGACGGGAAGATCCTTCGGATGCGTGTCAATCCACTCATTCACACCCTCTGCATACGCTTCCAGAATACGAGTCACCTCCGGAGAGGCGGCTTCATGCATCTCTTTTGCAACCTCATGGAAGCCGAGTGTGCGGTGGTAACGATCAAGCGGAATCAGGTCGGGTCCGAAAAACTCGGCAAACCGACCCTGTGCCACCAGCTGTGAGAGAGTCATCTGCCAAATTCGTTCTTGAGCATGAATGTATCCGAGGGTTCGATAGAGATCCTCTTCGTTACTGGCGTGAATGTGGGGAACTCCGAACGAATCCCAGTGGACATCGACCTGTTCGTGAAGACCGTCCAGTGCAAGATCACTCTCATAGTCAGGCAGGGGGCGATAAAAGGTCCAGTAGAGCCCCAGAAAGAGCAGGATGCATAGCGAGACGAACAGAAAGAGAAAGCCGCGTAGAAGTCGATTCATGGAGACGGAGATCGGTTCGGCCCGGAACCTGTCGGATCCGGCGAGTCACAAGGGTTCCAACTTATCACTTTTTTTCGCTGAGAAACAGTCTGTAAACGGCTATCTTGATCCCTTCGTGAAGATCACAGAGAACTGTAGACAGAGTCCATATCCGATGCAGACCAGTGAAAAACAGGAGCTTCTTACCGCCGCCAAGGAGATCGCAAAAGAGGGTGGAGATCGCACTCTCGGGTATTTCAAACAGCGATTCGATCTGGAATACAAAAGCGATGACTCCCCGGTAACCAACGCTGACCGGGAGGCCGAAATGACCATTCGGAAGGCAATCGAGACCCGGTTTCCGGATCACGGAATTATCGGTGAAGAGTATGGAGTCGAGGGGCAGGATCGGGATGTGGTTTGGATTGTGGATCCGATCGACGGGACTCAGTCTTTTATTCACGGAGTTCCCTTCTATACCACACTCATCGGCGTGGTGGTGAAGGGAGAGCCGGTCGTCGGCGTCATCCATGCCCCTGCACTTGGGGAGCTTTGTGCTGCTGCAGTCGGACTTGGGGCGCGGCTCAATGGCGAGTCGTGTCGGGTACGGGACTGCAGTGACCTGTCAAAGGCGACGATCCTGACGACCGATCAGAAAAACATTACGAAATACGGTTTTGATGCACCGTTTCAGGAACTTCTTCGGCGCTCACGTCTACATAGGACATGGGGAGATGCCTACGGCCACATGATGGTCGCGACCGGCCGGGCCGATCTGATGTTCGATCCGGTTCTCAATATTTGGGATGCCGCTGCACTTCTTCCGGTGGTTCGTGAAGCGGGGGGTAGCTTTACCGATGTTCACGGAGTGGCCACCATCGAGACCGGAAACGGAATCTCATGCTCGCCAGGACTTAAAGAGGAGTGGTTGAGCCTGTTCAATAAGTCGAACCAAGAGGGAGAAACAAAATGATGAGGGGCAAATCACGACGACACCCGGTACTTGCCGTCGCGGTCATGGTCACGCTGGTCATGAGTGGATGGGTCTTTAATGCGGAATCTGCTCTCGCACAAGAGGCAGAACCTGCAGATAGCGACAGTACGCACCGTACGGCACTGCAGGACGGAGACTATACGGCCTATCCGCAGATTGATGCGGACTATCACCACCTGGAACTGATACTGGAATGGCTTCAGGGAGACCAACTTGAAGGTTCGGCCCGTTATACACTCCGTCTCATGCGGCCCGGAATTCGCGAGATTCGATTGCAGGCCAACCGGATGGATATTTCGGTTGTTCGATGGAACGGTGAGTCGGCCGACTGGAGTGTGAGTGATGAGGAGCTCGTGATTCGCCTGCCGGAGGGAGCCCAGGCCGATCAGGATCATCGCCTGCGGATCGATTATACAGCCGACCCACTTTTCGGCATGCACCGAAGTGCACGCGGGACCCGCTGGAGTTCCGGTTTGCCGGGAGCACATTCTCACTGGCTGCCGGTGTGGGATCATCCACGCAATCGAGTTTCGATGGAGGTGGATTTCCGGATTCCGGAATCGTATCAGGCACTCTTTACCGGAACGCGCGCAGGCGAGAGTACAAATGAAGAGTACAAGGAAGTTCGATATTACACCGAGGGGGAGCGAGCCGTCCCGACGCTGCGATTCGTTATTGGTGAATTTGACACCTTCGATCTGACAGCGGGACGGTACCGCATCGAACTCTTTGCCGAACCGGAAGTACTCGAAGGAGAGCAGGCGACCGAGTGGCTCACACTGGCGCGCGAGCAGCTCGACTCCATGACCCAGCGTCTCCAGAACCATCTGCCTCACCGAACGCTCACATTTGTCTACCTGGAGGATGACATGTGGGAACTGAATCCGTGGGGAAGCGGGTTGAACCTTCTTTTTGGGGACCAGGGAGATATGTTGTCCCAAATTCAGCGTGCGATCGCTGCCCAGTGGTTTGGTGTGGGTCGAATCGCCGAACGGTGGGAAGATGCCGAAGCGATTCATCTCTTGCGGGAGTGGCTGTTGACGGATCTGGATCCGACGCCCGAGCCTCCTTCACCCGAGGTTCCGGACGTGGCTCTCGAGGAGACGGTCTACCGCTCGTACGCCCCCTCTCGAATCCGTACGTGGGGAGAGTGGCTCGAATCAGAGGAGGGTGCGGATCTTCGCGAGACACTTTCCAATGATGTCGATACCTGGTTTCAGTCCCTGCCGACGCTTCTGCGATGGAGAGACTTCTCTGACTGGATCTATGAGCAGAGTGGACGGGCACAAATGAACCCGCCCGAGCGATCCGTCGCTGCCGAGGATTCAGTGAGTGAGGAGGTGCAGCCCGATACGTTGGTGGTAGAGGTTCCGGACGAGGATCTTTCCGAAACGGTGACTCTCCGGATCCAACGAAGCGGAGATCAGGTCGACGAGGCCGTTGCCGGACAGGTTCGGGTAACACACCTGGAGGGTGAGGAGACGCATGAGGCGACATTTCGCCGAGCAGAACAAGAGGTCGTAGTGCCCGGGGCCGATGGTGTGGAGAACATAACCGTGGAGCTGAACGGGGAGATTCCGATTGAACTCCGGATGGTGAAGCCAGTTTCGTTTTGGCTCTACCAGTTGCGCGAGGGGAGTGCCGATGCGCGGGAAGAGGCAGCCCGGGGACTGTCTGCCCATAGCGACAATCCTGATCTGCAGCTGGCCTTGACCGACCTGTTACAGTCCGAAGAGGATCCGGACGTGCAGGCCGCCATGCTTCGAACGCTCGGGGATGTGACTCGCGGGGCGACGGGTACAGACGAGATCTTTCGTGACCGTTTCACGCTGGACGAAACCGAACCTGTCCAGCTCGCATTGATCCATTCGATGGGCTATTACGAGGAGAACAGTGACGTCATTACACTGCTTCGGCGAATTGTGGTTTCCGATGTACCGGTGACGGTCAAGCGAGAGGCGATCCGTTCCCTGGACAAGGTGCGCGGGGAGACCTCATTTACAGAGCTGAGTCAGGCGCTCTTTGCCAATGAGGCCTCTGAACCGGTCGTTGGCGACCTGTTGACCGTGGTGGCCCGGGACAGCAGCGAAGCGGCGATCGAACGGGCCGAACCGTTTCTCCAACCGGAGAACCGTTTTAAGGTGCGCAGCTCTGTGCTGGATG
>JBNJFK010000038.1:0-14420 GCA_051746765.1 Bacteroidota bacterium
CGGGCAGCTGGCCGTTCCCTTGAGGATGGCTGCGCGTTGGGAGGCGAGACACCCTCACTGTCGGGGAGACAGGATTTGAACCTGCGACCCTTCGCTCCCAAAGCGAATGCGCTACCGGACTGCGCCACTCCCCGTCTCTCTACTCTTCCCGAACCATCGCTGGATCGAAAGAACGCAAATATAAAAGGAATCACGCCTTAAATCAACGAGGCGGATCACAAAAGTTCAGCTCCGCTGTTCGATCAAAGGATCGTCTTGAATCCATTCCTGGACTACGCCTGCCCCGTAACCGACGAGCTGTAGCGTCGATGTTCCAACGACCAAAAGTGAGACTGCCAGGGGCTCTCTACTCCACCGAGCGTGCAATACGAGGCTTACCGCCCAAACGAGATACGGCGCAAAGGGCCAGAGAGCGCCAAACTGAAGAGAACTGACCAAGGCACCAATAAGATAGATCAGAAAGAAAGTCGGCAGTAAATGGACCCATCGAAATGAGTCTGGATGTTTCCGCTTGATCGATATGCGTGCACGACCGAAGAAATGGAGCTGTCGCAAAAAATGGCCGGGTGTGTCTCGTCTTTTGTGATAGACCCATGCATCACTTAGAAGACGGATACGGAATCCTGCCTTTCGTATTCGAATGGAGAGATCGAGATCCTCGCCCTTTCGAGTTCGTTCATACCCTCCTGTCACCTCATAGACCTTTCGATGGATACCCATGTTGAAACTTCGTGGGTGCCACGTGTCGACCATCCGTTTCTCGCCGCGAATTCCACCGGTTGTCAGGGGAGAGGTCATCGAGTAGTTGATGGCTCGCTGGAGTCGTGAAAAGGAGGGATGAGCCCGATCCGGTCCGCCCCATACATCAAACGGTTGGTCTTGAAGGGCGCGAACGACGGTTTTAAAATAGTGGGATGGAATTAAACAGTCGGAGTCAAATACGACCAGATACTCGCCTCGGGCCCGTTCAAATCCGTAATTACGACTGAATCCCTGTCCGCTGTTCGGTTTGGCGTGATAGTGAATGTCCAGGCGATCGACATACTCCTGCACGATTTTCTCACAGGTCTTATTGGATCCGTCTTCGATAATCAACACCTCGAATTCGGAAAATGTCTGCTTCGTCAGACTCTCCAGAAGTTCGTCGATTTCGTGCGGTCTGTTGTAGACGGGAACAATGACGGAAAAAAGCATCTATCAGGGGTATGGAGGTTGGTCCCGACATGCGGACAAATCTCACCCAAAGATAGGAGATTCCGAAGAGAGGCCTCAATCCTCTTTTTCATTTTATGAGTCAATCTCCGTATGCTTGGACACTCAAAATGGATATGAATCGGGAAGAGGAGATGGATAATGAGTCGATGCAAGGGATGGGTGGTTCTACTCTGTTTTTTGACAAGTGGTTGGGGTTTGGACAGTGTCCAGGCACAGCAATTAAACGTGAATTCCTTGCAGAACGGTTCGGGTGAATGGGTTGGGGATACTCGACTTCGTCGAAGCGGAGACATGATACGTGTCGAATCTCCGAACGGTGAAGAGACTCTCTCGGCCGTTGCCGACATTTCCATTTCTCCCAATCGGGAATTTTGGGGTGTTATCCAGAGAGGGAACCCGGTTCGTGTGCGCTTGTTTGACTCTGCCGGGCTGCCATTACTGGACCATGAATTGGAATTTGTAGATGCAGCAGATGAAACTCTGGCTCTCTATCTGTTGGACAACGGGACATATGTTGTGCGTGACAATGTGGCCAATTTTACCCGTCACGATCTGGATGGTTCCATCGATGTTCGCCATTCGAATTTTTCAGGTGCGAGCGGGGGAGAGCGTCCATCCTATCTGGTTAGTGACCGGTTTGGAGTTACATCTCTCTACGTGATCCCGGAGATTCAATATGGCGAGAATCAGGGATCAATGATTCGGCTTTTGAAAGGGTACGGGGATTCATCAGAAACTATTTTGGAGAGCAGGGATCGAACACTTCTTCAGGTGCGCCTGTCGTCGGATGGCCGTCAGGTATTGGTGATTCAGGAGCAGCCCGGAACGGATGAACGCGTCGTTGAGTTGATGGATCGATTCGGCAATCCGATTCAGTCGATCGAGAGTGATGAACCGTGGATTGGCGGGGCGATTGACGAAACCGGCGAGGTCGTTACTCTCTTTACGTCTTCCCGTATACAGAGTTTTCAAATCAGTGATGCGGAACGATTGGGAAGTAGCACGGTTCGCGGAGGGGAGGTTCTATTTGGCGGATACTGTCCTTCACGTGAAGAGATGGTCATTCTGACCGGGAGTGTGGACGCGCAGGACGAGACTGTATCCGGGGCCGAAATTCAAGTCGTGAGCCTTCGTGCCCGATCTCTGGTTCGCGAATCTGTACCGGGTGGCGCACTGAAATGGAATGCTTCAACGAACGTCACTCTGGCGTGTGGCGAAACAAGTCACGAGATCAATGGCGTGGGACGAACAATCCGGCTTCGCCCCACGTTTTAACTGCATTCGGTTGACAAGTTCCGGCAAGGGAGGCTCAGGCTTGAGCCTCCTCTTCTGATTCTGACTTTGTGTTCTCGTCGTCCGAAGAGTCGGTAGAGCGGGTCTCTTTTGCCTGACTATCGTCCCAGTCGAATGCAAGACCATCTCTGGACGGGTTCATCTTGATCTTGATGGTGGACCCTGCGGGCCAGCGACTCTCCAAGAGCTCTTCTGCGAGTGGGTCCTCGACATACTTCTGAATGGCACGCCTGAGCGGTCGGGCACCAAACTTCTGGTCGAACCCTTTCTCTGCAATGAACTCGCGAGCTGCTTTGGTTATGTCCAGTTCGTACCCCAATTCATGAATCCGTTTGAAGAGATCTCCAGCAAGGATATCGATGATCTTGAGAATATCCGCTTTTTCGAGAGGACGGAACGTGATAACATCATCAATACGATTCAAAAACTCTGGATTGAATACCTTCTTCAGAGCATCCTGGATGGTGGATTTCATCCGTGCATAATCGAAGGATCCTTCCGTTGTATCAAAACCGATCCCCTTACCCATATTTCGGATGTCACGGGCACCAATATTTGAGGTCATGATGATAATGGTATTCCGAAAGTCGACTTTTCGTCCCAGACTGTCGGTGAGAATACCATCGTCCAGTACCTGTAGCAATATGTTGAACACGTCCGGGTGTGCCTTTTCAATCTCGTCAAGAAGAACCACGCTGTAGGGTTTTCTACGAACCTTCTCGGTCAACACTCCACCCTCCTCATACCCTACATATCCAGGAGGAGCTCCCACAAGTCTGGAGACGCTAAACTTCTCCATATATTCGCTCATGTCGATGCGGACAATGGCATCGTCCTTGTCGAAGAGGTATCTGGCCAACACATTGGCCATTTCGGTCTTCCCAACACCGGTCGGTCCAAGAAAGATAAAGGATCCGATGGGGCGCGAAGGATCCTTGAGTCCGGCACGGGTTCGTTGAATCGCTTTGGTCAATTTTACGATCGCCTCGTCCTGACCGATGATCTTTTTCCCCAATTCACTCTTCATCGCGAGGAGCTTCTTGCCTTCGCTCTGTGTAATTCGAGTAACGGGTACACCACTCATCATGGCTACGACTTCGGCAACATCCTCTTCATCGACATCATAGATAATCGTATCGGAACTCTGCTCCCACTGTTCCTTGGTCTCTTCAAGATCCTGTGCCAGACGCTTTTCACGGTCGCGCAGCCGGGCGGCTTCTTCAAAACGCTGCTTTTTGACCATGTCATTCTTCTCGAACCCGGTTTTTTCGATCGCCTCTTCAAGGTCCAGAATTTCCTGGGGTACTTCGATGTTGGACAGGTGAACCCGGGCTCCAACTTCATCGAGTGCATCAATCGCTTTGTCCGGGAGGAAGTGATCCGTGACATAGCGATCGGTGAGATTGACGCACGCTTCGATCGCCTCCATCGAGTAGCTCACGCTGTGATGTTTCTCATACTTTCCCCGAACCTGTTTCAGTATATCGATGGTCTCTTCGATGGTTGTCGGATCGACCATGATTTTCTGAAAACGCCGCTCGAGAGCACCATCCTTCTCGATATGTTGACGGTACTCATTCAGTGTGGTCGCACCGATCGCCTGGATGTCTCCTCGGGCAAGTGCCGGCTTAAGCATGTTGGAGGCATCGAGTGAACCGCTTGCACCACCGGCACCGACAATCGTATGCAATTCGTCGATGAACAGGATCACATCGTTGGTCTTTTCCAGTTCGCCCATGACCGCCTTCATGCGCTCTTCAAACTGGCCTCGATATTTTGTTCCTGCCACAAGAGCTGCCAGATCGAGCGCAATGACACGCTTGTCATAGAGAACTCTCGAGACTTTTCTTTCTACAATTCTTGTAGCCAGACCTTCTGCAATGGCCGTTTTCCCGACACCAGGTTCGCCGATAAGTACGGGGTTGTTTTTCTTGCGGCGACTGAGCACCTGAGCGACGCGTTCAATCTCTTTCTCTCGGCCGATAATCGGATCGAGCCTACCCTCGATCGCCATTTGAGCGAGATCCCTGCCAAAATGGTCAAGTACCGGTGTTTTAGATTTCTCACCTTTTTTCTCCCGCGGGCTGCTGCCCTGAGGTGAACTCTTTGAGGAGGAAGAGAGGCTGGACGCTTCCGGTGCATCCGGTTCGTCCCGGCTTTCCCGACTCTTGCCGGAGATAATCATATCCAACTCTTCACGCACAGAATCATAAGAGACACTGAACTGCTGAAGAATCTGAGCAGCGATATTCTCTTCGTCCCGAAGCAGGGAGAGAAGGAGGTGCTCCGTACCAATGGTGTCACTTTTGTAAAGTTTGGCCTCCAGATAGGTGATCCGAAGAACCTTTTCGGCCTGCTTTGTTAAAGGGATATTGCCTACAGTGACCGATCCACCAGTCCCGCGCACGGTATCTTCTACGGTCTTCTTTAATTTGTATAGATCACACTCAAGATTCTTGAGAATTCGCACCGCAACTCCATCACCCAGACGGATGATTCCGAGTATGAGGTGCTCGGTTCCAATGTAGTCATGTCCGAGCCGAAGTGCCTCTTCCCGGCTGAACTGGATGACGTCACGAACTTTACTAGAAAAATTACCCTCCATTGAACTCCTGCAGCCTTTTGAATCGATGAATGGGTCTGTGGTCAGCTGTAACGCGCCTGTGCCGGCTTTCGTTCACCGCTCAATCAAGGTAGTGTTGGGATCCTGTAAAAGCAAACAAACGGAGGTCTCTTCACGATTGTCAGAAGCTGAGTGAAAAGGGTTTAAAAGCCGACTCTAAGAAGAATAGAGGGGCTTTCCGGTCATCTCATTCGGTTGCGAAAGTCCCATCATCTTGAGAAGGGTGGGGGCAACATCGGCCAGGACTCCGTTCCGCATTGTGACACGTTCGACGCCGTCCAGTATTGCGGGGACCGGAGCTGTTGTGTGAGCGGTATGTGGAGACCCATCCGGTTGAATCATTTGATCTGCGTTGCCATGGTCTGCAATGATCAACGTTTTGTACCCGTGTTCACGCGCAGTCTCCAAAACTTTGGAGAGTTCGTGATCGACGGTTTCAACGGCCTTGATAGCTGCATCCAGGTCTCCGGTATGGCCAACCATGTCGGGATTTGCATAATTCACAATCACCAAATTGTACACGTCACGGGAGAGTGCTTCTGTAAGTTTGTCCGTTACTTCGGTGGCACTCATTTCAGGCTGCTGGTCGTACGTAGCCACTTTCGGGCTGGGAACAAGAATGCGATCTTCATTTGGATTCGGTGTTTCGTTACCACCGTTGAAAAAGTACGTTACGTGTGGATATTTCTCTGTTTCAGAAATCCGTAACTGACGCAACGACTTCGAGGCTACCCACTGTCCAAGGGTGTTGATCAGCTGGGCCGGTGGATAAGCCACGTGGACGCGAGATGCGAATGTCTCGTCGTACGATGTAAATGTGGTGATCTCGAGTTTAAGGTCATCCTCGCCAAACGGAACCTCGTCGAATGCGAGGAGAGCCTTGATGATCTGGCGAACCCGATCTGCACGAATGTTGAAAAAGATCAGACTGTCACCGGGCTCGATTCGAAGTTCATGCTCGTTGTCAAAGAGGTGCGGCTTGATGAATTCATCCGTAATCCCCTCTTCGTAGGAGGAACGAAATGCCGATTCCGGATCGTCGGATTGTGTTCCCTTCCCGTGGACCAGAAGGTCGTAGGCCAATTCTGTCCGCTCCCACCGATGATCCCGGTCCATGGCGTAGTATCGACCGATAATCGAGGCCAGTGAACCGGTTCCGTGTCGTTGGGCAGATTCGAGAAAGGTTTTGTAGTAGTTGATGCCGCCGTGAGGGGATGTGTCTCGTCCGTCTGTAAATGCGTGGACGGCGACTTGATCCAGATCGTATCCGGAGGCCATCTCGAGCAGGGCATCCAAGTGGTTTAAATGACTGTGTACACCGCCATCTGAAAAGAGGCCGAGAAGATGAACTTTTCCCCGTTCTTCTCCACGTTTGAAGGCGGATTTAAGCGCCTCGTTCTCGTAAAACGATCGATCTCGTATCGATTTGTTGATTCTGGAGAGCTCTTGCCAGACGATACGCCCGGCACCTATATTGAGATGACCCACCTCGGAGTTGCCAAACTGCCCTTCCGGGAGGCCGACATCTTCCCCGCTTGCCGAAAGCCGGCTATTGGGTTGTTTCTCCATCAGTTGGTCCAGGCAGGGAGTGTGGGCTCGGGCAACAGCATTTCCTTCGTAGTCGTCGCCCAGGCCCAGGCCGTCAAGTATTACAAGTAAAGCCTTGTCGGAGCTCACATCCATCAGGGTAATATCAGAGGCTGTTCACGTGTCGTGTCAATTGGGCCTTTTTTCGGGAGGCCATCTTCTTCGTAACAATCCCTTTGGCGCTCATTTTATCCAGATAGGAGACGGTCTCTTTGAGTAGAGTTTCTGCTCTCTCTTTCTCCTGTTCGCCCAAGACATTTTTAATCAGGGTCCGGGTTCGACTGCGCTTTTCACGGTTAACTTGGCGCCGTTTGGCATTCTGGCGCATCCGTTTGATAGCGGATTTGTGTTGTGGCATAATTTGGTTGAGTCAGTTTAATACGCGTATTTTGTTGATTCGTCAAATTTATTGGTTATCGATTCATTATCCAAGAAAGGATTGATAATTATTTGGATTAAAAGTAATTTAGCCGTTCTGATAGATGATTGTAGTTATTGATGGACCCTCGGGGTCCGGGAAGAGTTCCATTGCCCGGGCTGTCGCCAATAAACTCGGAATTCAGTATCTCGATTCAGGAGCCCTCTATCGGGCCGTGACGTGGATCTGGCTTGAGTCAGGCGCAGGTGAAGACGCAATTTTGGAGATCCTGGAGAACCGGGAGATTCAATTTGATTCGAAAGGGGATAAATTTTCTGTTTGGGTCGACGGGGACGAGATCTCCCGGGAGATACGAACAGAGCGGATTTCGCGGTACGTCGGGAGAATGGCCCAGCGCCGTGATGTTCGTAATTTTGTAAACAGACGAATGCGTGATGTGGTCCAGACTGGATACTGGATTGCAGATGGACGTGATCTCGGTTCTGTGGTCTTTCCTGAAGCAGAGCTGAAAATATTTATGGATGCGCCGCTCGAATTGCGGGCGAGTCGCAGATATCAGGAACTGGTGGAAGCCGGAGAGGAAGTGACGCTTGACGAGATCACAGCATCTCTTCGTAACAGGGATCAGGCCGATCGGGAACGATCGGTGGATCCGCTGGTGAAGCCCGATGATGCAGTCGATATCCGGAACGAGGGTGTCTCGTTTGACCAACAGGTCAGCGAACTGGCTGCAATGATTCAGAGCAGGATCGAAAAACAGAAACAACAACCCTAATCCCACACTCCAGCGTGGAGCGTGCGGTACGAGAACAGGAAAAATCAATGTCAGAAGAACAAAAACAGGAATTGGAAAAAGAAGTCGCAGAAACGACCGAAGAGATGAGCAGTGAGGCAGAAGCCGTTACTGACGAATCTTCGGAGGGTAAGACGGATCAGGATGTTGCCGTCTTCACGGGTGACAAGGCAGAGAAGATCTATACATTCGAACAGCTGGAAGCTGCCTCCGAGGACTATTCGGACGAAGAGTTCAACGAGCTTGCCTCCATGTACGAGGACACGCTCAACGAGATTGAAGAGAAAGAGATTGTTACAGGGATTGTCGTCTCTGTTGATGAGAAGTATGTCGTTGTCGATATCGGGTTTAAGTCCGAAGGAATTGTTCCGGTCAACGAATTCCCGTCCAGCACGGTTGAGACGCTACAGCCGGGTGATGAAGTTGAAGTATTCCTGGATCGGGTAGAGGATCGTGAAGGTCAGCTGATTCTTTCCAGAAAGAAAGCAGATATCCTGCAGGCGTGGGAGACGATTGAGAAGGCTCACGACACGGGTGAAGTGATTGAAGGGACCATTCAACGCCGGATCAAAGGCGGAATGGTGGTTGATATCTTTGGCATTGATGCATTTCTGCCGGGATCTCAAATTGACGTGCGGCCTGTTCGTGATTTTGACGCCTATGTAGGGAAGACAATGGAGTTTCAGGTGGTCAAACTGAACATGCAGGCAGAGAACGTGGTGGTTTCTCACCGGGCACTTATCGAGTCCGATCTGGAAGAGCAGCGGGAAGAGATTCTCGAATCGATCGAAGCCGGACAGGTTCTCGAAGGTATTGTCAAGAACATTACGGACTTCGGGGTCTTTATCGATCTCGGTGGCGTGGATGGACTGCTGCACATTACCGACCTCTCTTGGGGTCGAGTGGACCATCCCGACGAGATTGTCCGACTGGATCAGCGCATGAATGTGGCCGTCATCGATTTTGACGAGAAGAGCAAACGAGTATCACTCGGATTGAAGCAGCTCCAGCCTCATCCGTGGACCGGGATCAACGAGAAGTACCCCGAAGGAGAACGGGTACAGGGTCGCGTGGTGTCCATTGCAGATTATGGAGCCTTTATCGAGCTCGAAAAGGGTGTCGAGGGCCTGATTCACATCAGCGAGATGTCTTGGACTCAACATATCAAGCATCCGTCGCAATTGGTTGAGAAGAACGACATCATTGAATGTGTGGTTCTCAACATCAACGAGGAAGAGAAGAAAATCTCGCTTGGTGTCAAACAGCTCGAGAAGGATCCTTGGGAAGATCTGCTGGAACGTTATCCAATCGGATCCCGTCATACCGGGATCGTTCGGAACCTCACCAATTTCGGTGTGTTCGTAGAACTTGAACCGGGCATTGATGGGTTGGTCCACGTTTCCGATCTGAGCTGGATCGAGAAAGTGGAGCATCCGAGCGAAGTGGCCGAAAAAGGTCAGGAGATGGAGATCGTCGTTCTGGCTGTCGACTTTGACAATCGTCGAATTACTCTGGGTCACAAACAGATCAGTGAAAATCCGTGGGAACGGTACGCCGAGCAGTATGGACCGGGAAGTACGGTCAAAGGCCCGATTACCAAAATCACGGAGAAAGGGCTCTTTATCCAGCTGGAAGAGGGAGTCAACGCTTTCTTGCCACAGTCAAAACTGGCCGAGGAAGTCGAAGATCTGAATGAAGCGTTCAGTGAAGGCGATGAAGTGGAAGCATTTGTGGTCGAGTTTGACGAGCCGGCCAAAAAGATTGAGCTTTCTCAGAAAGACAAAGAGAGCACCAAAGCGAAGTCGACACGTGCGACTCGCAGCGAGTCGGTGGAGACGGGAACTCCGACACTTGGAGAGGTCTCCGGCTTGGCCGAAAAGTTGGCTGAGAAGCAGCGTGAAGCGGACGACGAGTCCTGATCACAAATAGACAACGGATATAAAAAAGGCTCCTCACCGTACGGTGGGGAGCCTTTTTTTATAGATCCAAATTGGATCCGAAAAATTAACCGATGCTACGTCAATCAAGATAAAAATAGACGTTGCTGTTGTCGGAGTCTTTGCTGGATTTAATTTTTGTACCCTGCTCTTTGTTGATTGTATAGACAATATTTCTCATCGAGTTGAGCTCCCGATCATTTTTATATCCGACACGAATGGCATCTCCACCTGGTTTCAGCTTGTCCAGTGCATCGATGAGCGGCTGATATTTTGATGAGCTGTTTCGGGATACTTTTACGTTATTCTTAGGTACAATTTTTACTTTCATCAGCAGATTATCATTTGATTGTTATTTGCACTCATCAATATTCGAAATTATTTATAAAGTTTCAACGGTATTGATGAAAAATAGTGTCAAGAACCTAATTGGTTGTCGTGGACTCATCTAATCATGGAACAGGTACGGTAGACAAGATTTGTTGGACGATTTCTTCTGCCCCGATATTTTCCGCTTCAGCTTCGAACGTCGGTATGACGCGGTGTCGCAAAATATCCATGGCAATGGTCCGGACGTCCTCTGGTGTGACGTAGGCCCGGTGGTTCATGAATGCAATCGCTCGTGATGCGAGATTCAGGTTGATGGATGCACGAGGGGATGCACCGAAGTCAATGAGCGGCTCCAGAGAGGGCAGTCCATTGTCAGAAGGTTGACGAGTAGCGAAAATAAGATCAATGATGTATGACTCTACTTTTTCGTCCATGTAGATCTTGTTGATCGCCTCTCTGGCCCGAAAGATCTGATCAACGGTAACGACGGGTTGAACCGTCATTCGATCACCGGTTCGAGCCATTCGTCGCATGATTTCACGCTCCTCTGCTCGGGTGGGATAGCCGATCTGAATCTTCATCATGAATCGATCCACCTGAGCCTCGGGAAGAGGATAGGTTCCTTCCTGTTCTACCGGATTTTGAGTCGCAAGTACAAGAAAGGGTTGATCCAGAGGGTACGTCGTATTGCCAATGGTGACTTGTAGCTCCTGCATTGCTTCCAGAAGGGCACTCTGTACCTTGGCTGGCGACCGGTTAATCTCATCTGCCAAAATAATGTTGGAGAAAATGGGGCCCTTCTTGACTACAAATTCTCCTTTCTTTTGATTGTAGATCATTGTTCCGATCAAATCGGCAGGGAGTAAATCCGGTGTAAATTGGAGTCGTTGAAAACCGGTGTCGATCGCTTTTGCAAGTGAGGAGACGGTCAAGGTTTTTGCAAGTCCCGGGACTCCTTCCAGCAGCACATGTCCCTCTGTCAACAGTCCGGTCAAGAGCCGGTCGATCATCGTTCGTTGACCAATCACGACTTTACCCAACTCTGAATAGAGTGTGTCTATAAATTGGCTTGTCTCTTCAATTTCTTCCGTAAGCCGGGTCATGTCCGGTTGTTCATTCATTCCACTGTCTCCATCAGTTCGTCGATCCGAAAATCGTATATAGGTTTCCATTTTGGTTGAGTTGAAAATGTCAAATTATGGGCAGAAAGAGTACCCTGACCAATGAAAAATCGTTACCAGGATAGATCTGTCCGGTAGCAATTGAATCTTGATGGCGATTTCAAATTTGTCTACATTTAGCCCTTCAAAATCAACTGAGCTTCTATGGTTACCTACGCTTTTGTACTTTTGGCTGTACTCGCGATCGCAACGGCTTTGGCTCTGGTTCTGAGCAAAAACACGGTCAATAGTGCACTTTTTCTGGTACTCAATTTCATTACGGTTGCGGGACTTTATCTGATTCTCGAAGCGCAGTTTCTTGCGATGATTCAGATTGTCGTATACGCCGGAGCCATCATGGTGCTCTTTCTGTTTGTCATCATGTTGCTCAACCTGGAAGATGAATCGACACTTTTCAGTAAATGGAGAGTGCGGTATCTGTTGGCATTTCTGCTGGGTGCCGGTTTGGTCGGGCAGATCACGTACAGCCTGGGGGGAATCGCCGATCAATTGCCTCAAATCTCGGATCGTATGAGCGAGGTCGGAACCGTGGAAGCTGTCGCCGAGGTCCTCTATACGGACTTTCTGCTTCCATTTGAAATGACGGCTGTACTGTTGACAGCTGCAGTCGTCGGTGCGATTCTTATCGCCCAGTACAAAGTCAAAACGCCGGAGCAGGTTAGCAAATGATTGGAATTGATTGGTATCTCTCTCTGAGTGCAATTCTATTTACGATCGGTGCCGTAGGTGTACTGATACGGAGAAATGCGATTGTCGTGTTCATGTGCATTGAATTGATGCTGAACTCCGTCAATATCTCTTTGATTTCATTTGCAAGCTATCATGGAGATATCACGGGCCAAATATTGGTCTTTTTCGCATTGGCCGTCGCAGCTGCAGAGGCGGTGATTGGTCTGGCCATTATTTTGGCCATTTTTCGAAACCACCTTTCCATCGATGTGACAAAAGTGAATTTGCTTCGCTGGTAGCCTTGGAAACGTCTTTATGGTTCAATGAAAACCCCCGACGGATCTCGGGGGTTTTTTTGTGATCAAGAATTCTCCGGCTCTGTTGATACCATGAGGAAGCCCGAAGAGTCAGATTTTTTCGGATTTGTTGTCCGGGAGAATTTCGAGAGTCTTCCAGATCTGAAAGAGTGCTCTGGGGACGTGAAAGCACCCTTTCCATTTCCCTCCCTTTAGTGACATGTTCAGTTCTCCGTGTCGGTCGAGATATCCGAACCATTCGGGGTAGTCGGGATCCCTGAAGTTGTGCCAGTTGTATTCGTGCACACGTTGGAACCACTCCAGGCTTCTGGACTCTCCGGTCCAGCGATAGGCTTTGATCAATGCGACGGCGGTTTCGAGGTGAACCCACCACAATTTTTGGCTCCATTCGAGCTGTTGCGGTGGAGCTCCTTTCCGGTCCAGGTAGTAGAACAAACCGTCGTCTTCTCGATCCCAGCCATAGTCGATCATCCTGTGAGTGATGTCGGCTGCCTTTTCAATCCAGCCTCTCTCACCGAATTTCTCACCAAGATCCATCAGGAACCACATCGCTTCTATGGCATGTCCCGGGAGGACGAGACGTCCGTCGAACGTATTACTGAGCGACCCGTCCGGAACGATGTTTTCGAGGACAATGCCGAGTTCGGGTCGGTAGAATCTGTTTAAAATCTGATCTGCGATTTCGTAAGAGAGGGATCGGATTTCGTTCTCGTCCAAGAGATGCTCGATTTCGAGAGCCAGGTTGGAGAGGATCATTGGCAGAGCAAAATTGTCGAGTGAGCGGGTGGTTGCAATGGATTTGTTCCACTTGCCTTTCGGATTCTTGCGTCGCTTGAGCGTTTGCCGAAAGGTCTGCAGAGCCGCCTCGCCATACGCGTCATTTCCGGTCGCAAGATGCATCTGACCCATGGCCATGGCTGCAAAGGTGTTGGAGAAGATGTTGTAAGGTACAATGAGTGGATCTCCGTTTCTGGCAAGACTGAAGTACCAGTTGAACGAACCATCGTGTCCGTGGTCAAGCAGGAATTTTGCTCCATGGAGAGCCGTCTCGAGCCACTCCTCACGTTTTTCCACTCGATTGTAAAGCATGGAGAAGAGCCAGACCTGACGTGCCTGTAACCAGACAAATTTGTCGGTATCGAAGACTTCGCCTTCCCGGGTGAGGCAGGTAAAGTATCCCCCGTGTTTGCGGTCCGGACTCTTTTGGAGCCAGAAGGGGAGTATCGAATGCAATAGCTCCTCACGGTATTGCGTCAGATAGGTCCTTTTGAGGTTTTGGTCCATGGGATATCGACTGTTTTGGAATGAAAGATCAACTCGGAAGATCCGAATAAGCGTCTCTGGAAACCGTATCCTCCGGTTCAGCCAGTAGAGAGTCGATGTACGGTCTGTACCATTTTCGGAAGGTGAGTCCCGCCAATACGGAGACTGTCAGTGAGATCAGGCTGATGCTCCACTGTGCGGTGTAGAGCATGGACAGTGCAACAACGGCTCCGGAAATGGCGACAGAACCGGTGACCACCAGTCTGAATCCGTTGCGAATAGCCCCGCTTCGAGGTCCCGGAAGCCCGGCTTTTTTCGGGATCTCTCCCCACCAACCAAGAGGACGGGCCCGACGGTAGAACTTGACGAGAACGTCATCTGGATCCGGCTTTGTTGTCAACGCGACAACGATCCACAAGATACAGGTGAGTGCAATCGAACTGAGAATGATGATGTAGGTTTCGTCTTCAAGGTGAATCCAGTGTTCAAATATGATGAAGCGGTTTACGAGAAAGATAAGTGGACCACCAAAAGAGGCAGCCAGCCTCGCCTTTCCGTTGAATCGCCACCACCACCATTGTGCCCAGTTGGCAGTCAGTTCGGTCGATGCCAGACCAAGCATGAAGACGGCGATATCAATCACATTTTCGAAAGCGATGGCGACCAGGATGGCCATTCCAACGATGACGGCCATGGCAACTTTTCCTACTCGCATGTAGTGGGCTTCACTTTGGTTGCCCTTGATGTGCTCCCGGTAGATATCGTGAATGAATACCTGGGACCCGAAATTCATATTGGAGCTGATGGTCGACATGATGGAGGACATCATGGCG
>JBNJFK010000039.1:0-14264 GCA_051746765.1 Bacteroidota bacterium
ACAGGGACTCAAGTGCATCATCGGTAAAGGATCGACCCGAATAGAGAATCTCCTCGTCGGCCAACTTTTCGAGGAAGTGTCGCGCCAGAATGGGGATATCCTCGCGACGTTCGCGCAACGGCGGGACCTCGATCGGAATCACATTCAGTCGATGAAAAAGATCTTCACGAAAACGGCCGGCAGCGATCTCTTCGGAGAGATCCTTGTTGGTGGCAGCCAGAACCCGCACATCGACCACAATCTCTTCGCGCCCGCCGACCCTGATCAAACGGTTCTCCTGCAGTACCCGCAGCACCTTCGCCTGTGCCTTCAGGGTCATGTCGCCAATCTCGTCCAGAAAGAGCGTCCCTCCCGATGCCTGTTCGAACTTTCCGATTCTCTGTTGATCGGCCCCTGTAAAGGCCCCCTTCTCGTGCCCGAACAGTTCACTCTCCAGAAGTTCCGACGGGATGGCTGCGCAGTTGACCGCAACAAACGGCCCATCATTTCGACGGCTCTTGTCGTGAATCAGCAGGGCCACCATCTCTTTCCCGGTCCCGTTTTCACCGGTAATCATCACCCGGCTGGGACTCGGAGCCACCTTCCGGACCGTCTCGCGAATGCGCTCCATCGCCGGACTCTTTCCCAAAAGGGTCGCCTCACCATGGAGCTGCGAGCGCATTTGCCGGTTCTCTTGAAGCAGTCGTCCACTGCGCACCGCATTCCGGACCGACAGCAGCAGCCGATTCAAATCCGGCGGTTTCTCCAGAAAGTCGATCGCCCCTTTTCGGGTCGCCTCGACGGCCAGCTCGATGGACCCGTGCCCGGAGATCACAATGACAGGGAGCTCCTGTTCACGGTCCTGCAGCGCCTGGAGCACGTCCAGTCCATCCATCCCCTGCATCTTGACATCCAGGAGCATCAAGTCGATCCCACCCTTTTCGAGCCGCTCAAGAGCCTCCTCGCCACCGGATGCCTCTTCGATCTGGTACCCTTCAAACTCCAGAATCTCGCGGAGCGTGTTGCGAATCGATGCCTCGTCGTCGGTAATGAGCAAACGGTTGGTAGCAGACACGGCGTTCTCGCTTCAAGCGGGGCGAAGAGCCCCGTTGGGGTTAGAGGTGGAGCTGCTCGGAGGCGTCAAAATGGGCCAACACTTCGGAGGGGGATGAGCACTCCAACAACTGTTTTCGGAAGCTGTCGTTGTTCATCAGCCGGGAGATCCGGCTCAACAGCTTGATGTGCATACTGTTTTTCGACTCCGGCCCCACCAGAAGGAAGACGATCCGGACCGGCTCTTCGTCAATGGAGTCAAAATCGATCGGCTCCTTGAGCAAGGCAAAACTGGCATAACTCTCCTCCAGTCCGGGCGCTTTCCCGTGCGGAATGGCCAGCCCCTTGCCGACACCGGTACTCATAATCTCTTCCCGTTGCAAAACCGCCGAGCGAATGCTCTCCAGTTGCTCGGCCGAAACCTTCGACTCGAGCATGTCCACCATTCGGTTCAACAGGTTGGTCTTGGATGAAACCTCCAGACCGGTCAGCGTCGTCTTCTCGTCCAGCAGTGAAGTAAGGGTCATCTGTCCGCGTCCGTTTGAAATCTGTGAATCGAATCGCATGCGCAAGACGTCGCAGGCGCAAGGCCGTCCCGGCAATATAGGCAGCCGTTGGCCACTCATTCAACAGATCATTCTGAAAGTACCATTCACTCCTCCCGACCGGCGTCAAAAAAGGGGAAAAATATGTACCTTCCAATCCGATTCGAGGCTCGTTGCCAACGGCCGGGCCAACCAATCCCAACCGAGACCCACCCGGTCCATGCGATCCATTCTGGCCATCTTCCGAAAAGAGCTCGCTCTGGAGCTGCGTACACGCATCGCACTCCACACCATTCTCGCCTTCACCGGCTCCTCCCTCCTGCTTATCCTGCTCACGTTACGGGCCGATCAGCTCGAAGCCGATGCCCGCAGTGGATTGGTCTGGATCATTATCCTCTTTGCCGCCATGGCGGGGATGGCCCGCTCCTTTGTCGCCGAAACCGAACAGAAGACCTGGCACCTGCTTCGACTTCACGGACAGGCAGGCGACATCTTTTTGGGCAAACTGCTCTACAACATTCTCTTCCTTCTGGCGATTCTGACGGCCACCTTCCTGCTCTACCTTCTCATGATGAATCAGTCGGTCAACCATCCCGGATACCTCTCGATCGCCCTGCTTCTGGGAGCAACCGGCCTCGCATCCGTGACCACCCTCACGTCGGCCATGATCGCCCGTGCAGACCGCAGAGGAGCAATTTTTTCGGTTCTCTCCATCCCGCTTTTGGTTCCGTTGTTGCTTATCTTGACCCGTGTAACCCGCATCGCCCTGACGGGCGAAAGTGATCCGGAGTGGCTCAACGATATGAGCGCCCTGGTCGGCTACGGCGGAGCGACCATCACGGCAGGCATTCTGCTGTTTGATTTCATCTGGGACGAGTAGGTCGAACCTGATCATGAACCACACAACCGAATCCACAAGAACCGTTGCCGAGCCTGCACTGGGCAACCGGCGGCTGCTTGGACAGCACGACGTGCGCCACCATCTGCAGGAGGCTGCGAGTTCAGGATCCGTCCCCCACGCCTGGCTTTTCAGTGGTCCGCCAGGATCGGGAACAACGGCCATCGCCCTCGCGTTTGCCGAGTGGCTGCAGGGGATCGATCACCTGAGCAACTTTGAAGGGGCAGCCACCTCCCGGAAATCTTCCTGGTTCACCCACCCTGACATTCACGTTTTTCTGCCGCTCACCTCTGCCATATCGGAGTCTGCATCGAGTACAGCTCAAACCCTGAAGGAACGACGGGAGGTCCTTGCAGAGGACCCGTACAACATTGCGGATCTGCGACGACGACCCTCACTGACCGAGGAGGGTAAACAGAATCTTCGCCCGTTCTACGCAATCAAGTACATGAACGAGGTGATTCGGCGGAAATCGCAACACAAACCGGCCGAGGGCCCTTGGGCCATCTCGATTCTGACCGACGTGGATACGCTCAATAAAACGTCTGCCAATGCATTTTTGAAACTACTCGAAGAGCCCCCGCCGAACCACCTCTTTCTCCTCACAACGCACAATCCAGGTGACCTGCTGCCGACCATCCTGTCGCGCTGCCAACAGATTCGATTGGGATCCCTGACGCCCGACGAGGTCGAACGGGGGCTCGTGGAGCACGATGGAATGGACGCCGGCAGTGCACGATTTCTGGCGCGAGCGAGTTACGGAAACTACGAAGAGGCGCGAACGGTCGATCCCGATGAGGTACGCACCATCCAGCAGGAACAGATCCGGTTCTTTCGTGCGTGCTGGACCCAGGATGCCCCGCTTCTTCACAAGATGATCGGCGGGTGGCACACCAAAAAAAACCGGGAAGGCCACCTGCTCCTTTGTCGAAGCATGCAGCGCCTGATTCGAGACATCCTGGTTCAACGGGAGACGCAATCGGCCGAACTGCTCGCACATCCCGAACAGCAGGAGACCATCGCCAGGATGACTGAAAATCTGCCGGATGCACGTTTCGAGGAGATCTTTCGCCAGCTGGATGAAGCGCAGACGCTGTTGGCCCGGAATGTACAGTTCAAACTTCTCTTTACCACGCTGGCCATTCGATTCGGCTACCTGCTGCGGGGAGAGGATTCACCCATTCCCGAACGCAAAGCATGGCACCACCTGCCGGCACTGGTTCAATCCGAATCCGAATCTTCAAGACTCTAAGACCGACCCGATTCTAATGACCCGATCACTCCTCTTTACCAAAATGGAAGCCACCGGAAACGACTTTGTCGTCGTTGACAACCGTAACGGGCAGACCACACCCGATGAATGGGCTGCCCTCGCACGACGTGTGAGTGATCGCCGGTTCGGAATCGGATCAGACGGCCTCATCCTGCTCGAAGAGTCCGTGGACGGCGAGCTCACAATGCACTACAAGAATCCGGACGGAAGTGATGCCGGCATGTGCGGAAATGGCGGTCGCTGTTTCGTCCGTTTTGCACGGGAGTTGGGATATGACGAACCGGTCCGGTTTCGGGTTCACGAAAAAGAGTATACCGGTCAACTGCTCGGGAAAGAGGCCGTCCGACTCGATTTTTCGCTCGAAACCGAAGTTGAACCGATTCGGGTAGATGGCGAGGATCTCTATCGTGTGTACACGAACACCGAGCATCTGGTCGTTCCGGTTCGGCCCGCCGGCCTGCGAGACGAAGACACGCTCACCTCTCGCGGGCGTGCCCTTCGAAACCACACGCGGTTTGCACCGAAGGGAACCAATGTCAACTTCATCTCCGGCAGTGATCCGGATCAGGTAGAACTTCAAACGTACGAACGCGGAGTAGAGGCGCTCACCCTCGCCTGCGGAACCGGTGCCATTGCGTCGGCGCTCGCATGGCACCATCTGAAGGGAGGAGACGACGGGGAGCAATCCTCTCGCGTAGAGGTACGGGGCGGGACCCTCAACGTCCATTTTCGAGCCGGTGACCGGCACAGCCGGTACGACAGAATTTCACTGGAAGGCCCGGCCCGAACCGTATTTACCGGCAGTTTTCCACTACCTGACACCCTTTGATCCAACCACTTGTGAAACGACTGCTCTTGTTTGTCTCCACGTTCCTACTGGCCGCCATCCTGATTGGCGGAACCGTCTATTGGCTCAACCGGGGGGCTCTCGATACGGTATTCGAGAACCGCAATGCCCTGTCCGAAGGAAATGAGTGGGTCGAGCTCACCTTTTCGATGCAGGGAGTCACCGATTACATCTCCCAACACCCCGACCGGATCTCGATCTATCGGCACCGGAGCACTTCCCCCGAACCGGATCTCGACTACCGTGCAGACGAGCGTCGTGCGCTGGGACAGCTCACCGGGTTTCACGCCATGATTGCACTCGCCGGTGCGTTTGAAGAGGGAGCCCTCGATCCCGGGGAGACGGTCCGGTGGGAGTCCATACGAGCACATCAACTTCCGGGATGGGGCTCCGTCGAGATCGAAACCGCACAAAAGATTGCCGATCAGACCGACACGCCCCCCACGCTGGCAGATCTGCCTGCTCTCTGGGCCGCCAGCAATTCGCCGGCCATCCATGACTACCTGTTGCACCGGATCGGACCCGACAGGCTCACGCGGACGTTCGACCGGCTCGGCCTGGAGAAAACCGATCTTCCGATTCCCTTCTCCGGGCTCATGCTCACCCTCTCTCCCGTCGTTCAAGGTATCGATGCCGTCACCATATTTGACCATTGGACCGGACAGTCACGCCCCCTCTTTGAAGAGGAGGCCTGGAGCAACAGTGAATCGTTTGCCTCCGGCAACCGGCGGGAGAAATGGATTCAACGAATCGAAGAGCAAAAGCTTGGGCTCGACTTCTACGAGCAGCGCGACCGGCTCGCTCTCTACCCGAAGAGTACGGCGCGCGAGACCGGCGAGCTCCTCCTTCGTCTGAGTCGGCTGGAGGTCCTTTCCGAAGAGGTCAGCCGGCGGGTACTCGGCTGGATGGAGCGACCTCTGCCCGAAGATCCACCCACGTCACTCTCCTCTTATCACGGACTCTTTGACCACCGGATCGGACTGCTCAGCGGGCTCGACCTCGGCACCGACCGAACCAGCGGCGAAACCACTGCTCAGGTAAGTCTGTTTGATCAGCTTCAGATCGCTGTCTGGTTTCACCTCTCCAGCAACCACATGCATCAATATCTCCATCGACAGATGCTTGAAGAACCTCGGTTGGTCACCGACATTCAACAGCAATTACTGAAAGTCGCTTCATGAAAACCACCACGCTTGCACGACTCGTCTGGCTGCTGCCACTCTACTTTCTCCTCATGCTTGGCTATCAATGGCTCACCTACAACGGGATTCACAGCACCTGGGAGGAGGGCGAAAGCTATATGGCCCGTGTCCTCGACTTCGATGTGAAACAGATCGCCGCACAGACCAGCGGCTATGTCGTTCTGAGCTTTGATACCCCCGATGGTCCGGTCGAGGAGCGACTCTCTCTCTCGGTCCAGATGGCTCAGGTACTCACCGAATCGGAGCTGGTTCCCGTGCGCTACCGGCCCGACTCCTTCCGGCCCATCGTCCTGACCAGTACCTACGATCTTCAGCGAAACGTGATTCGCGTCAATCTGGCCATTTCGGTGATCGGCCTGCTGGCCACGCTTTGGATCTCCTGGTTGGTCATGCGCTGGATCCGACGACAGAAAACAGATCCGAAACGACCCTTGAACATTCGAAGAACCGATCAATGAACCGGCTTTACCTGATTCCAACTCCGCTCGCAAGACAGAGAGAGAACCATGTCCTGCCCGAACATACATTGGAGGTGGTTCGCGGACTCACGCGATTCATCGTCGAGAATGTTCGCACGGCACAAGGGTTTCTGCAGTGGATCGATCATCCGCTCAAACCGTACGAACCCGAATTTCGCGTACTGAACCGGAAGACCCCGGACCACGAAGTGTTCAGTTTTCTCAAATTTCTCGAAAGCGGGGATGTCGGTATTCTCTCGGAAGCAGGTGCCCCCGGTGTAGCCGACCCCGGCGCCCGACTCGTCCGCATGGCCCATATGCGTGGTCTCCCGGTTGTCCCACTTACGGGACCGTCTTCCATCCTTCTGGCACTCATGGGATCGGGACTCGATGGTCAACGTTTCGCCTTTCACGGTTACCTGCCCCGAAAAGAGGGCAAAAGCAGCTCTGCCATTCGGGAACTGGAGAAACACTCCCTGCACCAAAAACAGACTCAAATCGTCATGGAGACACCCTTCCGAAACAATGCTACTCTCCAGACCCTGCTTTCAACCCTGCACCCGGAGACCGATCTCTGTATCGCAGCGAACCTGACCCATCCCGATGAGTTTCTCCACACAAAACCGGTTGCAACGTGGAAGGAGAGCGAGTCGCCCGATCTCCACAACATACCGGCCCTCTTTCTATTCCTGGCCCGTGAAGCTTGAACATTTCACCTTCCGATCGCTACCGACCGGTGCTCGATATCTCCCGTTCCGTCCCGGATCGGTGAACCAACCGGGCGCTTGAGAGTTGGAAGTAAAAAATGGTACATTTCGGGCATCCGTGTGCAGACAGACTGCACGCCATCCGTCCTTGCGAGGAATACCGGATCCGAGACGATCGACCGACCAAAAGATCGACAGAACTGACACTCCATGAATCCAGAAGCGCTTCGCTTTTCAGGCGAATCCAGCATGTGGCAGGTATTCTTGCTCACGATCTGCCTCCTTTTCTCCGCGCTTCCGCACTCCCTGCAGGCACAGTCCGAGGGTGACTCCCGCCTCGATCGAATCTCCATGGTCGAACGTAGCGACGGCAACGGCTATGTAGTTCGTCACCATTTGAGCGCCGCCGTCGACTCGTTCCGCATCCACCAATCGTCCCCGGAGCTTATTCAGACCCGAATATGGGGCAGCGGAGTCGATGTCGAAACCCTTGCCCTGCCCCCTATCGGCAAAATGATCCGGGACCTGCATGTCCACCCACTCGATGACGGTATCGGGATTGACCTGGAGATTCAGGCTCCCGACAGCTACGAGGCGAGCGGTTATCCCGACCAAAATGGTCGTGACCTGATTCTGACACTTACACGTACACCGGATGATCAGGTAGAACAACGTACTGCCAACCGGGAACCGATTCACTGGGGAGATCATCAGGAGGAGGAGAGTTCATTCATTGTATCTGCAAGAGAAGAGACACCGGACTCCACGCTTGGGCCCGAGGATGCTGACGATTTGCCAACCACCCCCGAATCCCCGGATGATTCTTCCGAATCGGAATCTTCTCCTTCCGACCATGACCAAGAGGCCGATCTCGAGCAGATCTTTCCCAGCGACGAGGAGTACGACCGTATTTCGGAGAATTTCGTTTTTGACACGGTGGTCATCGATGCCGGTCACGGAGGACAGGATCCCGGTAGTATCGGACACGGAAACATCTATGAGAA
Organism: Bacteroidota bacterium; assembly: GCA_051746765.1. Classification (GTDB taxonomy): domain Bacteria; phylum Bacteroidota; class Rhodothermia; order Balneolales; family Balneolaceae; genus JBBEBE01. Next base: position 7,967 of record JBNJFK010000039.1, read on the forward strand.
ACGAATCACCCTGGCCGTCGCGAAGAAATTGGGAGGCTATATCGAAGAACATCTGCCGGATCTGAACGTGGTCTATACCCGTGACGATGACCAGTTCATCGAGCTGGCCGAACGGGGACGAATGGCCAACCGGGCAGAAGGGGATCTTTTCGTCTCCATTCACGCCAACTCCTACTCGCGAAACCCCAACGTTCGGGGATCGGAGGTCTATTTTCTCGGACTGGCACGGACCCAGTCGGCACTCGAAGTCATGAAACGGGAAAACAGCGTGCTCCGAATGGAGAACGGGAACGGACAAGAGCTCAGTGATGAGGATCTGATCATCTACGAACTCGCCAATGCAGGAAATTTGACCGTAAGCGAACGAATTGCCGAAAAGGTGGAACATCAGTTCCGTGCCCGTGCCGGACGCCACTCACGGGGTGTAAAGCAAGCCCAATTCGTTGTACTCTACCACGCCTCCATGCCGGCCCTTCTGGTCGAACTCGGTTTTCTGACCAATCCGGACGAAGCCCGCTTTTTGGACAGCGACTATGGACAAGCCATTGTCGCCTCGGCTCTTTTCCGTGCCATACGAGACTACAAAGAGGAGTATGATCGGAGCCGAAACCTTACGTCCGGGGACCGGAGTCGCTGACCGGAGAAAAACCACTCTCCTCCAGGTGCCGCTTCATTCCGTCAAAAAGAAGCCAGGGGCGTACACGCCCGCGCTCCTTCCACGGTTCCGGAAGGTGACTGGAGAGCCAACGCGCATCTCCACCGGTCAGGTAGAGTCGAAACGATCCCATCGTTGACTCGTATCGTCGCAAAAAATGATCCAGTGCCCCCGTCCACGCTCCACCGGTACCCCAAAGCAGCGAGTCGGTTGTGCTCTGTCCGGGAAACGACTCCGGAAGTTGTCGAAAGCTGTGGACGGCTCCGGGAAAGATCTCCTCGAGCGAATCGAACGCCATCGTGAGACCGGGTAGAATCACGCCTCCCCGAAAAAGACCCGTCTCCTCCATCCAGTCTACTGTGCAGGCTGTTCCGGCATCGACCACGACTGCAGGTCCACGACCCAGCCCGACGGCACCAAGGCAACTCAGATATCGATCCAGTCCCAGTGATTTCGGGGTTCGGTAGCCGATTCGCTCCCGGGGAATCTCCCAGACCGATATCAGATGAACCCGGTCGGAGAGCCCGTCGGGAATGTCGCGTCGCTGCAGTTTCGGAAGCACTGAACAGATGACCACCCGTCGATTTGTCTCCGTTTCGAGCATCGATTCGAGCCAGAGACAGAAGGTCTCCGGCTCGTCCGACGTATGAACGGCGACCTCTTCCCAGCCGGCGGACGCGCGGGTCACGGTCTTGATGCGCGTATGACCGGCATCGACGTAATAGAGTGCATCATCGAGTAGATTCATGCCCGATCGGTTGATTCCATATGGAGTGCAGACTAACTTAACATCTGACAAGAAAAGATATTCACCAAATTCTGATTCCATGATCCTCAACGGAGCCAACGCCATCGTTACCGGAGCCAGCAGCGGACTGGGGCGCAGCATCGCCTCACTTCTCACACAGGAAGGGACCCGGGTCTACGGCCTGGCCCGGCGAAAAGAGAGACTCGAAGAGATCCGGAATGCACTGGGCGAATCGTTCATCCCCGTACCGATGGACATTACCGATCGGGTTGCAGTCAAAGGTTGGATTACCGACACTTTTGACGAAGAGCAACGACCCGACATCCTGGTCAACAACGCCGGCCTCGCTCATATGGCACCGGTCGATGAGCAGACCGACGAGGAGTGGGACCAGATGATCGACACCAATCTGACGGCCACCTTCACCCTCACCCGGGAGATGGTGCCTCACATGAAATCCAATCCGGCGGTTTGCCACATCCTCAATATTGCGTCCGTCGCCGGACTCATCGGCAACCCCGGACTATCCGGGTACAATGCAAGCAAGTTTGCCGTTCGCGGCTTCAGCGAGGCGCTCTTCAAAGAGCTTCGCTACGACGGGATCAAGGTGAGCTGCATCTATCCCGGCTCCATCAATACCGAATTTTTCGATATCAGCGGAATGACCGAACGCCACCCCAACATGATGCACCCCGACGACGTGGCCCGAACGGTCCTGCACATGATCACCACTCCGGACAATCTGCTCATCAACGAAGTGGCTCTTCGTCCACTCAATCCCAAACGTCCAGAATGAGTGTTCACCTGCGAGCCCTGACACTTCTGGCACTTTTCGTCCTCCCGCTCCTCTCCTGTGAGCGGGAGACGCCCCCTCCCGAAGATCTGCTCGAAGAGTCGCTCTATCTGGATTTGACGGCCGAGCTCTACCTCACCATGCAGCTGATCCAACTTCGGGAGCTCTATGAGAAGGAAGACAGTCTGCGTCAACTTGTCTTTGATCACTATGGGGTAAGCGCCGAGCAGTTTCAGAAGAGCCACCGGTACTATCAGAGCGATATCGAAGGGCAACTCATCCGACTGGACTCTCTGCGGGCCCGATTCGACCGTGAAGAACGACTGATCAACGAGCACCGAATGGACTCCTGACCTACGACGGGGAGGTCAGACAGCGATCGCAGTGTCCGCAGTCGGTCGCATCGGTCTCTCCGAAATAGTAGCGCAGATACTTTTCGCGGCACCCCTGTGTCTGCAGGTACCCCTTCACGTGACGCAACTTCTCCAGAAGTCGCGATCGAACCCCCTCTACCTGTCGTTTCTCTACCGGTAACTGTCGCTGGCGCGGAAGGAGCAATCGAACGACGGGGTCCTGATCACTCTGGTGAACCGTCAGGATCCGATCCTCCAGAGCAAAAATCTCCAATCGTCGAATCAGGTCGTCCGTACTGCACTGAAGGCGTTCGGCCAACCGGTCCCGGGAGAGCCAGACACGACGCTCCATCGCCTCTGATCCGGCCAGACGAAGCAGGCGGTCGAGCCACTCACCCCGCTCATCCTCACTTCGACGTACCAACTCCATGAGAATCTCCCGTGAATGCAAAAAATGGATCCCGACCCTCGGCTCCCTCCCCTTCATGCGGGAGAGTACTCCGAGCCGTTCGAGCATTCCCAGTCCGGTCTGGACCTTCGATGGAGTCCGTGACGCCCTCCTGGAGAGCCCCTTGAGGGAGACCGGCGCCGGCTCCTCGAGTTCACTCCCCACGGCCAGCTCCAACTCGTCACAGACGGCATCATAGAGCGTCTCCAGCTCGCTGTAAGGCGGCCAGAAGAAATCCAGCCTCGAACGAGCCCGCTCCCAATCTCCGTCACGAACCAGCATGAGTGGCCACGCCTTCTCACCGTCCCGTCCGGCTCGTCCCGCTTCCTGATAGTAATTTTCCAACGAAAGCGGCAGATCGGCATGTATCACAAAGCGGCAGTCGGCTTTGTCGATTCCCATACCGAACGCATTCGTTCCGACGACCACCGGCAGCTCACCCGACGTCCATTCTGCTTGAATCGAGAGACGTTTCGGGGCCGGAAGGCCTGCGTGATACGCTGCTGCCGGTATCCCCTCGGTCGTGAGAAGTCGGGCCAGCTGTTCACACTCCCGACGGGTGGCCGCATAGACCAACCCGGAACCGTGACGGACCGCACGTCCGACAGCCCGAAGCAGTTCCGGGCGTTTCTGTTGTACCTCCCGGACCCACCACTGAAGATTGGGGCGTTCGAATCCCCGTGTAACCACAGCCGGATCGGTCAGCTCCAGAGACTCGATCAGATCTTTTTGTACTTCCGGGGTGGCGGTCGCTGTCAAAGCGAGCCAACGAACCGGCCCGACCGTCTCCAGTATTCGCGGACGAATCTCGCGGTAGTCCGGACGGAAGTCGTGTCCCCATTCCGAGATGCAGTGCGCCTCGTCCACGGCCACCAGCGAAACCGGCATCTCCGACGCCGACTGCTCCCAGAGCGTCGATGTCAACCGTTCAGGCGAGAGGTAGAGCAGACGGTACATCCCGTTCCGTGCATTGATCAACCGCTGATCGACCTCCCGGGGGTGGAGAGTCGAATTGACATAGGTGGCCCGGACGCCCTGCTCCTGCAGGGATGCGACCTGGTCTTCCATGAGCGAAACCAGTGGAGAGATGACCAGGGTGAGTCCGTCGAGCAGGAGTGCAGGGAGTTGGTAGCAGAGTGACTTTCCCCCGCCGGTTGGAAAGATCACCACAGTATCGCGACCCGAAAGCACGGATTCGATTGCCTCCCGCTGGCCTGAACGAAACGCATCGTACCCCCAAACGCGCTTGAGCGTCTCAAGTGGCCGATCCTCTGTCGGCTCTCCGGATCCGTCCGGCTCGCGCCTCTCTACTTCTCTGCTGCTCATCGTCATGACTCTTGCTTCGATTCCCGACCCCGGCAATCTGCCCGGGCAGACTCGCCAAAGAAGGGAAAGTAGCAGATTTCCACCCGGCCATCCAGCAGAGGACGGGAGTTTTCTATTGTGTGTTCGCTCAAATTTTGGTATTAATGAACCTCGAAATATGTGAAAAGCAGAGGAGACGATATCATGCAAAAATTTGTGCAAGCGAGACTTAGTGCCATGATGTTCCTGGAGTTCTTTATCTGGGGCGCCTGGTACTCGGCCATTGCCCTCTATATGAGCGCCAACGGCATGGGCGACCTGACACACTGGCCCTTTACCGTGAACCCGATTGCGGCTATGGTGGCCCCCTTCTTTGTCGGCCTGATTGCCGACCGCTACTTCGCGACCGAAAAAGTACTCGGGACCCTCCACATTCTGGGTGGAATTTTCATGTTTCTCACCCCGTTGGCCGTGGACAATCCCACCACGTTTATTCTTCTGCTATTGGCCTACAACCTCTGCTACATGCCCACGATGAGTCTGGCCAACACGCTCTCGTTCCACAATATCGAGAATCAGGAGAAGGAGTTCCCCATCATCCGTGTCTTCGGAACCATTGGCTGGATCGTGGCCGGATTGACCATCAGCTTCCTTCTGGTCAACTTTGTCGGGGAGGGAGTTCGGCCCGAAGAGACGGCACTGCCCCTCTATCTGACCTCCGCTGCCAGCCTCCTTTTGGGACTCTACAGCTTCTCGCTTCCGCATACACCTCCTCCTGCCAAAGGGGAACAGGTCTCCATCCGCAGCATCTCCGGAGTGGACGCCCTGCGCGAACTGGGAAGCAAATCGTTCTACATCTTCCTGGCCAGCTCGCTTCTCATCTCCATTCCGCTGGCCGCCTACTACAACTTCACACAGCTTTTTCTGGGGTCGGCAGGCTTTGAAAACATTGCCGCCACACAAACCATCGGACAAGCCTCCGAATTTATCTTCATGCTGCTCATGCCCTTCTTCTTTCTCCGCCTGGGCGTGAAATGGATGCTGGGTGTGGGCATGTTCGCATGGGTCCTCCGCTACGCCCTCTTTGCACTCGGAGCGCCGGATGTTGTGACCTGGATGATCCTCGGCGGTATCGCCCTGCATGGAATATGTTACGACTTCTTCTTCGTGACGGGACAGATCTACGTGGACATGAAATCCAGTGACAAGATTCGCGGACAGGCACAGGGGCTGATCGTTCTGATTACCTACGGAGTCGGAATGCTCATCGGGGCCCAGCTGGCCGGTATTACCTACAACGCCTTCCTCGATGGCGGCTCCGCGCTAAGCCTGGATCAGTGGGCCTCCTTCTGGTGGATCCCCTCGATCTTCGCTGCCGCGGTCATGACCCTCTTCCTGCTGTTCTTCAATGACCAGGAGGCAGAAGAGCAGGTGGGAGAAGAGGAGATTTCCATCTGATCAAACACGAAACGCCCGGCTTCGCTCCGGTTTCACACATGTGATGCCGGGGACGGGCTGAACCGACATCGATACGTGCCCCACTGACCAAACCCGTGAGGCAATTGAACCGGTTCAGCAAATCTTGTAATACAAAAAAAGCCTGCAGGCTCGTCGCTTGCAGGCTTTTTTTAGGTTGCTGGGCACCCGAACGTTACGCCGTTGGAAAGTCCCATATTTCCATGGCATTTCCTCCCATCAGCAAATCGAGGTCTTCCTCCGAGTAAAAATCACAGTACTTATACACGAACTCCAGCTCCTTGTCCATCGGCAATTCCCATCGAGGGCCCGGATACCCCGTTCCCCACACCATTTGCTTCGCGCCAAACTCCTCATAGACCGCTTTGTAGATGGGAATCGTATCCTCGTATGGATACTCTTTGATGACCGACATCTCGTAGGGTCCGTTTTGACTGATCCAGACCTGTGGGAATTTTTTCAATCGAAACATCTTCTTGTACTCCGTCCAGAAATCATCGGATTTCAGGTCGGGTTTCCC
>JBNJFK010000040.1:0-14230 GCA_051746765.1 Bacteroidota bacterium
TTCTGCTTGAAGCGGTTCTGCGAGAGTACGACGGTTTTGCAATTACGGAGGATGATATCCGCGCGCTGGCCGGATACAATGCCAAGGATCCGCAAGGCGAGGTTCCATTCAAGCCTTCGCGAGTCGTACTACAGGATTTTACAGGCGTTCCGGCTGTTGTGGACCTTGCCGCCCTGAGATCTGCGATGAAGCGAATGGGGGGAGATCCACAATCGATCAATCCACAGGTTCCGGTCGATCTGGTGATTGACCACTCCGTGCAGGTCGATATGTTCGGCCAAGAGGCTGCACTTATGTTCAATGTCGATCGTGAAATGGAGCGGAACAACGAACGGTACGAATTTCTTAAATGGGGGCAGAAGGCGTTTGACAACTTCCGCGTTGTTCCTCCGGGACGCGGGATTGTACACCAGGTAAATCTGGAGTATCTGGCCAAAGGAGTCTTTACCCGGGACGAGGACGGAGAGACCGTCGTTTACCCGGATACGTTGGTGGGGACGGACTCACATACAACCATGATCAACGGACTCGGCATACTTGGCTGGGGCGTCGGCGGGATCGAAGCAGAGGCTGCCATGCTTGGTCAGCAGATCTACATGCTCGTACCCGAAGTGGTGGGTGTAAAACTGACCGGGGAACTCCACGAGGGGATCACGGCGACCGATTTGACCCTGACGGTTACGGAGATGTTGCGACGTCACGGTGTGGTTGGCAAGTTTGTTGAATTTTTCGGACCGGGCTTGAGCAACATGAGTTTGCCGGATCGGGCGACGATCGCCAATATGTCTCCGGAGTACGGAGCCACCATGGGTTTCTTCCCAATCGATGACGAGGCCCTTCGCTACATGCGCCGAACCGGGCGTAGTGAAGAGCAGGTTCAGCTCGTAGAAGCATATATGAAGGAGCAAGGGTTGTTCCGAACCGACGATACACCGGATCCGGTGTATACAGAAGTACTCGAGATGGACCTTTCCGAAGTGGTGACCTCTCTTGCCGGTCCGAAGCGTCCGCAGGATCGAATTGCGCTCCGCAACATGAAGGAGACCTTCCAGAACTCGTTGACGAGTGACGATCCGACGATGGGCTTCAACCTGGCGCAGGAGAAGTTGGCCAATAAGGGAGTCTACAAAAATGGTGAGGCGGTTGATATGGAGCATGGCGACGTCGTCATCGCAGCCATTACCAGCTGTACGAATACATCCAATCCGAGCGTGATGTTGGGCGCAGGAATTGTCGCGAAAAAAGCCGCCGAGAAGGGGATGAAAGTTCCTCCTTACGTGAAGACGTCGCTGGCGCCGGGGTCACGAGTCGTAACTGAATATCTGAAAGAAGCGGGTCTTACCCCGTATCTGGACCAACTCGGATTCAACTTGGTCGGGTACGGTTGCACGACCTGTATTGGGAACTCCGGCCCGCTACCGGATCCGGTCGTGAAAGCGATCAAAGAGGGAGACCTGATTGTTGCCGGTGTTCTCTCCGGAAACCGGAACTTCGAAGGACGGATTCACCCCAACGTGAAAGCAAACTATCTTGCCTCTCCACCGCTGGTGGTTGCATATGCACTTGCCGGACGGGTCAATATCGATCTGGACAACGAGCCGATTGGCAAAGACAAAGATGGAGAGGATGTCTATCTGAAGGACATCTGGCCGACATCTGAAGAGATTGTCGAGCATCTGGACGAAGCCATTCGCCCGGAACTGTTCGAGAAGATGTATTCCGATATCTTTGAGTCCGAAACGTGGGACAAGATTTCGGTCAGTGGCGGGGAGATCTATGATTGGAAGGAGGAGTCCACGTATATTCAGGAGCCACCATTCTTCCTGGATATGGGTCGGGATCCACAACCGATTCAGTCCATCAAAGGTGCACGCGCACTTGTGAAAGTCGGGAACTCCATTACAACCGACCATATTTCGCCAGCAGGGAACATTGATCAAGACAGTCCGGCAGGCACCTATCTGAAAGATCACGGGGTCGAAGTTCGTGATTTCAACTCGTACGGATCGCGTCGTGGAAACGACCGGGTCATGACTCGTGGTACATTTGCCAATGTTCGATTCAAAAACCAATTGGCTCCGGGAACCGAGGGTGGCTATACGACCTACTTCCCTGATAACGAGGTGACCACGATTTTCGATGCGGCAGAGAAGTACAAAGAGTCCGGCACTCCGCTTATTGGACTTGCCGGTTTGGAATACGGGACCGGTTCATCCCGGGACTGGGCTGCCAAGGGGACTATTCTGTTGGGTGTGAAGGCGATTATTGCAGCTTCCTACGAGCGTATTCACCGATCCAATCTGGTTGGAATGGGCGTTCTTCCGCTTCAGTTCAAAGATGGGGAGACACATGAATCCCTGGGACTGGACGGATCCGAGACGTTCAGCATTGAAGTGGATGACGATCTGAAACCGAGACAGGAGGTACCGGTTGTCGCCGAGAAGGAGAATGGCGAAACGGTTCAGTTTACGACGGTCTGTCGGATCGATACTCCGGTCGAAATCGAGTACTACCGAAATGGAGGAATCCTCCATAAGGTTCTTCGTGACTATGCGGCCAAGTAGGCGGCGGCTCACGAATCGGACGACTCGGGTGCCGGGTTCGTTCAAGGGTTTGAAAAGCGCTCTGCTGTTACCGGCAGAGCGCTTTTTTTATGGCTTCATGTTCGGGTTTTGAAAAGGAATCGCAGATTGTGACCAAGTCCGGTAAGGGTCAGCCCGGCGATCAGTCCGATCCACAATCCGACAGGCCCCATATCGATTCGGATACCGAGATACCAGGCCAGACTCAATCCGAACAGGGCGTAGGAAAGAATATTTACCACCATCGGGAATCGGGTGTCTTTCAGGCCGCGAAGTGCGCCGAATCCGCCCACCTGCAACCCGTCTGATATTTGAAAGATTGCTGCCAGAAAGAGGAGCTGCATTGCAACTTCGCGAACAGCTAAATCCGATGTGTAGATCGATACAATCGGGCCTGGAATCAAGATCATGAACAGGGCAGTACAGCACATGGCCAGGGTGCAAAGAGTCACTCCGACGAGTCCGCGAAAACGGGCTTCTTCGAGTCGACCTTTCCCGGCCGCCTGTCCAACGCGGGCGGTGATTGCCATCGAAAGGCCGAACGGGATCATGAATGCAAGTGCGGCGACATTGATAGCAATCTGGTGACCGGCTACAGCTACGGTTCCCATGGTTCCCATCATCAGGGTAACTGCTGCAAAAAGGGTGACCTCCATGGCCGAACTTACACCGATCGGAATTCCGATTCCCAGAATTTGTCGCATTTGATCCGGATCGGGTCTGTGAATCTCACGAAAGATGCGAAATCGCTGATAGGGTCGGAATCGAGATGTAAACAGGAATATGGAGAAAAACATGATCGCCCAAACGATGGCCGACGCATATCCCGTGCCGGTGGCACCCAACGCGGGGAAACCGAGTTTCCCGTACATCAAGATGTAGTTGAGTGGAATGTTGGCCAACGTGCCGATCAAGGCAACATACATGCCTGGTTTTGTGACACTCATTCCTTCGCTGAAATAGCGAAGCGCTCCGTAGGCCATGATGGGGAACAGCCCCCACGAGATCGCCTGCAGGTAGCTTGCAGCTCCTACTGCCACATCCGGTGCGACGCCGATCCAGTGAAAGACCGGGCCCGGATTCCGGATGATGAGAAAAACCGGCAGCGCGATGATCTGTGAGATCCAGAGCGACTGTCGCACATTGGTGCCGATCTCCTGGAGCTGACGTCCCCCGAAATTTTGAGCGACAATCGGATTGATGGCCATGACGGTGCCCAGTCCGAATACGATGAATGGCATCAGGATGCTCGATCCCACAGCGACCGATGCCAGATCGAGAGCCGAGAGGCGTCCAGCCATGACAGTGTCGACAAAATTCATCGACATCTGGAGCAGCTGGGCGATGATGATCGGGAGCCCGATTGTAAGTGTTGTACGAGCCTCCTGGCGGCCGGCACTCCAGGGAATTGTCTTCAAAAAGTCTGGAAAACCCATCAGATGGCGGAATTGATCGTCTTTGGTTGGTCGAGTCGTATACTCCTCATACTCGGACAATCGCCAAAGATATCAGCTTTTTCTCCCGATTGCTTGGTCGGATGGGCCTGGATGTTCACGACCGTCGGTCGATGCGGGGAACCGGATTCTGCAAATGGTCTGTCCGGAATCGCCGGACAGGAAGCGAATATCCCCATGGTGTGCTTCAATAATCTTTTTTGTGATCGCCAACCCGAGGCCTGTTCCACTCGATTTGGTCGAGAAGTTGGGCTGGAAGATCTGCTCTTTGAGTTCGTCCGGAATTCCGGATCCCTGATCCTCGATTTTCACAATCAGATCGTCCGAGTCCCGGATTGTCTGGATCTGAACGGTAGACCCGGGCGGACTCGCCTCCATGCTGTTCTTTATCACGTTGATCAGTGCCCGACGGAGCCCCTCTTCCGACCCGGTTACATGGAGCGGAAGACTGTCGAGTCGTGTTTCCAAATGAATATCGGGATCGGATTGATAAAGGTCCGTGATGGATCGGATCAATTGATTCAGATCGACGATCGACTGCGGTTCCCGAATCGGTTGTGCGAAGCTGGAGAAATCGGAAGCAATCCGGTTCAGCGATTCGATCTGTTCGGTTACACGCTCGGAGACACGGGTCGTCTGTTCTTTCAACTCTTTTCGAATGTCAGGATCACTGCTGATCAGCCGCTGTAGATGTTGCAGATGGAGTTTCATGGGAGTGAGTGGATTCTTGACTTCGTGTGCAATCTGACGCGCCATCTCTCTCCAGGCAGCTTCTCGTTCGGCACGAGCAAGGTCTGTCTGAAGGTCCTTCAAACGGAGTGTCATCCGATTGTACGTTTGTGCAAGAATGCCGATCTCGTCCTGGTTTCGTACCGGAAGTTGTGTGGTTAGATCTCCACTGGAGATTTTGTCCAGTCCTTCCCGAATTTGAGTCAAAGGTCGTGTAAGGTGGCTTGCAAAGAGCAGGGTTGCAATAATGAATCCGATAATGATTACCAGATAAAAGAGGAGGAGGTAACTGGTGGTCTCGAGCATCTGTTCGCGATAGATGGGGGAGTCCAGAAACGTGGGAATGGCAACCACGCCCATGACCTGATCTTCGGCATTTCGAAGGATCCGGTATCCGATCAAAAGTGGTTCCTCTCCAATATTGAATTGCTGAACTATGTGGACCCGGTTCCGCTGGTAAAGGAAATCCGCTACGGAGAAAGGAAGGACGGACGGGAGCAGTCGCTGTTCGAATATTTGCGGAGTCGTCGAATGGCTCACCCAGAGGTTTCGATAGAAGATGGCATCCGAGTCCAGAGCCTGAGCTGCCTGAACCAGGGAGACCGGAGGGATGCCCGGTTCATCCAGTTCGATCTCGAGATCGGATTCAATGGATTGCGCCAGACGATCCAGGTTGGAGATCAACTCCCGTTGAAGCTCGTCTTCACTCTGCCTTGTCATGACAAACTGTGTTGCGATGACAAGGCCGATGAGCAGAACGAGTGTGACCAGAAGAAGTCCGTCGAGCAACTGGTCCCGGAACCTGCGGTAGGATCCAAACAGGGGGGAATGAATCACGCCGGCTCCCTGAAGAAGCAGATGGAAGAGGATGGCGACAAGCATCAAGCTCATCTGAATGCGAAAAATCGAGAAGATGTGATGGTGGAAACGGGGTTGCGGAGTACTCACTTTAAGAAGGGCTCCACTGTCGATGGGAATGAGAAGTTCCCTGAATCGTCCCTGTCGGGTAATAACCGAGAGGTGAACGGATTCCCCGTCCTCTACGAGTTGTCTCTCCCGTTCTGAGAGCCGGTCGTACACCGGTTGATCCCGGTAGATGCCTTGTGAAAATCGTTGGACCAGTCGCCCCTCTTCGTATCGGGAGATGTGATACGACTGTTTCCATTCGCTGCCGGATGAGGCAGAAAGAACGGCACGGATGGGGCGGTTGAAGTCCGGGAACTCACGATGGACCGAGGCTGTCACCCAGGCGATGATTCGATCGGGAAACAGATTGTCAAATATCGGGATCCATCCACGATGAAATTCATCTCCGGCGATCGATTCGCGTGGAGAAATACGTTGTATAACCGGACGGTTGGTGGACCGGTGAATGCGTTCTTGCGTATAGGCGGTCTCCATCTGAAGCGGATTCGGGGAGCGCCCTCCGGGGGAGTCGACTCTGGTAACGTACTCTGCCAAATTCGATCCGTCCGTGGAGTAGAGTCCGATGTCGAATGAGTAGCTTCGCCATTCGTCCCGTAATGTACTCCGTACGGCACGCTGAAATCGTGAATAGGCCGATTCCGGGCGGGATTCAAGATCCTGAAGACTCAGAGACTGCAGATGCAGCTCGAGGTTGGTCAGCAACTGCCAGGTTACGTTGTAGGCGTCCTCATAATCACTGGCGAGGTATGGTTCGGCAATCTCGAGGAGTTGGCGGTCGGTCTGTTCACGGTCGAATTGAGCGATCATCATGTGACTCGCCATTGCGACGATAAGAGAGAGGATTAGAATTCGTCGAAAACGAGAAAGGCGAAGCCACAGTTCCGGGTCTTTGTAGAGGCCGTATCCTCCGGCGAGGGCGAGTATAAAGAGCGAACCCGAGAGCATCAGGGGGACGGGTTCAATGAGTGTGTTGTCGTACCAAAGTCCGGTGGCGAGATAGATCAACGAGAAGCTGATGACCGATGCGATCACCATCAAAGAGGGTTTGTCTCCTTCGATTCTGCAGAGGGCCCAGAAGCCGAAGAGCATCAGGGACAGAATGGATGAGAGAAAGAGTCCGGAACCGATCATGATGATCCAGTGGCTCAATTGAGGCCAGAGCTCCAGGTCAAAAAGCGCAGCGTGAATCTGCTCACCTACATTGTGTGTCAGAATCAGATAGGTGGCCAGGAGCAGAACCGTTCCGGTCGAATACAGGAGAGGCCGGGAGATCGAGAGCAGGAGCTGATTCTTCCGGGTACGAATTCGCCATTGTCTTGTCAGAGCCGTCAGCAGGGTTACCGTCAGGGAACAGAGGAAGAGTGCATGGGTCAAATAGTTGACCAATCGGTTCCATCCGGGGCTTTCACCCGAAGAGAGCCCCCTCAGAAATGGTTCGGCCCACTCTTGGGGAAGATCATAGGCGAAAGAGAGCGTCCAAAGAAGGATGAGTGTTCCCGATTGCAGGAGAAGGCGGGGGATCGAGTTCAACCGTCTGGAGTAGAGCAGAAACAGGGAGCCGCTGAGAAGGAAAAGGAGAGTTTGAAAAAGAGACCGCAACCGTTCGGTACGCTGATTTCGCTGATCCATCCAGTGCGGGAAGTCCTCTTCGAGAGCATAGAGGACACCCACAGTATCTCGTTCTGCAAGGAGGAGAGGTTCCTGGTGGGTTACCCTCTGGTCGAACGGATCAGTGAACTGGATGTGAACCGGAACCCGGTTGATCTGATGAAGTTTCTGTTCCAGATCCTGGCTGGACAGGTTTTGAAGGGGGATGAGCCGGCGCTGCTCTAGCGGGAGACCCAGAATCAAGAGATACTGGTCTTCTCCGATTTGGAACGGCCATGAGCTCTCAAGCAGTGTCATCTGATTTCTGCGGATCAGACGGATGTCGGGCTCTCCCGGAGAAGGAGATCCTGCGGTTCGCAGATTGGTAAATCCACTCCAGGCCAACAGCTCGCCATTGCGTAGCAGCGTACTGCTCCAGTTGCCGTCCTCTTCAAGTAACTGATGGATCTGCTGACGCCCGGCACCGGAAAGCAGCTCCTCTTGAAGCGTCTCTCCGAGAGTACTTGTCTGGGTCACCAGCTGGTCATGTACTGACTCATAGAGCTCGCGTCCCTCAATGACACTATGGCGAGCTTCAGATTCCCAGATTTCAGGCAGTTTCGAGTCGTCCGGGATACGTTGTGTCTGGTAGACCCAGGCACCCAAAACGAGAACCAGGGCGGTCCACAACAGAGGTATGGGACGAAGAACACGTTTCAACATGGGTACTCCTGCACTTGCTGTCCGAATCGATCTTCGATTTGAGGACAGGTTTCGTTACCCGGCAGGTTCCGGATCATGGATTTCGGTCCGGATTCCGTCGCTCCACATCTTTTCCAGGTCATAGTAGGTGCGATACTCCTCACTAAAGATGTGGACCACAACATCCACATAATCGAGTACAATCCATTTTCGCCCCTCCAACCCCTCTCTTCGCCACGGTTTCTCGCCACAGATCTTTCTTGTCTGATCATCCACATGGTTGGCGATTGCCGATATCTGAGTCTCGGACGTCCCGTGACAGATGATGAATTGATTGGCAAGTGTGGTTACGTTCCGGACATCAATCTGGACAATATCCCGGGCTTTTCTTTCGAGCATGGCTTGACAGATTACATCTGTCAGGGAGTCCGTACCGTCATCCGGTCGTTTGTTGTGATCGTTGTCGGGGTTCGGTTTAGAGGTCATGCAAAGGATCTGTTCTGTGAATAAAAGTGGACAATCAATCCAGTTCGAGTGATTCAAAATCGGCGCCGATCACCAACGTGGCATCCAGAAAAAAATCTCCGGACGCTTCGGTGACAATTCGGTCCGGAGGAAGTCCCAGTGCTCGTGCGATACGCCGTGCACTTCCCTGGTCTCCGTTTCGAGAGACTAGAATCGTCTCTTCCATATTGAAATGGTCAAAATTACCGGATTCTACGACATCAAATCCGTGACGGCGAAGCGTGGTTGTAAACCGGTTGGCGAGCCCCGGGACACCACATCCGTTCAGAACTTCCAACTGAATGATGTCGCTGATCAAAATCGGATCTTCAACATCCCTCTCGCTCTCGATTCTCGGAACGACGACCCGATAGATCAGTGCCAACATCAACATGGCAAGCAGCAGACTCAAAAACCCAATGGCAACGTGCAGGAATATGGACGAACGTTCCGATCTGTTGCTCATTCAGTACCCTAGTACCCGAGTCGGTGACGGCGATCCATGAAGGCACCGGTTCCATACCCGTAACCGTACGATGACCACGGTCGCTGTGAAAATTGTACCGACAGATGCGTATTCGGTGAGAGTTGATAATCGAGTTGGGCCCGATCAATCACCACTTGCCCGCCAAGTGGACTGGCGCCCATGCCGGTGGCAGCCATATTACCCCCGAAGGGTGAGTGAAGAAGTGAGATGTCGACATTCCCGGTCAGCTTTTCATTGAACCGGAACTGCATGTGATTCGTGTATGCATTCAAATTTTGGTACTGTCCTCCGGCACTGCCAAAACTCATGCTGTACGAGTGCCCCATATCCATGTCTACGCTTGACAGCCAGCGGGAAAGCGCGTTGTCGGACTGGTCAGTTGTGCGGAACACAGGGCCGGTCCAGTCACCGGAACGATGGAGATCTTCACGTAACTGTGCCTCTGCCGGTGCTGCAGAAGCAGCCAAAATCAGCAACGAGACAATCAAAAAAGGCAAGCGGGTTGATCGGTTCATCATGAGTCCTCCTCCGGTATAACGGTCCAACCATAAATGCAGTATACCAAAAGAGGAGCTTTTAGTAAACAGATTCCGTACGACCGGAAGAGAGTCCGGTATGCTGGAGCCCAACGTCTTTTGTCAAAAGATGTGGAAAGCACTATATTATTAAGCTTTTAATGTGAAGATTGGTGCGGGTAGATTCCAGTTCAGATTCAGAGTCGATTCGAGTTGCCCGCGCCCCCAAAATTTGATGGAGTCCGCCCGATATGAAGATGAAGCTCACCGATTTCAAGTACGAAGTTGACGATCTGAATATTCCCGAAGAGGCACAAGAACCTCGGGATGCCTCTCGATTGATGGTCCTGGACCGTGAAAAAGAGACGATTCAGCACGAAAAATTTTCGGACATCCACAAGTATATGAAGAAAGGGGATGTCATTGTTTACAACAATACGAAGGTTTTTCCTGCGAGGTTGAAGGGAAAGAAGGAGAAGACCGACGCCGACATCGAGGTATTCCTTCTCCGCGAACTCCAGCCAGAGAATATGTTGTGGGATGTTCTGGTTGAACCGGCCCGTAAGATTCGTATCGGGAACAAACTCTATTTCGGCGAGGATTTGATGGCCGAAGTGGTCGACAATACGACCTCCAGAGGGCGGACGATTCGTTTTCTGTTCGAGGGTCCAAACGAGGAGCTCTATAAAATCCTGGACGAAATCGGCGAGATGCCACTTCCTCCCTATATTGAACGAGAACCGGTCGAAGAGGATAAAGAACGATATCAAACCATCTTTGCCAGTGAGCGTGGCGCGGTTGCAGCACCCACAGCCGGAATGCATTTTACGGAAAAGCTGGTGGCCAAGCTGGAGAAGAAGGGGGTTCAATTCGTTCCCGTTACTCTTCATATCGGATGGGGAACGTTCCGCTCCGTAGAAGTGGAGGATCTGACCAAGCATCGGATGGATTCGGAGAACTATTTCATTTCCAAGGAGACATCCGACACGATCAACGAAGCACTTTTGAGCAAAACGAACAAAGTAGTGGCATGCGGATCGACGGCGGTTCGCGTAATCGAGACCAGCGTGATGGCCAGTGGGATGTCAAAGCCGGGAACCGGTTGGACCGATAAATTTGTCTACCCGCCTTATGAATTCAAGATTACCGAATCGCTGATCACCAATTTCCATCGTCCGGAGTCGACACTGCTGATGCTGGCCGCTGCATTTGCCGGTTACGATTTTCTGATGAAGGCGTACGAAGAGGCGAAAAAAGAGAACTATCGCCATTTTTCCTTCGGCGATGCGATGCTGATCATTTGAGTGCAAGGTGAGACCGTTCGCGCTTGTCATACCTGCCGCTGGTTCCGGCCGACGCATGGGAACAGAAATCCCCAAGCCGTTTTTGACGGTCGGTAATCGAATGGTATTGGAGCACACGGTACGGGCATTCCTGTCCGTGCCGGGCCTGGAACAGATCGTTATTGTGACCCGGGACGAGTGGATCGATCCCGTGCGCACGTGGAGAGAATGGGTGCCGGATGAAGTGGAGTGGACGGTTGTGCACGGTGGCCGTGATCGGGCCGACTCTGTCGGGCAAGGCTTGGCAGCAGTCCGGAAGGGAGTGGATCTTGTGGCCATCCATGATGCCGTTCGTCCTTTTGTTCCGCAAGAACGTGTGACAGCGTGTTTGGATCGGGCGGCCGAAACCGGTGCGGCAATTCTGGCCATACCGGTCAGGGATACGATCAAGCGGGTCGATACGGATCGGGGGGTGGTTTTGGAGACACCGGATCGTGACTCCCTTTGGCAAGCACAGACACCGCAGATTTTTGATCGGGAGATCCTCGACAAGGCGTACAGGATGCGGGGCCGGCTGGAGGGTATTACGGACGATGCGTCACTGGTGGAAGCGTCCGGACAAGAGGTTTCGATTGTTGAGGGAGACGTGCAAAATTTTAAACTTACCTGGCCTGTTGAGCGGCTGTTGGCCGAACGGTTGTTGGAGGAGCGTCCGAAATGAAGATCAGAGTCGGATACGGGTACGATGTGCACGCATTTGTCAATAGACGCCCGTTGATGTTGGGAGGGGTAGAGATTCCGAATTCACGGGGGCTCAAAGGACATTCGGATGCCGATGTATTGTTGCACGCTGTAACCGATGCCTTGTTGGGGGCTCTGGCCCTGGGAGATATTGGAATGCATTTTCCGGATACCGATTCGGAGTGGAAGGGAGCAGACAGTGCAGATCTTCTCTTCGAAGTCGTACAGATGGTGGCTGCCAGGGGGTGGTCGGTGGTCAATGTGGATGCGACAGTGATCGCCGAGCGTCCGAAACTACGACCGCATATCGGGACCATTCGCGAGCGAATGGCAGCGCTGCTTCACGTGGATCGGGACGATGTTTCGGTCAAAGCGACAACAAGTGAGCAGATGGGTTTTGTCGGTAGAGAAGAGGGGATTGCAGCACATGCAATGATCCTTCTTGAGTCGGATACATAGGGTGCACGATGGAGTCAATTGTACTTGAAGAGCTGATCGGGTGGATTTATACGCTCTCTGCCGTGAGTATTTTGACGATATTCTTCGTCATCGCCTGGCTTGAGAATGTATTTCCGTTTCTACCTGGAGACATGCTCATTGTTTTTGGTGGATATCTGGCGGCTCAAGATGTCATTTCTTTTTTGCCCCTCTGGAGCGTCACTACGTTGGGGGGACTGGTGGGTTTTGTGACAATGTATGGCTTGGGGGCAATCTGGGGCTATAAAATTGTAGGTGATGACGAGCACCGATGGTTCTCTTCCTGGATTGACGAACGTACGATCGGGAAAGGGAAGCGGTGGATGCAGAAGTGGGGGCAGTGGGTCATTCTTTTCAATCGGTTCCTGGCAGGAACGCGATCCGTGATCGCCCTTACAGCAGGAATTTATCGTACTCGTGTACGCACGACGTTGATCAATGCCACATTGAGTTCACTTGCCTGGAACTGGATTCTGATTGGTCTGGGTTGGGTGGTACATGACAATTGGCCGGTGATTGGAGACTATCTTCAGGTATACGGGTGGTTTGTGGGCGGTGGGATCGTACTCTACCTGATCTACCAGAGAATCTTCCGAAATAAGAAGAAAAAGGAGTCCGGGGGTTGACAAGTCTCCAAGTTGTGAGTAGATTTCCGGTCTTTCGCCTCCAGGAAATTTAGGGCGGTTTGACATTTTGATTATTGAAAGGCCAGTGTAGCTCAGGGGTAGAGCAGCGGTTTTGTAAACCGCCGGTCGTCGGTTCGAATCCGGCCACTGGCTCTGCGGGAGTAAATTGGGTTCGGATTCTATCACGAACTTTGTTTATTTTGACGGCTTCCGCCAGGGTACAATCAGGGGGGATTCCAGAGTGGCCAAATGGGGCAGACTGTAAATCTGTTGGCGTGAGCCTTCGCAGGTTCGAATCCTGCTCCCCCCACAGAGTTGAAGTGGGATCCATTCGGATGTGGCGACCCGGGTGGTACGAAGAGATCAAGAGGGTATGCGGGCGTAGCTCAATTGGTAGAGCGTCACCCTTCCAAGGTGAATGTTGTCGGTTCGAGTCCGATCGCCCGCTCACTGAATGTGCTGCCGATATAGCTCAGGGGTAGAGCACTTCCATGGTAAGGAAGGGGTCGTCGGTTCAATTCCGACTATCGGCTCTTCAGGTATCGCAATACGCAATCAACATAAAGTAACCATAGTAACCATGGCAAAAGAACAGTTTCAGCGAAATAAGCCCCACGTGAATGTGGGAACGATCGGTCACGTGGACCACGGCAAGACGACGTTGACGGCTGCGATCACCACGGTAATGGCGAAGACGTACGGTGGTGTGGCTCGTCAGTTTGCCGACATTGACAATGCGCCGGAAGAGCGAGAGCGCGGGATTACGATTGCGACCTCTCACGTAGAGTACGAGACCGACGATCGTCACTATGCGCACGTGGACTGTCCGGGACACGCCGACTATGTGAAGAACATGGTCACGGGAGCGGCCCAGATGGACGGGGCGATTTTGGTGGTTGCGGCGACCGACGGTCCGATGCCACAGACGCGTGAGCACATTTTGTTGGCCCGTCAGGTGGGGGTTCCGCAGATTGTGGTGTTCATGAACAAAGTGGACCTGGTCGATGACGAGGAGCTTCTCGAGCTGGTCGAGTTGGAAGTTCGCGAGCTTCTGTCGAGCTATGAGTTTGATGGAGACAACATTCCGGTGATCCAGGGAAGCGCGCTGGGTGCGCTCAATGGTGAGGCGAATTTTGAAGAGAAGATTGTCGAGTTGATGAAGGCGGTCGACGAGACGATTCCGACGCCGGAGCGCGATGTGGACAAGCCGTTTTTGATGCCGGTCGAGGATGTCTTCTCGATTACGGGTCGCGGGACGGTTGCGACGGGCCGGATCGAGCGTGGGATTGTGAAGATCAACGACGAGATCGAGATTGTCGGGATTGTCGAGGATCCGATGAAGAGTGTCGTGACGGGAATCGAGATGTTTCGTCGACTGCTCGAGCAGGGCGAGGCGGGCGACAATGCCGGGATTCTGCTTCGCGGGATCAACAAGGAGCAGTTGCAGCGCGGGATGGTCCTCTGCAAGCCGGGTTCGATCACACCCCACAAGCAGTTTGAGTGCGAGGTGTATGTATTGAGCAAGGATGAGGGAGGCCGCCACACGCCGTTTTTCAAGGGCTACCGACCGCAGTTCTATTTCCGTACGACGGATGTAACGGGAGCCTGCCAGCTCC
>JBNJFK010000041.1:0-13687 GCA_051746765.1 Bacteroidota bacterium
GACGGCTGTTTCAAGACCGTCGAACCAGAAATCCCAGGAACCGACCCGCGGTCCTCTGGGGTGTTCTTTCCATCCCACGCCGTTGAATTCGCGCAGAAGCGGATTGTCCCGGGCAAAGGCCGGATTCTCGGCAAATCCACCCCGCTCATATGCCTCTTCCCAGATAAAGAACGCTTCGTAAATTGTTCCCAACGCATTGATTTCAAACTCGTAGTAGGAGTCTTCTCCAGCGATGAAGATTTCGGCGTTGTTCTCGTTGTAGAGCGGGTCGTTTCGTTCGGTCAACGTTCCGTTTATGACGGGTTGCTCGATTAAAAATCCGACGTAGAGGGCGTCATCGTCCCATAGCAGTTTGACGTGTGTATCATGGATCGGATCTTCACCGGAGATCAAGTCAATGAACCGGGGGGAGAGGGGAGCGTCTTGCCAGGCTTCTTCATCCAGATTCCCGTCGATTTCAATCGGTTGATCTGTCCGGTAGACGGTGTATTCGGGAATTTTGTCCTCCTGACAGGGGAATGGCCAATCGACGGTTAATGAATCGCTGGATGAACTCTCCTGGTCTGCATCAGTCGCGGGATCGGAATCGCTGCAGGAAAGCAGAAAAAAGGGGAGCAGAGCCCAGAAAAACGTCCGGGGTAGAGAAAGACGAAACGAACATGATTCAATTGTCATGGTGGTCGGTGTTTGGTTGCCTGATCACAAACGTGGCTGCGCGATGGCGCCTGTTCATTCAGTTATCTACTCAAATTCAAGCGTTCCGAAATACTCGGGAACATGGAAATTGGGTCTGTCCCTCTCGATAACAGACCATGTGAGCCAGTGGGGGTGTGAGGTATCGTCTGCACACTTGTAGAAGTTGGCTCTCCATTTCACGCCGGGAGCCGGACGATCGATTTCGCTGTACTCCTCCAGAATGTCGAACGGAATCCGGTACTCCATGGTCCATGTGACTGGCTCTTCCATCTCGGTTGCGACCTCTTCCGGATCGAGGGAGTGTGCGATGGTCACCTGATCAAAATGGTCGTGAGAGAGTCGGGCCCGTTCTCTGTTCTCTCCCTGCCCTCGCTGAAAGTGGAATAGTGAGGTCCCGATGCAGTTCATCTCCAGATTGAAATACCCGTTGTCCAGGTTTTCTGAAGGGGTAAAGAAGAATTCGACCGTACTGTCCCGAAAGACGGGATCCTGATAATCAGTATAGCCGCACCGTACGTATTGATCTTCCACACGGTAGATGACGTAGATCGCCTCTTCGTCATAGGCCACCTTTGCCTGGACACCGGGGCGGTGCTCCGGTTCATCGCCCATGTGGTTCTCGATGTGGAGAGGTTCGATGTCATTCCAGGGAGCCTTGTCCCAATTGCTGTCAATTTCAACCGGTTCGGTGAGTCGGGTAACCTGATACGTTTTGTGAATATTGTTGTCCGGGCGATCCTCCTGATGGCTGGTGTCCGAAGACCCGTTTTCCGATGTTTGACTGTTTCCACAAGCGGCCAGGCTTCCCAGAAACAGGGTGGAGGTGAGTAGAAGAGTCCAAAAGGAGGGAGAGTGAAAATCGATCATGGGTTCGTATCGTCGGTTCGTGAAAACTGGATTTCAAATGCAGTTGCCCCGTTTGGTTGACCGGGGTTCCCCGTGTTGTTCGGGAGTATAGCCGTTTTGAGAGACATTTCCACTCCCGGACCTGCAGTCGCAGGTTTGCAGATCGGGTTCAGGAGATGTACCATTCCTGTCCCGGAAGGAGCTCAGTTCTGGACCATTTGCCAATAGAACCCTTGATGTAGCTGTTTTATGCAATTCACGTTTCGTTCACTTTTTCGGGGAGCCTTGCTCCTCTCTTTGTCGATACTCACCGCGTGTCAACCAGAGACGGAAGAAACGTCGACGATCCCTGACGAACGTCCCAATATCGTGATGATTCATGTCGACGATCTGGGTTGGGCAGATCTCTCCAGTCAGGGGAGTACGTTTTATGAGACCCCGAATATTGACGGTTTGGGTGCTTCCGGAATACGGTTTACACAAGGGTACGCGGCAGCTGCCATCTGCTCACCCACCCGGGCGGCACTGATGATGGCTCAACACCCGGCCCGAATCGGGATCACTGATTGGATTCGGGCTTCGTTTCAGCAGGACGGGGATCCGGTACCGGACGAGGACGGGTTTGTTCGACTTTCGGACATGCCACTTGCCACCCCCTTCACCCCGTACGAATTATCATCTGAAGAGAAGACGATTGCCGAGCGACTGCGTGATGCCGGATACAGAACCATTCACATAGGAAAATGGCATCTGGGTGGCGATGGCTACGGACCGGAAGATCAAGGATTTGACGTTAATGTGGGTGGAACCGACCTGGGGGAACCGCCCTCTTTTTTTGATCCTTACAGCAATGAGAGGGTCAATGGGATCGAGACGCTTCCACCACGATCGGAAGGGGAGTATTTAACCGATCGGGAGACGGACGAGGCGGTCCGACTCATTCGTGAGAGCTCGGATAACCCGTTTTTTATGCATTTGGCACCGTATGCTGTGCATACGCCTATACAGGCACCGGAAGCGACGGTTGAATATTACGAGAGCCGGTTCTCATCACCGACCCAGTCAAACGCCACGTATGCAGCCATGATCGACCATGTGGATCGAATGGTGGGTCGGGTGATTCAGGCGCTTGAGGAGGAGGGACTCCGGGAGAGAACCCTTGTGGTGTTTACGTCCGACAATGGAGGGCAGTCGGACGAGCGCGGAATCACAAGTAATGCACCCTTACGATCCGGTAAAGGGTATCCCTGGGAAGGAGGGATTCGGGTCCCGATGATGGTCAGTTGGCCGGGAGAGATTCCGGCTGCCACCATTTCGCACATTCCGGTTCACACCGTGGACCTTGCAGCCACATTTCTGGATTTCGGGGGAGCCACCCCGGGTCCTGATACACCGGTCGACGGGGTATCTCTACGGGAATACATCCTCAGTGGAGACTCCATCGGTCTGATGGACCGATCCATTGTTTGGCATTTCCCACACTACCGACAAGGGAGGCGCGTGACGCCCCACAGTGTGATTCGATCGGGACCATGGAAGCTCCTGAAATGGTTTGAAGGACCCCGGTACGAACTCTACCATCTCATCGATGATCCGGAAGAGAGTGCAAATCTTGCGAGCGAGTATCCCGATCGTGTAGATACAATGGATCGTGAATTGATGGAGGAGTTGGACGCCATGGGCGCCCGCATGCCTCGCGAGGTCGAATGAGTCCCTTCAAGCGGTTTTCCAGGGTCCGGTTACGGCCAGTGTCAGGCCGGACGTCTGGATGTTGAAAAAGAGAGTGGATCCGTCCGGTGAAAAGGTCGCTCCGGCCAGTTCGGACTCGTTGAGCGCATTCCGCCCAAACTTGTAGAGTTCGCCATCTGGAGTGACACCGACCAGAAACTGTTCACCGGAACCGTCCTCACAAACAATCAGGTCTCCCCAGGGAGAGACGGTCAGGTTGTCTGCATTTTCAATAACAGTGGCATCATTCGGCTCGACAAACAGTTCGAGTACACCCGGATCCTGCGTCTCGCGTGACGTTCCTTCATGAGGACTGGGTGTGTAGCTCCAGATCTGTCCTTTTCGTGCGTCTCCACCATTGGTACAGGCGAAATAGACGGCCCCGTTTCCATACCACATTCCTTCTCCCCGTGCGAAGCGGGCAGCTCCCTGTTCAAATCCACGATGTCGGAGATCGTCATCCGGTGCCTCGATCTCTTCCATATCGATCCAGGATACATGGAGTCGATCTCCCGGCGTCAGTTCAGGGCCGTCCCCCCAATTTCGGGTATCCATGGATTCATGGTCCCGAATCACCAGTGCCTGAAGACGTCCACCGGCAAGCAACTCCCCCGGCCGGTTCGGGATCCATCGATAGAGGAGTCCGTCGCCTCGGTCTTCGGTCAAATAGATGACGCCGCTGTCGGGATCCACGGCAACGGCTTCGTGGTTGAAACGTCCCATCGATTTGATCGGAACCGGGTCTGCAAGACGAGGTTCTTCGTGTGCAGAAACTTCAAATACGTAGCCATGATCCACTTCATGGTGGTCATCGGCTCTTTGAACCGTCTCTTCACACGTAATCCAGGTGTTCCAGGGCGTGGGCCCTCCGGCACAATTTCGAATGGTACCTGCCAAACTGAGGTGTTGAGAGACCACCTCTTGCCGCTGTGTATCGTAAACAAGGTTGGTTGTTCCCCCCAATGCAGGGGTTCCTCGCCCGTAATCGTAGATGGAGGATGGGGAGACGTTGTTCAGCAGATTCCGTGGACGTCCGGCAAAGGGGCCTTCTTCAGGATCGGCACCGGCATTTACCTCGTGGTTTCGAATGATGACCGTTCGACCGTTCGATCCCGGAAATGCGGCCATGCCATCGGGACGGTGGGGGAGTCGAAGCCCATCGTCCATCGTTTCGCCAAATCGGGAGATAATCTTGTATTCAAATCCTTCCGGCAGATCAAAGATTCCGTCCGGGTCTTTCTGAAGCGGCCCGTACCCGCCACTCGAAGACGAGAGGCGAGAAGAGAACCCTCCACTAGCGAACATAATGGATTGAAGACCGGTGAACCCGAGAGTAATGGCTCCGGCCTGTTTCAAGAAAAATCGTCTGGAGATGGACATAAGTTTCCGGGCTGGGTTGACGTTTGGTTACCTGTGGAACGTAGTAAAAAGTGTGCAATGGTTGTATGATCAAATCATCAACGATGCTGCTTTATCGCTCAATCAGGACTTTCCCGTTCTGATTACGGGTGGAACCCCGCGAAGCAGCAACAGGCTCGTGAGCAGAAAAAGACCGCCTGCAATGGCCGTGACCCAGAATGTGGCTCGGATCTGATAGAGCCCGTATACGATACCCAACAAATAGGGCCCGAGCGACTGACCGATTCTCATGACAATCCAGTTGACCGAAAGAAATGCGGCTCGATAGCTTTCCGGTGCAGAGCTTGTCAAGAGCGTTAGAATGCTGGGAATGTTCATGCCTTGGGCGATACCGAAAAAGACGATTGGAATCAGGAAAACCCAGAGGGTTTCAATCCAGGGAAGGCTCAGGAAGATGAGCGTGTAGAGAAGTGCAGCTATTCGAATCAAGTGATGACTCTCGGCATATTTCAGGAGCCTACCGAGGGATGCAGAGGTGACAGCTGTCATCAATGAAGAGGTAGAGAGAAAGATGCCGATGGTTAATGTCGAAAGGCCGAACTGCTCGTCCAGGAAGATGGTAAAGAAGGTGATATATCCTCCATAGAGTATAATTGTCGTCAGAAACATGCAGAGCAACAACGCCACCACATGCCGTTTGAACAGGGAGCCGGCGATCTCTTTGAGGTAGAGCCCCATGGACATGCTGTGTCCGGTACTGTTCGACTCGAGAAGAAAGAGGGCAGCGATGGCCACGGGAACCGCGAGCAAGCTGAGCAGAAAGGGAGCGTACCAGCCAATCAGTGCGAGTCCGCCTCCGATCGCCGGATAGATGGCCGTACCGACACTGAGTACACTTCCGTTGTATCCCATCACTTCGGCCCGACGTCGTCCCTCGTAGTAATCCCCGATCAGTGTCAAATTGATAACCCCGAGCGATGCACTGCCCATTCCCTGGAGAGCTCGATAGAGCAAAAGTTGATCAAAATCAGTGGCTGTAGCGCACGCGGCCCCTGCGAATCCAAAAAGCAACAGAGAGGGGACCAGGATTACTTTTCGGTTCAATCGGTCGGCCAATATCCCGAAGATGGGGGTAAACAGGATACCCGGGATCGTAAAGAATGTGATGAGAAGTCCGATCTGACCGGTCGATACCTCCATTGCATCGGCTATGGCTGGAAATGCAGGGGCGATACTGGAGACCCCCATTACTGATGCCAGCGTGATCGAAAAGATCAGATAGAGCGGTTGTGTACGGATGGTTGTGTTGCTTGTCGGTGCGATTCCGGTTGGTATCTACGGTGGTTGGGGTTTTGTTAATTGGACAGGGAAGATATGGAAAACGTTCCCGATTGGGTTGGATTATCTGAAGTCGAATTGTAGTGGTATGGAGAGAGAAAAAATTGTTACAATCACGTGGGCTGAAATAAACGGAGACGGAGAAGCATATGATCCTGGAAGACACAAGGGTTTTGGAAGATATTCGAAGTCGGCAGTATTCGGTCAAAATTGCCGCATCCGAAGAGGAAGTAGCCAGAGCTCAGCAGCTTCGCTACGAGGTCTTCAAAGAGGAGTTGGATCGAGAGTTTGACTTTGACGACGGGATGGATACAGATGATTATGACGAACAGTCACATCATTTGATTGTCAAGGAGAACAAAGACAACCAAGTCATTGGGACGTATCGGATTCAGACGATCGAGCTGGCTCGCAACGGTATTGGTTTCGTGAGCGAACAGCGGTATCATCTGGAGGACCTGCCCGATTTTGTACTGGAAAAGGGCATGGAGGTCGGACGAGCCTGTATTCGGAGCGATCATCGAAATGGTCGGGTTCTCTATCTACTCTGGAAAGGGTTTGCAGATTACATGTTCCATTTTGACAAGCGGTTTCTGTTTGGCTATTCGGCGCTCAATTCAACCGATCCTTCCCGATTGTGGGCTCTCTATGATGAGCTCGGAGACAAGGGTCAGCGCCATCCTGATTGGGAGGTGAGAATTCGTGAGCCTTACCGGTTGGAACGGGTAAGCTCTCATCCTGAAGGTGCACTCGAGCTTCCGCCTCTTCTGGAAAACTATTTGAGCGTGGGAACTCGGGTCTGCAGCCCACCATCTTTCGACAATCGTCTTGGGTTGGCACACTTCTTCATCCTCCTGGATCTGGAAAATGTTCCGGAGCGTACAAAGCGTCTTTTTTTGTAAAAAATATTTTTAACCTATTGACAGGCAATATAAATAGATACTTCTATCAGAACTTTTCGAACCATACGGACACTTCTGATTCTGATCCTCTTTGTTCTGGGATCCTACCTCTTTTACTGGCCGGTATTCATGGTGATTCGGTGGAATAGCCGGTGGAGACAGAGTTGGCGAAACACCTATATGCGTTTCTGGTCACGTATGATTTGCCGGATTCTTCGAATGGATGTGACCGTGATTGGAGAGCCTCCGACCGCTCCTTTTTTTCTGGTCTCGAACCATCTGAGTTATCTGGATATCGTCCCGCTATTTCTGACCACTCGTGCAACGTTCGTAGCCAAACGGGAAGTTCGTCACTGGCCGCTGCTCGGCTATCTCGTCTATACAATGGGGGTGTTGTTTGTGGACCGGGGACGTCGATCGGATGTGGTTCGCGTGAATCAATTGATTGAAAACGCGTTGACTCCTCAACAGGGATTGATTCTCTTTCCTGAGGGCACGACATCGGGGGGAGATGCAGTCTATCCGTTCAAACCCTCCCTGTTGGAGATTCCCGCCCGTTCGGGGGTGCCTGTGCATGTTGCTGCGATTCACTATGAAACCGATGAAGCATCGGGAGACCTGCCGGCCGAACAGAGCGTCTGCTTTTATGCTGCCCGGCAGCCTATTCACGAGCATTTGGTCAAGCTTGCCGGCAATCGACACATCCATTGCACCATCCGGTTCGGAACCACCACAGTAGAATCTGCAGACCGAAAAGAGCTGGCAAGACGGCTGCGTGACGAGGTGGAGCATATCTTCGAGCCGACCAGTTAGCCCAAATATTTTTACCAAAAACGCTGAATCCGGGAATGGATTCGCTTTGATTGAATGCGGGACTCGTCTTGTACTCCGGACATCGACCCAATCAAAGGGCTTTGTAAGGAAATACCTTTCAATCATGATCGTGATGTCCATGAGAGAACATGCAAGAGAATGAGCGAAATTGCAGTCAATGAAACGTCATTCGGGATCGACGTAACTACCAAAAAAAATAAAGAACCAGAGAAGAGGAAGATTATGAAATCCATCATGATGATTATCGTAATGACTGCTACGATGCTGATGCTGTCCATACCGGTCTATTCACAACAAAATCAGCAACAGATGCAGCAGCATCAACAGCAAATGCAACATCAGATGAACGAGATGATGCAAAAAATGAATGGGATGATGGATCGTACCCATGCCATGAACCAGGAGATGCAGCGAAGAATGGGAGAGGCACAAAATGAACAGATGAGAAACCAGTATCAGCAGATGCACCGATTCGGGGAACAATTGGGAATGACACTGGGAAACATGAAAAATGCCGCCGAACGCTGCGAACTCATGCAACGCGATCAGGAGATGATGCGTGATCAGGAGATGAGACGAGACATGGACCGGATGCATGAACATCTGCAAAGCATGACCGGGAATATGGAAGAGGCGATTCAGACAATGGAGCAAATGAATGTTCGGATGCAAAACCGGCAGAATTAGTCAGAAGAATGGGAGGCATGTCAGAGCCGTAACTGAATGAAAACATCAGACCGGATTCGGATCGTAATCTTGTATGTCGTCATTGCCGCGGTGATGTCAATTGTGCCGGGTCGTTATGCATTTGCCCAGGATGTATCCTATACGGGTGGAGTTCAATATTCCACTGGTACGTATTTTTTTACGGAACATACCAACAGCATCTACATATCGAATGGCCTCAGTGTCACCGGAGAGCCGTTCCGGGCCTTTTTTACCGTCCCGTTTATCATTCAAAGTACCCCCTGGATTTCGTACAGCCCCGGGGGTGGAATACCCACCGGTGGCATGCACCAGGGGCAAGTGGGTACGTCCGAAAGCCCGACCGGTGGAAGTGGGCAGCAGGATATGTTTCGTCGGGGACAACGGCATATCGTGCTTCAGGATACGATATCATACAGGCAGTCCAGTTTTAGTGATCCAAGTCTTGGTGGCTCATGGCGCCTAGTAAGGTCTTCTTCAGGAAATACAATCCTGAACCTGAATAGTACCATCAAATTTCCCTTGACGGATCCTCAGACAGGTTTTGGCACCGGTAGCTGGGATCTGGGTGTCGGGTTGTCCACTTTTCAGCGAATGGGTCTCTTCTTCCTTTCCGGAGATCTGATGTATTGGCGATTGGGGAATATGAAGGAGTTGACACTTGAAAATCCAATCTCCATCAGTCTGGGTGGCGGGAAAGCCTTTTTCGACGGGAAGGTGTTGACCAGTGCGATCTACACAGCATCTACTGAAATTGTTGAAGGGTTTGATCCGCCGTCCAGCCTGATTGCCGGTGTTGGGTACATGGTTTCTACCGGAACGAGTCTAAACGGGAACATCTCTTTTGGCCTGAGCGAATCATCCTCCTCGTTCGCGGTTGGTCTTGGATGGAGTGTAAAGCTTTAAATCAGGTAGTATTGCATCGAGTGTGTCTGCCTCTTCCAATATGTAGCACTAGAAGGTAGCGGTTCGGTTGGTTCAATTCATCCTGACTGGATCGCTTCCGAATAAGGATGGGAACAGGGTTTTTTCTTATAAAGTTCCGGGTGTGATTCGTCGAAGAGCCATTCTTGCTACGAACCGGCCAGCCACTCTACAAAACGTACTTAATCGGGTGGATTGAAAGGGAAACTCCGAGTAGTAAAAGTTGCTTTTTAAATATGTAATTCTCGGCTCTTTAACTGTAATTAAGTGAGAGGGAAGGGTTCGCATATTAGCTACACTATCGCGGCTAATAAAGGCACATTAATACATCACTTCGCGATAAAAAACTTGTGATCCCTATGACGATGAATCAAAGTACCCACAGTTGCCAAAAGTTATTCGCATCGAATATCCGACGTACACTCATGATCACATCTGCAGTTACACTATTTATGCTGTGTAGTGTAACCGAAAACGCCGAAGCACAGTATCGAAATTATACGACGCTCAGTACCAATCCTGGAGATATTGCAGTTGGTGTCGGTTTAACCCGTGGTTCCAGTGTTGGTTTTTTGGAGAACTCTGAAACAGGAGTGACCGGGCAGCTCTTGTTCACCATTACGGAAGATTTCAGAGGGGGCATAGACTTTACCTATTACCTGATCGGGGAGCGAAAATTAGACGCCAATGAACTGAATGCCAACGTCCATTATTTCATTCGGAACAGAGGAAATGTAGCGCTTTACGGACTTGGTGGGATCAATTTATCCAATACATCGGGTAGTGATCAGATCTGGCGTGTGGAACGGGAAATAGGGAGTCCGGATACTCGAAATTTTGGGCTGAATGCAGGTGTGGGGATCGAATTTCGCATCAGTGATCTTGTATTCTTTGGAGAACCCAAACTCACACTTTTCGGATGGAACCAAGTAGCGTTCACCGGTGGAGTTCGATATATCCTCTGATATCATTTGATTCGCTCCAGGGTTCCGATCAAGATAAAGATCAAAGATGAGCGCGAGTCGGGAGAGGAGGCTTCGCAGGGCTTCTGATCTATCGGAACCGAAACCGTTAAGTAATGTTAAGTGTCTCTCATAAAAAAAGCCCCTTACGATATCGTAAAGGGCTTTTTAGTATGTGGGTGCTGGCGGATTCGAACCGCCGACCTCTACCGTGTCGGGGTAGCGCTCTAAACCAACTGAGCTAAGCACCCAAGCCTGCCTGACCGGGAATGTTTGCGTATTCCTTGCGATCAGAGAGAACGAATATAGGAAGGTTCAGAGGACGTATGCAAAAGGTTTTGTTCATCTGCTTTTAGCTCCGGGCCAACATTCGTATTTTGAGGGCTATATTCAATTTGATGGAGGTTCATGATCAATCGTCGCGCAGTCAGAGAAGTAGTTTTACAATCCCTCTACGCCTATGAAGTGGGAGGGAATCCGATCAAGGAGATTCGTGCCTTTCTGATGGAAAAGAAATTGGGTGGAGACACCGATGCCCTTCGGTTCGCCGAAAAGCTCTTTCTGCTCACTCTCGAGGAGTCCGACGAACTGGACAACATTATTGAGAAGCACATCAATAACTGGGACATCCATCGTTTAGCAATGCTGGACAAGCTGATTCTCCGGATTGCTATCTGTGAACTGCTTCATTTCGAAGAGATTCCGACCAAGGTGACGATCAATGAAGCCATCGAGCTTGCCAAGGCGTTCTCGACAGCCAAAAGCGGACGTTTTGTAAACGGTGTGGTCGATGCCGCGATGGAGCAACTCAAATCAGACGGAAAATTGGTCAAAAAGGGGAGAGGATTAATCGATCTTCCCCGTAAACCGGGAAGCGGACCGAACACCTGAGACTCCCTCCGGTAGAACTCGAGACTTTCAATACACATAAAAAACCGAAGTACAGGAATCGAATATGAGTTTACAGTGTGGAATCGTGGGTCTGCCCAATGTGGGAAAATCGACCCTTTTTAATGCATTGGGTGAGGCGAAAGCCGAATCGGCCAATTTTCCCTTCTGTACCATTGATCCAAACGTGGGTCTGGTAACGGTCCCGGACAAACGGTTGGACAAACTTGCAGAGCTGGTTCAGCCTCAGAACGTGGTTCCGGCAGCAATCGAGTTTGTCGATATCGCAGGACTGGTCAAGGGAGCATCCGAGGGAAAAGGGAAGGGGAACGCCTTCCTCTCTCATATTCGGGAGGTCGATTTGATCATCCATGTGGTGCGTTGTTTTGATAACGATGATGTCATCCACGTAGAGGGGTCCGTCGATCCGGAGCGTGATATTCACATTATTGATGATGAGTTGGTCCTGAAGGATCTGGAGTCGGTCGAGAAACGAGTCTACACATTGGAACGTCAGGCAAAGTCGGGAGACAAAAAATTGGTCGCCCAGCTGGATGTGGCCAAGCGATTGGCGTCTCATCT
This sequence comes from Bacteroidota bacterium, assembly GCA_051746765.1. Classification (GTDB taxonomy): domain Bacteria; phylum Bacteroidota; class Rhodothermia; order Balneolales; family Balneolaceae; genus JBBEBE01. The sequence continues at coordinate 11,765 of JBNJFK010000041.1, forward strand.
CGAAGAGGGGAACACGGCTCGTACATTCAAGGCTACAGCCGAAGAGAAAGAGGCCTATCGAGACCTCTCGCTTCTTACTGCAAAGGATGTACTTTACGCCTGTAATGTATCAGAAGAGGATCTTTCGACAGGCAATGACTACGTGAAATTGGTCGAGGAGATCGCTTCCAATCACAACGATCAAGTAGTTTCGTTCTGCGCAAAGATGGAAGCGGAGATCGCCGAGTTACCCGAAGAGGAGCGCGAGATGTTTCTCGAAGAGTTGGGAGTGCCATCCTCCGGTCTGGATCGCCTGATTCAGGCGGCCTATGCCGAATTGGGTCTGATTACCTACTTTACGGCGGGCGAGAAGGAGGTTCGGGCGTGGACCATTCGGAAAGGAACCAAGGCACCGGGTGCGGCCGGCGTGATCCATACAGATTTTGAGCGTGGATTCATCCGGGCCGAGACGATTTCGTACGATGATTTCGTCGAATACGGATCCGAAAAAGGGGCCCGGGAAGCGGGACGTCTTCGCCAGGAAGGGAAAGAGTATGTGGTCAAGGACGGGGACGTCCTTCTCTTTCGGTTCAACGTTTAATCACGGACAGGTTCGAACCGAACGGAATCGGCCGGAACCCGGTCCGGTTCCACCTGTGAGTAGACCACCCAGGCTGCCGGAAACTGTCGTTTTACGACCTGGGAGAAGAGAATGGCCCGATCCCGATCGTGAAAATCACCGACCCGAACCCGGTAGGTGGGTTGACGGTAATCGATGTAGGAGTGCGGCTGTGCATCCAGGTTCATCTCTTCGATCCACTCTTCGTACTCTTTTCTGGTGGTATCTGCCAGCGCAACATCCCGTGTAGAGAGGATCTGGACGCGGAACCCTTGTGTCGAGTCGCTCTGTTGCTCTTCTACCCGTTCGTAAAATTCGGGCATGTGGTGGCTTAACCCCACAAAGCGGTCCCGCAGTTCACTGCGATGCCCTTGCAGCTGACCCGCGATCTGCTCTTCTTCTTCACTGGAGACACGCTCATCGGTCTCTTCATCGGACGGAGAAGGAGATTCCGATACCTCCTCCTCGGGTTCCTGAACCGATTCAGTAGCCGAACAGTCTGCCAAAAAGAGCAGGCTGGATACAATGAGAAGAAGTGAAAGTGGGCGCTTCATGAACAGTCAGTTTGCGGTTGGTTACATTCACGGGAAGATACAAAATGGCAGACTCTTCGTATCTTTGAATCCTTCAACGGAATTTCTACCGTTCTCATATGCAAGGTCGTAACTCATGAAACTTTCACTGGTTCAAAATGTTGCAACCCCGGATAGCCGGCAGAATCTGCGCTCAACCCGGGAGCTGGTTCGAGAGGCGGCTGATTCCGGAGCCGATGTGGTTCTCCTGCAGGAGCTGTTTCTCACGCCATACTTTTGTCGCGAGATTGACCCGTCCTGGTTCGATCATGCGCAATCGATTCCCGGTGCGTTGACCGAGGAGTTATCGGGATGGGCAAGGGAACTGGACGTGGTACTCATCGCACCTCTGTTTGAGGAAGCGGCACCGGGGCTCTGCTACAACTCACTGGTGGTGTTTGAATCGGATGGCTCCATTTTGGGGACCTATCGGAAAATGCACATTCCCGACGATCCGGGGTTTTACGAGAAGTACTATTTCCGTCCCGGAGACAAGGGGTATCGTGTATTCAACACGTCGGCCGGGCGAATCGGTACGTTGATCTGTTGGGATCAGTGGTTCCCGGAAGCTGCCCGTCTGACAGCCATGCAGGGAGCAGATCTACTGGTCTATCCGACAGCCATTGGCCGATTGAGTAACGAAAGCGAGGCTCAAGAAGCGGAGTATCACGACGCGTGGCAGACCATCCAACGCTCGCATGACATTGCCAACGGTTGTTACGTGGCATCCGTCAACCGGGTCGGGCAGGAGGG
>JBNJFK010000042.1:0-13626 GCA_051746765.1 Bacteroidota bacterium
GTGTGGTTGGCCGACGAGATTGTCCGCCTGGCCGGAGAAGCGTTGGAGAGTCTGCAACCGGCGAGCGTCGGGATCGGCCACGGGGTAGCCCGCTTCGCTGTCAATCGACGCAACAATCCGAGCGATAACCTGCATCAACTCCCCGAACTGGCCGGGCCGGGAGATCACGATGTGCCGGTCTTTCGTATTACAGATGAACACGGAGAGCTCGTTGCCGTCCTGTTCGGCTACGCCTGCCATCCGACCGTTCAGAGTGGGCTGCACTGGTCGGGCGACTATCCCGGATTTGCCCAACAGGCGATCGAAGAGGAGCTCGAAGGGGTGACCGCTCTCTTTTTTCAGGGAGCCGGTGCCGATCAGAATCCGCTTCCGCGGGGCCATGACTCCTGGGCCCGTCAGTACGGGGAAACATTGGCAGCCGCCGTATTGGGAACACTGGATCGGGAGATGGAGCCGGTCCAACCGGAATTGGGACTCGCCTATCGGGAACTGGATTTGCCGATTGCCCCACTCCCGTCCGACGAGGTGCTCGCCAGTCGGGCAGAAAGTGACAACTATATCGGCCGCTGGGCACGTCGCATGCAGAAACTAAAGGCCTCGGGCGAGGAGTTTCCAACCCACTACCCCTTTCCGATTCAGGTCTGGAGGCTGGGAGAGGTTCCGGTGATCGGACTGGGTGGTGAACTGGTCTCCGGCTATGCCATCTCGCTCAAGGAGATTTTCGGGTTCGACACAGTGGTCATGGGCTATTCGAACGATGTGATGAACTACATTCCGACCACGCGAATTCTCCTCGAGGGCGGCTACGAGGGGCTCACGGCCCACATGGTGTACGGACTGCACGGTCCGTGGACGGGGGAGGTGGAGGCGAGCATCCTGCATGCGGTGATCGGGCTGGCGGCGGAGGCGGGGGTGCGGCCGGTGAATCACCCGACCGGAAAGAATTAGCCATCTTCTTCGAATCCCCTTATTTTTGGGGACTGTAGCCCGATTTTTCACACTGGACCGATCGACTCAACGGAGTTTTCATGTCAGACACGGTACGCGTACGATTTGCACCTTCTCCCACCGGACAGCTTCACATCGGTGGTCTTCGGACCGCCCTCTACAACTATCTCTTTGCTCGAAGCCACCCGAACGGGGTCTTCATCCTGCGCATCGAGGATACCGATCAGAATCGCTATGTCGAGGGAGCCGAACAGGATATCATCGACTCGCTGGAGTGGTCCGGCATGTCCATTGACGAAGGTCCCACCACGCCCGGAAAGTATGGACCCTACCGACAGAGTGAACGAAAAGAGATCTATCAGGAGCATGCCGAAAAACTGATCGAGGCCGGTCACGCCTACTATGCGTTTGATACCCCGGAGGAGATCGAACAGATGCGGGAGCGTCTCGTCAAGTCGGGCAACCCTTCTCCACGCTACGACTCGATCACCCGACAATCGATGAAGAATTCGCTGACCCTGCCCAAAGATGAGGTTGAACGGCTGCTCGAAGCGGGGACCGACTACGTGGTTCGACTCAAAGTACCACGCCGGGAGACGGTCCGGTTCGAAGACCGTATCCGCGGGATCGTGTCATTCGAAACCAAAGGACTGGACGATCAGGTCCTGGTCAAGTCGGACGGTATGCCCACCTACCATCTGGCCAACGTGGTCGACGACCACCTGATGGAGATCACCCATGTCATCCGGGGAGAGGAGTGGCTCAGCAGTACCCCCAAGCACATGCTGCTCTATCAATTCTTTGGATGGGAGGCGCCCGAAATGGCTCATCTCCCGCTGATTATGTCCCCTTCCGGAGGAAAGCTCTCCAAACGGAAAGCCGAAGAGGAGGGAATTCCGGTCAATACCCGGGCCTATCGCGAACAGTACTACGAACCGGACGCCCTGATCAATTTCCTCGCGTATCTGGGGTGGAGCCCGGGAGACGACAGCGAGATCCACTCCATGGAGGAGCTCTCCCGCATGTTCACACTGGAGCGGGTGAGCAAAGGAGGCGCTGTATTCAACCACAAAAAACTACTCTGGTACAACGAACACTACATGCGGGAGCGAAAAGATGCCGATCTCGCCAAGCAGCTGCTCGCGATCGCCGGTCGCGTGGCTCCCGGTCTCGAGGTGGATGGGGATCGACTCACCCACGCCATACCGCTGCTCAAGGAGCGGGTAAGCAAAGTGGATGAATTTCTGGTGATGGGACGTTTCTTCTTCGAGGATCCGACCGATTATGACGAGAAGGCGCTCAAGAAGTGGAAGAGCGACAGCGCGGAACTGGTGTCGGCCTGGCGGGATCGTGCGGCCGAACTCTCCGATGACGCGTTCAAAGGGGATCGCCTCAAGGAGCTATTGCAAGAGGTGATCGAGGAGAAAGAGGTCGGTTTCGGCAAGTTGATGATGCCGCTTCGGATCGCGACGACCGGACAGGGGTTTGGCCCGGATCTCTTCCCCGCCCTGGAGCTTCTGGGTAAGGAGACGGTCCTGCGACGTATCGATCGGGCGATTGACACCCTTGGCTGACTCGCCAGCTGCAGAAGGCCCTGCTTGAAACCAACAGCGATGCGGGGCCGACTACCGGTATGAACAGAAGCGCAAACCGGCCCCGACTCCCCGGACCCGGTGCACACCCTTCTTTCGAGATGCGTAAAACAGTCAGACGCCAGCGCCCTGCGGCTTTTTGGCGGCCCGCTTGCGATCGTTGTGATCCAGATAATACTTCCGGACCCGCAGACTCTTGGGCGTCACTTCGAGAAGCTCGTCACGATCCAGAAACTCGATCATCTGCTCAAGGCTCAACTTCCTTGCCTGGGCAATCTTGACCGCGTCAGCCGACTGGGTGGCCCGATGGTTGGTTAAATTCTTCTTCTTGACCACGTTGATCACCAGATCGTCACTCCGGTTGTAGACACCGACCACCTGTCCGGTGTAGACCGAATCGCCGGGTTCGACAAAGAACTGACCCCGATCCTGCAGCCCTTCCAGGGCGTAGGCGGTCACATCTCCTCTCTCCAGTGCAATCAGGGCGCCCCGGGTTCGGCCCGGAATCTCGCCAACGTGAGCGTCATAGCCGTCAAACTGCTGGTGCATGAGACCGGTTCCCCGGGTCTCGGTCAATAGCTCGCTCCGGAAACCAATCAATCCGCGAGACGGAATACGGAAGACGATCCGGTTGTTCTCTCCCTCCTGCGTCATGGAGGTCATAATCCCCTTTCGCTGCTGCATGTTGTCGATCACCCGATTGGCATAGTCCGTCTGCACATCGATAACCACCTCTTCGTAGGGCTCCTGCAACTTGCCGTCGACTTCGCGCATGAGCACTTCGGGGCGGGAGACGGAGAACTCGTATCCTTCGCGACGCATTGTTTCGGTCAAAATGGCCAGCTGAAGCTCACCACGACCGGAGACCTTGAATACTTCCGGGCTCTCGGTCGGGTCTACCCGAATCGAAACATTGGTTCGAATTTCGCGTTCGAGTCGATCTTTGATCTGATTGGAGGTAACATAATCCCCCTCTCGCCCGGCAAACGGAGAGTCGTTCACCCGAAAGAACATCGCCATGGTCGGCTGATCAATCTCGGGCGTCGAGATCGGCACCAGATCCCCTGCGGCCGTGAGCGTATCACTGATATTGGCCGAATCGTACCCGGCCAGAGCAAAGATATCTCCGGCAATGGCCTCTTCGACCGGTTCCCGCTGCAGACCATTGAACGTGTAGAGCTTGGTTGCCCGACCTTTCTCTTTCAGTTTTCCGTTTCGGTCGATCAGTGCAATATCCTGATTGATCTTGATGGTTCCCTGCTCTACTCGTCCGACCGCAATCCGGCCCACATAGTCGTTCCAGTCGACGCTGCTCACGAGCATCTTGAACGGGGCGTCCATGTCCTGCTCAGGTGCCGGAATCTTCTCGATGATGGTTTCGAAAAGAGGTTCCAGGCTCTCACTCTCCTCTTCAAGCTCGCGCTTGGCTATTCCGTCAATCCCGATCGCGTAGAGAATCGGGAAATCGAGCTGCTCGTCGTTGGCGTTCAGAGCCACAAAGAGGTCGAACACCTCGTTGAGAACCGCATCCGGGCGGGCATCTCCCCGGTCGATCTTGTTGATCACCACAATGGGCTGATAGCCGAGTTGCAGAGACTTTCGAAGAACGAATTTGGTCTGCGGAAGCGGGCCTTCAGCAGCGTCCACAAGCAGAATAACACCATTGACCATTCGTAGAATTCGCTCCACCTCTCCGCCAAAATCGGCGTGGCCGGGGGTATCCACGATATTGATCTTGATTCCGTTCCACTGCACAGCCGTGTTCTTGGAGCTGATGGTGATCCCCTTCTCTTTCTCCAGATCTCCGGAATCCATGACCCGCTCGGCCACTTGTTGGTTTTCACGGAATGTGCCGCTTTGACGCAGCATCTGGTCGACCAGCGTGGTCTTCCCGTGATCGACGTGTGCAATGATGGCGATATTTCGAAGTTCCTGACTCATTCCCGGTATTGGGTTGGATGAAAAATAGTGTATGTCGGGTCGAACCGGTTCGTTCGGGGCCCTCGCCCCGCTCCGGATGCCCGCTCGATTGCGGGAACCGGATTCCAAACCGTCAACAGCCTTATAAGGTACGGGTTTTATTTCGTTAACCCACCTCTTTTCTTACTTTCGATCTCACAACTTGTTCTTTGGAACAGCCACCATAACTCCCGAAACCCCCTCTTTATGTCAAAGGACTGGACAACCAAACGATACATTGTCACCGGCGCCAGCAGCGGATTCGGAGCGGCCATTGCCCGACGTCTGCTGGCCGAAGGCGCACATGTTCTGGCCGTCGCTCGCCGCAAAGAAAAATTGAAGGAGCTCTATAACGACGAGCCAAATGCGGAATTCCTGTCGGGAGACGTGACCGATCCTGCCGTGCTTCGGGCGGTCAAACAAGAGGTGTCTGAAGGAGATTTTCACGGTCTGGTGCTCAATGCGGGCGGCCCTCCCACCGGCACCCCCATGGAGACCACCATGGATCAATGGGATGAAGCTTGGCAAAGTGTCATGCGCTGGAAGATTGACTGGGCGCTCCAGCTCACCCCCCTGCTTCGAAAGAACGGGTATGGCCGGCTTCTCTTGATCGAGAGCAAATCGGTCAAGGAGCCGATCCCGGAACTGGTGTTGAGCAACGCCATGCGCGCCGGGGTGGTCGGGTTTGCCAAATCGTTGGCGAGCGAGGTGGCTCCCAATGGGGTAACGGTGAACGTGATTGCGCCCGGATCGCACAATACGCCTGCCATCGAGCGGGTGATTCGGAAGCGGAGCGAGAATCTGAAACTTTCCGAAGAAGAGGTGCGCAAACAGATGGAGGCCTCCGTTCCGGTACGTCGAATGGGCGAAGCCGACGAGCTGGCCGGTCTCGCATGCTGGCTACTCTCGACCGAGAGTAGCTATGTGACCGGCCAGACCTGGAGCCATGACGGCGGGGCGATTTCGTCTCTGTTTGGATAGCAGACACGGCATACGTTTATGGCGGTTTCGATGATGCAATAAAATCATCGGCTCGAGCAGGTTCATATTTAAGATAAAATAGTCTTAATACTTTATATATTCTTCACAATCACAGCCTATACTAATCGGTGAAGCTGTCCCGGATACGGCTATGACAACATTCATTCATGAAAAACATTCGACATGCGCCGACTGAAATATATCTGTACCGGAATATTCGCTCTCTTGATGCTTCTTCCTTTGTCGAACACGGGTCATGCGCAGGTGAGCGTAACCGGTGAGTTCAGACCACGTACGGAGTACCGGAACGGATATCGAATCCCCAGAACTGCGGATACCGATCCGGCATTTTTTACCTCTCAACGGACAAGATTATCCCTCGAGTATGAAACAGACAGCTATTGGATGAAGATCTCCGGACAGGATGTCCGCACCTGGGGTGATTCGGAGCAACTCGGGGATCAGCCGAATGTCAATATCCATGAAGCATGGGCGTTGGTACGTCTATCCAATCATTTGGGGATCAAGCCGGGAAGACAGGAGCTTGTCTACGGCGACCAGCGCTTGCTCGGCAGTGTGAACTGGACCCAGCAGGCCCGCAGCCACGACGCCATGGTTGTTACATACAGGAACCCCAATTACCATCTAAGGCTTGATGCAGGGGGAGCATTCAACCAGGAATCCCAACATCTGTTGGGCAACGCGTATCAACTGGATAACTACAAAGTGCTCTCCTATGTATGGCTCGACAAGCAGTGGGGAGCCTTTGCGTTATCCTCTCTTGGGTTGACGGACGGATTTGAGCGGACCAACGGTACAACCGTTTTCCGATACACATACGGAGCGGATCTGAAATACATTGGCAACCGGTCGCAGCTCTCCGGAAGTCTCTATGGTCAAAACGGGGACGATACGCTACGGGACAACATCTCCGCCTGGATGTACTCCTTGCAGGCCGCGTACACCGTGGATCCGTTTACCATCACGGCGGGAATCGATCACCTATCCGGGGGAGATCCACAGGATTCCAACCCCTTTGGACAGACGTTCAACACGCTCTATGCGACCAACCACAAGTTTTATGGCCACATGGATTATTTTCTGAATATTCCGAATGATACCAGGGGAGCCGGCTTGCGGGACATCTATCTAAAAGCCGATTACGAGCTCTCCGACAATGCCACGGTGAATGCAGCCTATCACCTCTTTTCACTTTCCGGGAGCACCACCAATCCCCTTGAGCCCACTGAAATTCTGGACGGGAACCTGGGATCCGAATTGGATGCTCAGGCAAGTTTCACTGTGAATTCCGAAATGAAACTGAATGTTGGGTATTCCGTATTGATGAGCACCGAAACGCTGAGAGACCTGAAACAGCAAAACAGTGCACCATCATGGCAGCATTGGGGATGGGTCATGCTGTCGATCACTCCACGGTTTCTTTAGTTACATGACTTCGGCCGGTGACCGTAGACATTGCTCATTGGGAATCAATGCAAACGATCATTTCCTACGTTTGCTCTCCTGGGCCAAAAAATCATCGTACATTTTCCGTGGATCCAGTAATGGCAGCAAATGACGATTTATCACATGGCCTTCCGATTTAGCAGCCAATGCCCCTCTTGTCGTCGAGAGAGATATACTCAGAAGTGTTGTACCCAGATTTTTCGGCAATTCTATTGAATCACTTCTCTTGATTTTATCCATGTCATGGACAGTGAAAGTCGTTTTTGTATCTATTTTTGCAATGAAGGTATCTGCATCCGGTCCTTCTTGGGCGGTTACCAACAGAAAACAAGAAACCGTTGATTCCTCTTCCGATACTCCTAATCTGAATTGAATTGAATACCCTGATTCCTCTTCATCAAAGAGTGTTACTTCAGAGTTTAATTCAAAATCCAAGATTTCAAAGGAGTGCAGACCAAACTTTATTTCACTGTCTTTATCAGTACTCATGAAGCTCGGGAAATAATTCTCATTCGAGGTCTTTCCACGGTTAAACCTTCAACTTCCTCATCGTAGCTAACGGTGTTCCCTGTTTTGACATCTCTTATTTCGCTGAAATCACTTTCAAATTCACGATCTACCCCTTCGCCTTCCAGTCTATAGGATCGATTCAATGCTTCTTGTTGAATTTTAAAATGTGATGACAACTGTCTTATCACATCCTTAGACATCCGTTTTTTATAGTTCAGAATCTCGGAAATTGTACTCTTGCCAACCCCTGTAATTTCTACCAAATCCTTTTGACGTAACTCATTGTCTCCCATCAATGACTTCACCAGCTGAACAGGGTCCAATTCAGGCAAAGGATACTGTTTTCTATCCCAGTCTTCGATCAACAGAAGCAGAAGATCTATTTCGTCCTCTTTCTCTTCCGCAGACCCACTGAAAGCCAGTTCCTCCACAAGTTCACAGTATGTGTCATACTGTTCTTTGTTTTTGATGACGGTATATCTCAAGTCAGACATCTTGATCACCCATAGTTTTTGAAATTCTCCGCGTCATATTGCCCTTCCAGTTGGCACAATTTCGAGTATTCATCGTGTGTCCCAATCCATGAAACATAGAGTGCTACACTCTTGCGACGAAATGAATAATCACAAATGATTCGATGGTTATTCCCGCCAAGATTGAATACTACTCGTGCCGTACCATTTCCCAATATATCTGCACTTCCAAACGTACATTTGATGTCCTCTGGCGATTCCCAATCTGCACTTCTGACTTTTCCAATCCACTCTTCGCACGTTTTGCGAGATTCTGCATGCTTCGCAGCGTATCCGTGAATCGTTTGCTCTTTCACTATTCGTACTCGCATACAACAACGCGCTCAACCTACAAAAAAGTTCGCAATTCGCGAACATATGTTATTTATATATCTACAGACTCCATGCTGGTATATATAGCGTATGTTGTTCTCTTCCAAATAGAAGCGGTCGGTAAATACTTTCTTCATTTACTTGAAAGAATTCGGATAAGCCAAAAAAAAGGCTCCATCGGGAGTTGCCCGTGGAGCCTTGTCAAATTCATCATTGTGCGGAGAGGGAGGGATTCGAACCCTCGATACCCGTTTCCGGGTATACTCCCTTAGCAGGGGAGCGCTTTCGACCACTCAGCCACCTCTCCGGATCGTCCTGCCAGAACCGAATCACATCCGGTTTCTGCAGGCCCCAAATATAGCAACCTTCCCGGTCCATCTGCAAGGCCGACAGGAATAGAATCTCCCGTCATTTATTCCATCCGTTCTTCTCGGTGAATTCGCACGGTCTCGGCGGTCTCGGCATGGCAACGCACTTCCTCGGCAAGCTGTCCCGGTTCCGACCGACCGGCACCGGGCGGATACAATACAGCCAGAATACGCCCTCCATGATCTTCGAGAACCCGAACGTGGTTACGCAGGGCCGACGAGATTTTTCGATTGGTCAGGTGGTCGGCCACACTCTGCGAACCTTTCATTCCGAGCGGGCGGAACCGGTCTCCTTCACGCCACTCGCGCAACACAAGTGGCCATTGGATGACCGAAGCATCCAGTTCCAGAAGATCGGGACGGGGCGACCCCATCCATTCCCCTTCCGTGAGTCGGAATCCGTCGAGTCGCAATGCGTCTGATCGCCACTGACGTTCACCAATCACCATCGCTTCACGAGCCGGTCGCTCACCTCTTGTCAGTCGCAGTACGTCCCGGTCCCGAAGAAGAGCCCACTCTTCGTTGAGCTGCATCTGTTTCCCCGTCTGAAGCTCCCCGATCCGGTCGAGTCGCTCCAATGCACCGGCCGAAATGGAGACCGACGGATCGAGCGTTTTGATCACTTCAAGCAGAAGTGGCCGTTGCACTCGACCGGGAAGAGTCAGAAACGCCTCCCGATCAAGACCATCCTCCCCGGAGCGAATCGAGTCGAGCAACTGCCGGGTGAGCTCCTCGTGTTCGCGAGCACGTTCGGGCAGTTTGAGAAGATTTTCCCGCCAACCGGGGAAGAGATCGTCCAGTGCCGGGAACCACCCGTTACGAAGGAAATTACGTGCATAGGTAGACTCCTCGTTGCTGCTATCGATTCGATAGGGAATGTGCCGGGCAGAGGCAAAAGTGAGCAGATCGGCCTTCGGAATGGCGAGCAACGGTCGGAAAAGTTCGCCGTTCCAGACCTGCATCCCCTGCCAGGCCGAAAGACCGGATCCTCTCAACATTTTCTGAAAAATCGTCTCGAGTTGATCATCCTGATGGTGGGCTGTCGCGATCCCGACGGCATCATTCTCCCGCATCAGGTCGCGAAAAATCTCGTATCGACGATTTCGCGCCCACCGCTGCAGATTGCCCGGGCTCGCCTCGTTCGGATCCAGTCGGACACTTATCGCCTCCACGTCCCACGCCGCTGTCGCCTCCTCGACCAGTGACTGATCCCGGTCCGAGTCCCGACCACGCAGGCGGTAGTTGCAGTGCACCACAAAAGGGGTCACCTTCTCCCTCAATCGGGTGAGCAGCCAGAGAAGCGTCATGGAATCGGGTCCGCCGCTTACACCCACGATCAGTGAAACCGGGGGGGCATGCGGATCGCGCCTCAGGTATCGGTCGATTGCATGTTCCAATTCGTCAAGGTAGGGGATCGATTTGGATCTGTTCATGTCGAAAGGTCGTTAACGTCATGTCATTGGTCAAAAAATGGAGATGCCCCTGCAGATCGGCTCCCAGAAACTTGAGAGGTTCGGGAAGCGGCTTGTTGTTAATTTCTACCCGCACCAGCTCTCCCACCCCCCGCAAACGATCATTGATCGCGGACGGCAGCGCACTGTCTTCATGCTGCCATCGATTGTAGAGAGGTTCGAGTTCATTCATGATCCGTGCCAATACCGGCTCCCGCGGAACCACGTGACCCGTTACCAATTTCATGGAGGTCGCGGCCCCGTATTCCGGAGAAAACTCTGTCTGATTTACATTGACACCCATCCCCAATATGATCCGTTCGATGCGCGATCCCAGGAACGTTACCTCGGTCAAAATACCGGCTACTTTTTTTCCTTCGACCAACACGTCATTGGGCCATTTGAGCTTCCACTCACTCTCGGGTGACTCGACTTCCAGTGCACGAATCACGGAAAGTCCCGCCAAGAGCGAAAGGAGCGGAACACGTTGTCGACACGTCGGTTCGCGCGGCATCAACGCCAGACTGAAGGTAAGATTCTCTCCCGTTCTCGAGTGCCATTGACGCTCCTTCTGTCCCCGCCCGTAACTCTGGTGTTCCGCCAGAAACAGCAACCCGTGGGGCAACTTCTCGAGCGGCTCCCGCTTGAGAAGTCGATTGGTCGAGTCGACACTTTCGCGCTGGGTCAGAGATCGCCCCATCCACCGCGTGGTGAGCGCCTCGTGAAAGCGGGGTTCATCAAGCATCCGTTAATTGTCCGATAACCGGCTTTTGAGCAGATCGATCGGTGCAATTGGTGTCGGATCCACCCCCTGCTCCACAGCCAGATAATAGCTGACCCAGTCACCGAGCTGAATCAACGAAAATTGGCGAGCCAGTCGATTCGGACCGGCACTGGCGAGAAGGGTGGAGTGGACCACCCGGTCGTCGAGCATTTCCCGTACGATTCGGGCGCGCTGAACCACCTTCGGATGATCCTGCTCGTCTTCGAGCTGAATCATGGAGAGTCTCCCGGTCAGGTGGGCCACCTGCTCCCAACCGACCACTTCGTTGTGATTCATCTCCGGAATGGTATTTCCGTACGCAAGGGTTTTGGCATTCTCTTCAAACTGGCATCGCCAGCGAACACCCACACTTTCGAGCAGGTCGGGGCCTGTGTAGATGATCGGTAGAGTGTCCCGCAGATCAAGAGCCAGCGTTCGTGCCTGGCTGTGAGCAGGATCGGAGAGCAATTCACTCTGCCGCTCCAGCTGGTCGGCCGTCACGTCCAACACTTCGTCGCCCTCCGGAAGCTCCCCGAGTTCGGAGAAGAGGCGGAAGAGCGGAACAAAGCTGTACGCGAGTGCGGCCCGCGGGGGAAGCCCCCCCGGAATTCGCACATATCCGAATCCCTCTTTGGAGGCTTGCAAGAGCAGCTCGCCGCCGGATGTGACCGCGACAATTTGTGCGCCACGCTCCTTCGCTTCGGCAAGAGCCGACAGTGTCTCCTCCGTATTTCCGGAGTAGCTGCAGGCGACAAAGAGGGTACTCTCGCCAACCCAACCCGGAACCGTGTAGGATCGATTGACGTGAACCGGACGTCGGGATGAGGGCGCAGCATAGGAGCGAATCAAATCGGCTCCAATGGCCGAACCACCCATGCCTGCCAGGCAGATTCGGTCGATTCGTTCCGGATCGATCCTCCAGTCAACATCGGTGGTCAGTTTCACGGTTTCACGCCAGTGATCGGCGAAAGAGACCAGATGGGTCCACATTCCATCCAGATCCACATCCACGTAAGCTTCGGGCAGGGGTCGTTGTGTCATATACGTACCATCAGGAAGTTCGCCATTGCTCAAGTGCCTCCATCGAGGCCTCTCGACCTTGTGCCGAGAGAAGCTGCTCTGCCAGCTCCCGGAAGGAGTTCAGCGAGTGAGCGCAAATTAACTTTTTAACAGCCGGGATGGAAGACGGGTTCATACTCAATTCACGAACCCCCAGACCGAGAAGCGCACCGGCCAGAAGTGGCTGTCCTGCCATCTCCCCGCAGACACTGACCGGAATCCCCTCTTCGTTCGCGGCCTCTACGGTCATGCGAATAAGTCGCCATACGGCCGGGTGGCTCGAGTCATAGAGCGCCGAGACCTTCTCGTTCCCGCGATCGGCCGCCAATACGTACTGCGTCAGGTCGTTGGATCCGATACTGAAAAAATCGGACTCGCGTGCGACTTCACGTGCCTGGAGTGCCAGTGCCGGCACCTCGACCATCACACCGACGGGCGGTGGCGTGGCGATCTCCATCTCCTTTGCCAGTTCTTCGACTCGCGATCGGATCTCTCGGAGTTCGGCCACATCACTCACCATCGGAACGAGGATACGTAACCGTCCCGGATGGGTCCGGTGCGCTTGAAAAATGGCTCTCAGTTGTGCCTGCAGAAGCTCTCGCTCGTCGAGCAGCATGCGCACACCCCGCCAGCCCAGAAAGGGATTGGCTTCCTCGTGTTGGCGGCCCGGCAGCTTGTCTCCTCCAATATCGAGCAACCGGAGGGTCACCGGTTGATCTCCGGTGGTCTCCAGCGCTTTTTCGTAGAAGTGGCGATGACGATCAGCATCAAAATATCCCTGCCTTAAAAAGAGAGTTTCGCTCCGCAACAGGCCGATCCCGCGAACACGCTCGGGGTCCAGTCGCTCCAGCTCCACCTCGAACTCGATGTTCGCCAAAATGTCGAACGGAGAACCACAGGCGGTTTCACTGGGCTGGAGTACGATGCGCCTCGACTCTTCGAGTACCCGGTTCTCCTCTCGTTCCCGGCGGTCAAACTCATCGAGCATCGATGGATCGGGGTCAATGACCACCTCTCCGTTACCCGCGTCCAGCGCGGCCGTTGTCGCCCCTTCCAGTTCGGTCCGTTTCCACATCACCCCCACCATGCAGGGGATTCGAAGTGCCTGGGATATGATTACTGCATGCGAGGTGGTCCCGCCGTGACGCATGACGATTCCACCCAGACCGCGTTCACTGTATTCGATCACTTCAGTCGGGGACAGTTCGTCGGCAAAAAGTACCGCGCCGCGCATCGGATGATCCTCTGTGTCGGTTTCGCTGCTCTGCTGTACCATCCGGTCCCGAAGAGCGACCAGATCCACGATCCGGTCCTTGACCCACGCCTGCCCGCTCTGACGCATGATCTGAATAAATTCATTGAATGATGAGTAGAGAGCATAGTCGACTGTATAGCGGTCGTTTTCGATACGGTCGAGAACCCGTTTGAGAAGTTCGGGGTCCTGAATCATGCTCATCTGGGCATCGAGGATGGCTCGAATCTCTGGATCACTCTGCGTCTGTTTGAGCTCCTGCAGACGACGCTCCGTTGAATCCATCTGCCGTCTGGCAAGCTCCTGATGACGGGCTATTTCCGATTCGGCGATGGTCTCTTCGGGAAGATCGAGTTCCCGCCGGGTGGCCCAGCGTACCGGTCCCACAATCACTCCCGGAGAGGCGGGAGTGCCACGATATCGGATACCGG
>JBNJFK010000043.1:0-13383 GCA_051746765.1 Bacteroidota bacterium
GCGATCAAGGATGTGCGGCTCCACAAAGGAGGGTACCCGGCTGAATACGGTGGGCGAATCGGGTCGGTACTCAGTGTCTACAACAAGGATGGCAACCGAAACGAATTCAGCGGAGTCGCATCGGTAGGCATGCTCGCCTCGCGTGCCATGCTGGAGGGTCCTCACAAATACGGATCCTGGATGGTGGCCGTGCGCCGCTCCACGCTCGAGCCGCTGCTCGCCGCCCTGCGAACCCAATCAGAGTCCATTCCCGACAAGTTTCATTTTCTGGATCTAAACGGTCGGATCAACGCCGATGTGTCCTCCCGGGACCGGCTCACCTTCTCCGTCTACCAGGGTCAGGACCGCCTGTCCGTCCCTTTTGCCGATGACGCCTCGATCCGATTGGCCTACGGAAACCGGACGGCGAGTCTGAACTGGCGCCACATCTTCTCCGATCGTCTGTACGGCCGGCTCACGGCAACCGCTTCCTCATACAACAGTGATCCCGACTTCCGGATCGCAGGGACGGATTTCAACCGAATCAACCGAATCGAAGACTACTCCATCAAGGGAGACCTCGAATATCTCCCCTCCGAATCGCATACCCTATCGGTCGGTTTCTGGGCCGGGCTCATGGAATTCCGCTTTCAGGACCGATTCGACGGCAATGTTACCTTTGAAAATCTCTCCCGCCCCGGATACGCCTCGGCCTACCTGCAGGACCGCTGGGAGCCGGCTCCTCGCTGGACCATCGAGGGCGGGCTACGTATGAGCCACTTCTCGGAGGGAGACTACACTCGCCTGGAGCCGCGGCTCTCTGTCGAGCACGAGCCAGACCCCAGGGTGCGACTACAGCTCGCCTACGGCCGCTACGTCCAGCATCTCACGCTGGTGACCAACGAAGCGTTCTCCGGATTCGATATCTGGCTCACCACCGATCAGGGAGTCACTCCCGCCTGGGGTGATCAATGGGTCGCCGGCGTCAAAACCCTTCCGTGGGACGGCTATCAGCTGGACATGGAAGTCTACTACCGCACCATGAATGATCTCTTCGAGCTGAACCCGTTCATTCAGGATGTCGCAGGTGTGGACTACGATGAGCTCTTCCGATTCGGTCGCGGATACGCCTGGGGCACCGAATGGCTCCTGGAGAAGAAGACCGGAAACTGGACCGGCTATCTGGGTTACACCTTTTCGATCACCCGGCGCAAATTCCCCGGGTTCAACACGCCCCCACTGGGTCGGCCGGGACAAGCGCGCTACTACTCGCCCAAGTATGACCGGACGCACGACATCAACCTGGTCGTCCAGCGACAGCTCTCGAGGCGCTGGCGACTCAATGCGGTCTTCTCCTACGCGACCGGACAGGCCTACACGGAGCCGACGGGCCGAACCCAGATCGGTAACCTCCCGTGGGGAAACATCTCCAGGGAAACCTTCATTGTCGAGGATCTGAACCGATCCCGACTGCCCGCCTACCACCGACTCGACCTGGGAGCCACGAGGGCCGGGACCTTTTTCGGGCTTACAGAGGCCGAGTGGCAGTTTCAGCTGATCAACGTCTATTCGCGGCGCAACATCTGGTTTTACCAGTACGACTTTGACGAGAACCCGGTCGAGAAGAGCTCCGTCCCGCTGCTGCCCATCCTGCCGGCCATCTCCTACACCGTCCAATTTTGAATGCCATGAACCGACACCAACTCCGACTCTACATTCCGTTTCTGTTTGCGCTGCTGGTCCTGCTCGGCGGATGTGTGCTCGAGCAGCAAACCGAGTATCGCGAGTACCCGGTGGTAGAGACGCACCTGATCGCCGGACGCGACCTTCCCCCGCTCTACCTCTCGACCAGCATCCCGATCGACCAGGAGTATGAATTTGACGAGGTGGCCGTCTCCGATGCGCAGGCAGAAATCCACCTGCTGGACGCCAACGGAGAGATCTCGCAAACACTTCCCTACCGATACTCTCAGCCGGGGGTCTTTCTCCCGCAGACCTTTGTGACCCACGAGGTTCTTTCGGGTCGAACCTATCGGCTCGAAGTCGAAATCGCCGGATTCGACCCGATCCAGGCAGAGACCACCGTTCCCGAAGCGTTCGATGTGGTCAGTGACGTGCCGTCGTCCCTGGTCTACCAACAGGACACTCTCAAGGTGCAGATCCGTCGACAGGCTCCTTCCGAACGCCCATACGTCTTCCTCTTTCAGACGGTATCCGATGAGCCGGTTGTTGAGAATCTAACGCCTTTCTATCTGGATCTGATCGAACGGGAAGAGAGCGAAATGGACGAGATCATCAGCAACCCCTCCAACCCCGTCAACGAAGCCAACTTCACCAAAATCGATGCGCACACCATCGAAATCCAGTACCCCTGGATCGCGGCGGCGTTCTACGGAAAGAACCGGATCATCGCCAATGCCATCGATTCCAACCTGCACGACTTTCTCCGCTCGCAGGGCGTACAAACCGGGGGTTCCACACTTCCCCCGGGTGAAATTCCCAATCCGATCTACCATATTGAAGGGGCGCTGGGGATCTTCGGTTCCCTGTCGGCCGACACCATCTCGACCACAATCCTTCGACCAGGCCCAACCCCATGAGACCCCTTCTACTTGCGTTCGCACTGCTGGCCTCCTTCTCTACGCCCCTGACCGCGCAGACACCCGATGAAGAGGCTCTCCGCATCGCCCGCATTCAGTACGACGGAGGCGGCGACTGGTACGACTCCCCCTCGGCTATCCCCAATCTGGTTACCTTCTCCCGCGATCAGTTCCCGATCACGCTCTCGACCGAACAACAGGTCGTGCGACTGGATCGCGACCCTCTCGGGGTCTATCCAATGCTCTTTCTGACCGGGCACGGAAACGTCGATTTTCGCGAGGCAGAGCGGACGGCACTTCGACGTTATCTGGAGCAAGGGGGCTTTCTCTGGGTCGATGACGACTACGGTCTGGACGAAAGTATTCGCCCGATCCTGAACAGCCTTATCCCCGACGTGGAGCTGCAGACGGTTCCACCCGATCATCCAATCTACCGGTCACCATTCGAAATGGAGGAGGGGCGCCCACCCAAGGTACATGAACATGACGGCGAAGATCCTGAAGGGCTGGGACTCTTCCTGGACGGTCGGCTCGCGGTTCTTTATACCTACGAGTCCAATCCGTCCGACGGGTGGGCACATGACGAACACGAGAATCCGCAAGAGGTTGTCGATGCGGCTCTGCAGTTCGGCACGAATGTACTCATCTACATCTTTACCTCGCTCGAATGACCGTTCGGCGGGATCCATTCAGACAGACTCTCCTTTTGAGTGACCGATTTTTTCGAGATATTTGACGTCTGTTGGTTCCGGTTGCCGATCTCCGTCAGCCGGGCCACGACCCATACAACAAATCGGGTCTGTACCGACCGGTTCATCGATGAAGACGGTCCCGTTGATTGACGACGGGCCGAACGACCGACGATGTTTAGAACAACTCAACCGAGCGGGAGATGAAAGTACCGATAGCAAGCGACCACGCCGGATATCCAGCCAAGGAGATTGTAAAAAAACTCCTCACCGAGATGGGCTACGAGCCGCTCGACCTGGGAACCGATTCCGAGGAGTCGGTTGACTACCCGGACATGGCGGTTCCGGTCTCCGAACGAATTCGCGACCAAAAAGATCCGATCGGCATCCTGATCTGCGGCAGCGGCCAGGGCATGTGCATGACTGCCAATCGGTTCGATGGTGTACGTGCTGCGTTGGTATACAATGAAAAAGTCGCTTCCCTGACCCGGCAGCACAACAACGCCAACATCCTCTGCCTGCCCGGGCGAGAGCTTGACGAAGAACAGCTTCGGAACATCCTGAGGGCGTGGTTCTCCGCCGATTTTGAGGGAGGACGTCACGAACGCCGGGTCAACAAGATTCACTCGCTAACCGATTCCAAGCGCGCATGAAAAGCCTCAAGCAGCAGGACCCGGAGATCTGGTCCGTACTGGAAAAAGAGACGCAACGTCAGAATTACAATTTCGAACTCATCGCGTCGGAAAACTTCGCCTCCCGGGCGGTGATCGAGACCATGGGATCGGTACTCACCAACAAATATGCCGAGGGGTACCCCGGCAATCGGTACTACGGCGGATGCGACGTGGTCGACATCGCCGAGAACCTGGCGCGCGATCGAGCCAAAAAACTCTTTGGAGCCGACTGGGTCAACGTCCAGCCTCACTCCGGAGCCTCGGCCAATGCAGCGGTCTACCTGGCCATGATGAAACCCGGCGAAAAGCTGCTGGGTCTGGATCTCTCTCACGGGGGGCACCTGACGCACGGATCGCCGGCCAACTTCAGCGGTCTGATCTACCATCCGGAATTCTACGGTGTGGAGAAGGAGACCGGCCGGATCGATTTGAACCGTGTTCGCGAGAAGGCCAAAGAGGTTCAGCCCAAAATGATCTCCATCGGCGCGAGTGCCTACACACGGGATTTTGACTACCGGGCCTTTCGGGAGATCGCCGACGAAGTAGGTGCTCTGCTCTGGATGGATATGGCCCATACCGCCGGACTCATCGCCACCGGATTGCTTAACGATCCTCTCCCCTGGTGCGACGTGGTCACCACGACCACACACAAAACCCTGCGGGGGCCTCGCGGCGGCATGATTTTGATCGGCAATGATCGCGAGAACAGCCTCGGAATTACGGCACGCCTCTCGGGGCGAACCAAAAAGTGGAGCGAAGTGATGGACTCGGCTGTCTTCCCGGGACGGCAGGGCGGACCGCTCATGCATGTGATTGCTGCCAAAGCGGTTGCCTTTGGCGAAGCGCTCCAGGACGACTTTACCGACTATCAAAAGCAGGTCCGGGCGAACGCGAAGGCGATGGCCAACCGGTTCCTGGAGCTGGGATATGATCTGGTCAGCGGCGGAACCGACAACCATTTGATCCTGGTCGACCTTCGGAACAAGGGGGTCACCGGAAAGCTGGCCGAAGAGCGATTGGAAGCGGCCGCCATTACGGTGAACAAGAACATGGTGCCGTTCGATACGGAGAGCCCGTTTGTCACCTCCGGGATCCGGATCGGCTCACCGGCCATGACCACACGCGGATTTACCGAGGAGCAGTTTGTACGGGTCGCTGAATTGATCGACACCGTGATCTCCGATCCGGAGAGTGAGGAGACGATCATCCGGGTCAAAGACGAGGTGATGTCGATCTGTCGACAGTTCCCGCTGTATGATTTCGTTACCGGAGCCGACTCGACCGATGCATAGCAGAAACAGACACAGAGCAGTCCAACGAACATGAGCGGGGAGTCGAACAAACGAGGGGTGATGGGCAAGTTTCTGCCCCGGGCCAAAGGGCCCAAACCGAACCCGGCCGAGGGGATGTCCTTTCTGGATCATCTCGAAGAGCTGCGTTGGCGTATCATCAAAGGAATGGCCGGTGTGACCGGAGGTGTGGTGTTCGCCTTCATTTTTTCCGAGATCATCGTCAATGATATCATCCTCGGTCCCACCCACGCAGATTTCTTCATCTACGACATCATGCCGATCAACGCGATCGACATCAATCTGCTGTCGCGCCGGTTGCCCGGGCAGTTCTTTACCTACTGGGGAAGTTTAATCATCGCCGGGATTATTATCGGTTCGCCCATCTTGTTTTATCAGATGTATGCGTTTATCGAACCGGCCATGGAGAAACAGGAGAAGATTCAGACCTATACCAACGTGGTCTTTGTCAGCTTCTTCTTTCTTCTCGGTATCAGTTTCGGGTACTTCATCCTGGTCCCGTTTGCTCTGCAGTTTTTCAATCAGTTCGTGATCTCCGATGTCATTGTGAATCAATTCGACATCACAGAGTATTTTACATCGGTAGCGCTCTGGGTATTGGCGTGTGGAATTTTGTTTCAGATTCCGGTCATCAGCTACTACCTCTCGCGCGCCGGTATGCTTACACCGGAATTCCTGCGTGAATACCGGCGACAAGCCATCATCACTATCCTGATTTTGTCTGCCTTCCTGACGCCGCCGGATCCGGTCTCCCAGATGATGATTGCCACCCCGTTGCTGTTGCTCTATCAGTTTTCCATATTTTTGAGTCGGGTTGCCAACAAACAACGAGATCGGGCACTGAAACGTGCACTCGGAGACAGTGAATCATAAACAGTGCACCACTTCGTTATCTTTTCGAAATCGTATCGAAGTGGCCACTGGAACCAAGGAGTTTGAATGAATCATCGACCACTACCTCTTATGATCTGGATCGCAGGCCTGCTGGCTCTGCTTCAGGTTGGATGTGCAGACACAACCAATCCCTATTTCCAGCCACCGGACTTCTCGACGGTTCCGGAACTGCCGGACACGACGCAGTTGGACATGATCCATACCCAAAAAGACCTTCAGGTCTACCGGGTCAAAGAGGGTAGTGGAAAGTGGACCATCCAGGGGCGAACCGGTGAGGGGATGAACGGCTATATAACCATACGCCTGAATGACGACGAGAACACCGTTCTGCAGTCCACCTATGCCGATGGTAGTACCACGTCTGAACAGGTGACGACATCCGACCTGATTGATCCACGCGGACTCCTGGAGGGGGTTATCGGAATGAAACAGGGTGAACGTCGCATTATTGTGGTCGGACCGAGTATGGGATTTGCCGATGCCGATCGTTCGTCTCAATTCTACACCTATCGGGACGAGACATTCGTCTACGACGTAGAAGTCGACCTCATTCACTTCTAGACCGTCAGAAAAAATAGACGCGTTTAACGCGATCCGAGAGGCGGGTGAGCGATTCATGAGGGATCGACCCGATCGAATCGGACCATTCATACAGACTCCACCCTTCTCCACCAAATAGAGTTACCGGAGTTCCTTCCCGAATCGGCTTTTCCAGATAGACCATGGTGGCATCCATGGTCACCCGACCCACCTGTCGAAATCGGCGACCTTCGACCGATACCTCCAACTTGTTGGAAAGGGCTCTCGGAAGCCCGTCGGCATACCCCACCGGCATTGTCCCCAGCCAGCCATCCTGATCGGCCCTCCAGGTTCCACCATAACTGACCGCCTCTCCCTTTCGGATCGGTCGAACCAGCTCCAGTGTACTCTGCCACTCAAGTGCCGGTTGTAGCGCATCCGGTCTCGGCAGACCGGGAGCATACCCGTAGAGTCCCAATCCGACACGCAGCTGATCGAAGTGCGGGATCGAGCCTGCATGAAGGACGGCGGCTGAGTTACTCATGTGGAGCGGCCCCTCCAGTACGGCTTGTCGAACCATCTCTTCAAAGCGACCAATCTGTTCATAGACCGCGTCGTTTTCCGGTTCGTCGGCCACCGCATGATGGCTGTAACATCCCCGATAGGTGAGGTGTGATGCTGCCGAGAGGGTCTCCCGGACGCGATCCAGCTGTTCCGGAGCCACACCGTAGCGCCGCATGCCGCTGTCGAGAACCATCTGATACGCCACACCGTCGGGTAGCAACATCGCCTGTTCTGGCCCGGAGAGCGAGGCGGTCAGCTGAAACTCTGCATAGTCGCGTACTGTTGCGGCCCGTGGCGGGCCAAAGACCAGAATCGGCTTTCGGATACCCGCCTCCCGAAGCTCGCCCCCCTCGTCGGTCGTCGCCACAGCGAACCCTTCCACCTCGTCGCACAGAAATCGTGCCATCATGACCGCACCAATGCCATAGGCATTCGCCTTGACGACTGCGATCACCGGTCGCCCGCCTGACTGATCTCGAATCCAGGCCAGATTTTCATGGACCGCACGGATGTTTACCCGCAGCAGGGATCCCGAACCGTCTGTTCTCAGCGTCCGAACCATTTCCATCGTTCTCTCCGTCTCTTTTTCAGAATGGTTTTGGCAGCATTGTACCCCGCAGCTCCGAACACGCCGCCTCCGGGATGGCAAGAGGCACTCGAAAGGAAAAGATTCCTGATCGGTGTCTCGTACTGGCTCATCTCCGGCAGCGGGCGAAACATGAACATCTGATCCAGGTTCATCTCTACATGCATCACGTTCCCGCGCAGCATGCCGTGTTTTTGCTCGATATCGAGCGGGGTCTGAATATACCAGTCGATAAGTTTCCCCTCCATATTTGGCGCATAACGACAGACCACATCGTAGATTTTCCCGGCTTCCACATCCCGGATGTCATCCCACTGCACGCCACCGGCCAACTCGTAGGGATGCCACTGGGCCCAGGCAAAAAGTGTGTGCCCACCATCCGGCGCCACATGCGGGTCAATTGCCGAAAAGGTCATCGCCAGGACCGCCGGGTCGGTGGGTGGTCGTTTCTGTTGGTACTCCCCGATCGCCCGGTGAAGGTACTCCACGGATGGAGCCAGAAGCTGCATTCCGTTGTGAATGAGTGGATCTCCGGGAGCGGCCGAATAGTTGGGAAGTTCCTCGACCGCGCAGCGGATGACCATACCGAATCCATTGCCGACAGCGATATTCTCTACCCGTTTCAACGTCGAGAGCGGTAGATGGTCCGGCCCCACCATACGGAGCATGGTCGTCTGCACGTGGGCATTGGAGACCACTCCGGAGGCCCGAATCTCTTCACCACGATCCGTTCGGATTCCGACAGCCGATCCTTGTTCAATCAGAATGGATTCGACCGGTGTGGACGTCCGAATCTCGCCCCCGTGGGCGATCAGGTAGCGTGCAAGCGCCTGGGTCAACTCGCCACTCCCCCCCTTCGGATGTTTGGCTCCACTTTCGTGTAGCATCGCCTGCCACCCGGCAAAATCTCCGGTTGCCGGCATGTCGGGCGTCGGTCCCGACTGAGCGGCAAACCAGACGAGCGCCGCTTTGAGCCACGGACTTTCAAAGGCGTCATCGACCACCTTCCCGTAACTCGATAGAATTTTCTGCACTCCCTGGGTAGACTCCCCTTTGCGAAACATCGAGCCGTCGCGCACCTGGCCCAGTCCAATCTCCCGAAACATCGCGCCACCGGAGGGCGGGCTCATGAACGCTTTCAGAACCCCCCGGTTGATCCGTCCCCAAAATCGGACAAACTCCCGATAGTTTTCCACATCTTCCGGTGCCACGCTCGCAATCGACTCGAGTGTTCGCTCCAGATCCTTGTGAAAATGGATCACTC
Source organism: Bacteroidota bacterium (assembly GCA_051746765.1). Taxonomy (GTDB): domain Bacteria; phylum Bacteroidota; class Rhodothermia; order Balneolales; family Balneolaceae; genus JBBEBE01. The sequence continues at coordinate 9,080 of JBNJFK010000043.1, forward strand.
CCCGCCCCTCCGGCAGTGGGTAGGACATGAACGGATCCATCTCGATATATTCCAATCCGTAGTTCTCCAGCTGCAGCTCCTCGAGAATACCGGTCTGATGAATCATGATGTGGACAGAGGAGCCCACATCCATACGGAACCCGCCCGGATGGGCCGGAGAGGCAAACATCGTCTCCGTCGCAACCGCTCCTCCCACATCCTCGCGCCGCTCCAATACCAGAACCTTCTCCCCGGCTCTGGCCAGATAGCAGGCGGTAATCAGTCCATTGTGACCCGAACCGACAACGATCGTATCGAAACGTCTGTCACTCACGGGGTCCCCCAAGAGCTTGGTTCTTTCTCATGCAATCGATCCTCTCAATTTTTGTACCTTTCTGCTCAGATTTCGGGATTCGTCGATCGTTCAGGGAACACCCGACACTTCGATTCGAAATTCCGTCGATTCGATTCGAAATTCCGATACGCCGTTGACAACCAAATTGTTGGATCATGAGTTTCTTCAAGACCACCCTCGCAACACTCCTCGGCAGTCTTCTGGCTGCCATGCTGCTCGTCACCCTCTTCTTCATGCTGCTCATCAGCTCGTCGAGCCAGCCCGAACCGTATATCGAGGAGTCCTCGGTTCTCAAGATCAACCTCACCGGCATGATCCCTTATCGCGTGCCCCACAACCCGTTTCAGGAGCTGGTTCAAACCGGCCCCACCCTCTCCGTACAATCGGTTCAGGAGACGCTCGAAAAGGCGACACACGACGACCGGATCGACGCTCTCTGGCTTCAGGTGAACCGGGTTTCCGGAAGCTGGGCGAGTCTGTCCGAACTACGCGAATCGATCACCACGTTTCGGGAAACGAGCGGAAAACCGATCTATGCTCTCACCGACGACATCGGCATGAACATGGGCGGATACTTTCTCGCATCGGCAGCAGATACCCTTCTGGCTCCCGATCAGACCTACCTGGAGCTGAACGGCTTCTCGATCCAGTTGAGTTTCTTCCCGGAGCTGTTCGAGAAGATAGGCATTGAGCCGGAAATTACCCGCGTGGGTGAATACAAATCCGCTGTGGAACCGTTCTTGCGTCAAGACGCCTCCCCGCAACAGCGAGAGCAGATCGGCGCCATTCTCGACCAGGTACACACGCTCTTTCTGAGTGAGGTCAGCGAGAGCCGGAATCTCTCTACAGACGAGTTGGACCGATGGCTCGGCACGCTTCCCTCCGACCCGGTATCAAGCGCGCTGGATGCGGGATTGATTGACCGAATCGGCTATCCAGAAGATCTGGAAACGACATTACGTCGTCAGTTGGAAATCGAAGAGGAGGACGATCTGCCGGTGGTCTCCATGCAGCGATATCGTCGTGTATCGGCAGAATCAGCCGGAGAGCCGACCGTCGATCCGGAGGGGACCGTAGCGATCATCTACGCATCCGGTATGATCATTCCGCAGACCGTGGAGACCCCCTTCGATTCACAGCCGGTCATCACTGCCGGTTCCATCGCCTCCTCCCTGGAGACCGCACTGGAGGATGACGATGTGAAATCGATCGTCCTTGCAATCAACAGCGGAGGCGGGGCTGTCTCGACGTCCGAACTGCTCTATGAATCCATTCGACGCGCCGCCGAAAAGAAACCGGTCATCGCCTGGTTCGGAGATGTAGCCGCATCCGGTGGGTACTATATGGCGATGGGAGCCGATGAAGTAATGGCCACCTCGTCAACCATTACCGGTTCGATCGGAATCTACTCGATGATGTTCAACAGCGAAGAACTCTACAATGACCATCTGGGCATTCGGTTCGAGACGCTCAAAACCCATGAACATGCAGACTGGATGAGTATGACACGCCGGATGAGCGATGTAGAGCAATCGGCAATGCAGAGCTACATGCAGAACGGATACGACACCTTCCTGGACCGTGTCGCAACCAACCGGGGCCAATCAACAGCAGAGATCGAAGAGGTGGCTCAAGGATGTGTATGGACGGGGAAAGATGCCCTGGAACAGGGGTTGGTCGACCGATTGGGAAGCTTGGACGATGCCATTGCGCGGGCGGCTGAACGCGGTGGACTCGAAGCGTGGGATACGCTGGAGCTGCCACGACCGAAACCGCTCTTTGAAGCCCTCTTTGCATCGGCCGATGCATCGGCACGAAGCTGGATTCGAGACGCCATTCCGTTTTCACGAACCCTTGAGGAGAACGCAGAGCCGCTCTCCATACTCGAGCAACCACGACAGATCTGGGCCATCCTTCCAGTCGACGTTCGGATTCAATAGCAGGACAAACTTAAACTGGCATATTGGTTGGTTTATGGTAATTTGAGGTGGAATCCAGAATTCACTGCTCCAGTTTTTTCAGGAGAAGGTCACACTTCAGTTTTCCGGCATAAATGAGGTTGCTGTACCCTGAAACGGGAAGCAGATTAAAGTTATAATACCTTCCCTTCTTCAGGTAGATGTAATAGCGGAAGCTCGTTGTGAGACAGTGGTATCTCTCTAAATAAGAGAGAGAGAGAGAGAGAGAAAAGAAAAAAGAAAAAAAGAGAGAGGAAAAAAGACCATGGCAAAACCACATATTGTTATTCTCGGCTGCAATTTCGCAGGGCTTACAACCGCAAGATATATTCACGACGCGGTCAAAGACAAAGCAAAAATCACTATCATCGACCGTAAATCATTACTTACGTTTGTGCCTAACATTACTATGCAGGTCTTGGGAAACAAAAATCCTGGCATTGATATGAATTACCAATTCATATCATTTTTGGAGGCAGATGGAAGTACATTTATTCAGGCAGAGGTAAAAGATATTGACCCTGAAGTCAACTCCGTGTTTTATAAACCGAATGAACGACCCGGACATCCAGTGCGTGAAATGCACTACGACTATTTAATTGTGGCCTTGGGTAATCGCTTGGCCTATGATGCCATTGATGGATTTAGCGAACACGGCCATAGCGTTACAGATAATTTCCTGGGAAATCGCTTGAGAAATTATTTGCACGAAGAGTATAAGGGCGGGCCAATCGGCATCACTTCAGACATATTCCATCAGGGCAAAAGCGATAAGCTTCCCGAGGGATTACCTGTGGCAGAAACGGCATGTGAAGGACCACCGGTCGAATTGGCTTTCTCCATGGCGCATTGGTTGGAAAAAAATAAAAAAGGTGATGAGTCCACCATTTATTTATCAACTCCTGCCAAAGTGATTGCAGAAGATGCAGGTGAAACCATTCTCGACAGGTTACTGCCGATGATGGATAACATGGGATATCATTACCAGGCAAATACTCGCGGAATAAAAAGGATCCATAAAGACGGAATAGAATTCAATGATGGATCATCACAGGAGTCTGAGGTAACCATTATTTTCCCCGATTGGCAGGCCCATGATTTTCTGAAAGAGTTACCATTTACGGACGATAAGGGTTTCGTTGTTACCGATTTGTTTATGCGTAACCCGGATTATCGAAACATTTTTGCAGTAGGTGATTCCGCTTCAATCACAGTACCCAAAATTGGTTCGTTAGGTCATATGGAAGCTGAAGTATTGACCAATAGCATTTCCAAAGAGCTGGGTGTGATTGATGAGGATATTGACCCGATGGAATTTGAACTGCTATGCATGGGTGACATGGGTGGCATTAAGGGCTTCTATATGCGAACCGATGAATGGTGGGGAGGAAAAGAGTCACATTTGGAAATGGGATTCACGCCCTATGCACTGAAAATGGGTTTTAAACAGATGTATTATACCTTGGGTGGTAAAGTCCCTCACTGGGGTGTTGGCTTAAGTAAAGTAATTGGGGATCATACTTTTTTGTAACTAGGCCTTGAATATCACCAAGAGTCGAATCTTCCGATTTCAGATCCGAAAGCAGTAAAAAGACGGCTATTGAGGACTGAAACAGATGGTGAATGATAGACACCATCTGTTTCAGTCCGGCCGAATCTTACCGGTTCATCGAGATCAGAAACTCTTCGTTGTTCGCGGTGCCTTTCATTTGATCCAGAAGGAACTCCATCGCTTCGAACGAGTTCATGTTGTTCAGATACCGGCGAAGCAGGATCACCTTCTCCCGCTCTTCATCCGGAACGATGAGTTCTTCGCGACGTGTCCCGCTCTTGAAGATGTCAATGGCCGGGAAGATGCGACGCTCGGCCAGTCGACGGTCGAGGACCACTTCCATATTCCCTGTTCCCTTGAACTCTTCGAATATTACATCATCCATTCGGGAGCCGGTTTCGATAAGGGCCGTCGCCAAAATTGTCAAGCTTCCACCATTTTCTCACCAGGACCTTAGATT
>JBNJFK010000044.1:0-13371 GCA_051746765.1 Bacteroidota bacterium
CCACTTGACCCTCATCGACTTCAGCTCAGTTGAGACTCCGGGAGAGTATCAGATTCGATCCGTCGAGAAAGATCCGGTCTTCTCCGAGCGATTCCATACCTCACCGAACCCCTATCAAGAAGTATTACCAACCCTGATCAAGAGTTTCTACTACCATCGTTGCGGAACCCGGATAGCCGATCAAACTCAGTGGGGGTATGAACAGTGCCATCTGGACGATGCCGAACTCTATAATCAACGAGGTACATTTCTGGATGTCACCGGCGGATGGCACGATGCCGGTGACTATAACAAATTCTCCGTCAATACCGCCCTGAGCGCTGCTCTCCTTCTGTATGCGTACGAATACAGTCCGGATTTAAAATCTGATCAGAAGCCACGGATCCCTGAATCAGGTAACGGAATTCCGAACATACTGGACGAAGTCAGCCAGGCACTTCGCTGGCTGCTTAAAATGCAGGATAGCAATGGAGCTGTATTCCACAAAGTGTCACAGGAAAAGTGGATTGGCGAGTTTATGCCCGATCAGGATCCGGCCAAACGATACCTGTTTACCTACAGCAGTGCGGCTACCGCCTCCTTCAGCGCCGTTGCTGCCCTCGGGGCCCGGCACCTGTCTGATGTTGACCCGGAACTCTCTTCCCTGCTTGAATCCGCCTCCCGAAAGGCTTGGGACTATCTATTGGCACATCCCAATAATGTACCCAACGGAGGATTTAAAAATCCCGAGGGTGTTACCGGGGGGGAGTATGGAGACAGCTCCGATCTTGACGAACGAGTCTGGGCAGCTGCCGAACTCTTTCATCTGACCGGTGAGAACTCCTATTCAAGATATGTTTCGGATCACCACACGGAAATAACGGGAGATCAGTTGCCGCCTCTCAGCTGGCGGAATACACACAGTCTGGCCATTCAGTCGTATCTGTCCTGGCCGGAAGGTGTGCTGTCGGAATCGATTGACTCCGATGTCCGTTCGGATCTTATCGATCGTGCAGAGTCCATTCTCCGTAATCAAAAAACCAGCAACTACCGAAATTTACTTCGCTCTGACGAATACTATTGGGGCTCCAACAGTGTGGGATTGGGATACGCGTTTGAACTATTGCAAGCATACAGAATATCAAACAGGCTCCCTTATCTGAATGCTGCTACAGATCAGCTCCACTATCTGTTTGGAAGAAACCCGTTTAATCGTTCCCAGATCACCGGAGTCGGTAGCCGATCGGTCGAGCAGCCCTACCATCAGCTTTCCGAAACCGGCTCGTTCACAGCGCCGGTCCCCGGGATGCTCGTTGGCGGCCCCAACGACTATATCCATTTGAATGATCGTCCAATTTCGTCCCATCCCGGGAAAAATTACGAGGACCAATTCAAAAATTATTTGGTAAACGAACCTGCCATCAACTTCACGGCCATTTTGACTAGTGTCGTCGCCATGGTCTCTTCTGCAACAAACCATACGGATTCAAACCACCCCTCTGAGGAAGTTTCCTACCATGATACTCCTTGAACTCTTTCTTTCAATCATATTCGTTCTGATCTCTCCGCTGCTTCTTTATCAGTTGTTCCTTGGAGTGCTCGCACTCAAGGCCAAAATAAAAACGTCCTTTCCAACAGAGAGGAATCGCACGTTTGCCATCATCGTACCCGCCCATAACGAAGCAAAAATCATCGCCAAAACGATCTACAGTCTCTGGGGAGTCGTGTACCCCAAAAAACTCTACGATCTCTATGTCATTGCAGACAACTGTACGGACGACACGGCCGGGATCGCGAGAGGTTTGGGGGTAACAGTTCTGGAACGAACCAACAGAAAAGAAACAGGAAAGGGCTATGCGCTACGCTGGGGCTTTGATCAAATCCTCCAATACAAACGAGAGTACGATGCCTTCATCATCATCGATGCAGACAGTCTGGTTTCGGGCAACTACCTGGAAGTGATGAACCACTATCTGGAGACCGGCAGTCGTGTCATTCAGAGCAGTGACCTGGTCCTGCCTCAAGAGAACAACTGGAGTATTGAAGCGACCCGCATCGGGTTCCTCCTTTATAACTATGTAAAACCACTCGGAAGAAAAGTTCTGAAGCTCAACATGGGGTTGAGAGGGAACGGGATGTGTTTTGAGACAGGGGTATTGAAAGCATACCCCTGGAAAGCCTGGTCCCTGACGGAGGATTTGGAATTTGGTCTCATACTGATCCTGAACGGAATACATATCGATTTTGCCCCGGAAGCAACCGTATGGGCTCAGATGCCCATGGAATCCGCGAATGCAGAGTCCCAGCGGTCGAGATGGGAAATCGGCAGGCATCAGGTGATTCGGCAGTATACAAGCACCTTTCTGTCTGCTTCGATAAAGAAACGTTCCTTTGCCTTTTTCGATGTATTCATCGACTTGATCACACCCCCCTTCGTAAATATGATGATACTGATTTCGGCTATCCTTCTACCCGTTTCTATTCTTTCGTTGACGGGGCTGATCTCATGGACCCACCTTCTTCTCTGGGGCGTACTTTTACTCCTGGGAATCTCCTACCTCTTTCTGGGGCTCTATATTGCCAAAGCCGACAAGGTGCTCTACAAATCACTGCTCCATCTACCGGTCTATGTTGTATGGAAACTGAAGGTTTATCTCCATGCATTCCGAACAGGAAAAGAGACGAAATGGATCCGGACAGAGCGGGACGGGAAGTCGTCCTGAATCGACGAGGGTTCGACGAGGGTTCGACGAGGGAAGGAAGTGCGACTCTATAGCAACCACAAATCCCCTTCCAGTCGGGTCAGAAATGCCCGACCGGAAAGGATACAGTTCTTTAATTCACAATCCCGACTGTGAATCAACGTCCACATCCTTCCGGGCATACAGACCGCCCGGGTGGCCAGCGGCGATTTGAGTTGACTGGACATGAGCCGTCCGGAGAGTTCGATTCCACCCTGATCAAACGCGTGCCATGTCAAGGCATCGTGCAGTATCGACTCCTTGCCCGGGAGTGAAACCGCCTGAATCACTTCGCAGACTCCGCCTTTGTTGGCGTAATAGAGGAACCATCCGTATAGATCGTTCTGGTCGTCCAAAAGCACAATCCGATGAAACCTGCCGAACCTCTGTTCCTGTTCGAGAAGCGAGAGCAGATAGTCGATCTTCTGTGGATCGTAATTCGGAAAGAGAGTGTATGTTCGGTTGGCCTTGTCCAACCCTTCAAGCAGCCGTTCGGTCGATAAAGTTTCCATTCGGATCTCCGGACGATTTCGCCGAAAAAGAGGAAGTGCAAGCCTGTTTCCGATTCCATCCATTCCCGAGGAAAGGGTGTGGATAATGCCACGAAAGGGCTGTTGAACGGACTTCAGGTAGACCCGTGCAGCAAAAGAGAGAGGGCGCAACGGGATCTTGTAGTAGAGACTGTCGGCCATTGAGATCTCGCCACCGAGACGTTTCCACAAATGTCGGGTCGCATCGACCGACCCGTCAGCGAACGAAAAATCCTGGGAGCCTCTCAAAAACTGCTGAAGAATCTTCATCGGAACCAGACGGGAGCGCGCCGGACCGGTCGCCATCAAATGGTGACAGTTCGCCGCAACCACTGTTCTTCCGTTATACGAAAACCGGCTGGTTCTCACCCCCAAAAATCCATCCACTACACCGCATGCAGATCTACTTACAAGTGACGGTATAGCTGTATCGGACTGGGTCGGATGAAAGTAGAGGTCACACACGGCCTTCCCGATAGAGTCCGGGGAGACATCACGACTACCCGGGAATAAATCCTGTGACATCGCCACGATTTCGTCTATGTCTTCCCGTCGGAGTGCGCTGATTTCGTATAACGAACGTCCGGTCGTTGAAAAAGCGGATCCTGACCTCTGCTGACGATTGGCACGAAAAGAGTCCTCGAGGGGTAAGTCATTCATGAGATTCCAGAGCTGTCCGGGACATACACTGTGAAATCATCCGATTCATGGAGTGGAGTGTGCGGTAGTCATCGATATCCACCAATTCCGGCGGGATTGAAAATCCAAACGAGAGTTCGATCTCCATCATCAGTTGTACCAGCGTCAGTGAGTCCAGATGGCCTGAATCCATGAGATCCAGCTCCGGATCGTTGATTTGGACCGTTAGTACTCGATTTACAAGTTCGCTAAGTTTGTTGTATTGATTATCCATTTGATTGTATATGCGGGTTTTGACGTGTATTTGAGTCCTGTCGTGATTTCGGTTCACCCCGTTCAAACTCATTCGACAGCGCTTTACGATCGATTTTTCCATTCGCATTACGGGGCAGTGTATCGTAGGCTTTCCAGAACTGGGGAATCATGTATAAGGGCAGATGCTTTGACAGATTGTCCTTCAACAGCGGAGCCAGATCCCTCTGTTCACAACCAGCGGCAACGTAGGCACAACCGATGCTGGTGCCTTCAAATCCGCCTTTTCGGATAGGTACGACTGCATACTCTCGCAGAGTACCCTCGTCGTTCCCCAAAGCCGCCTCGATCTCTCCAAGCTCGATCCGATATCCCCTGCTTTTGATTTGATCATCTGATCGACCGTGAAACAAGACCAACCCATCGTGATCCAGGGATGCCAGATCTCCCGTTTTGTAGATTCGTTCGGTTCGTCCATCCGCATCTGTATAACGAATAAAGGCTGCGGCCGTTTTGGATTCATCACGCCAGTATCCCGGACTCAGGCCCGAGCCACCGATGTAGAGATCCCCCACTTCGCCCGGTTGGACCGGCTGCAGAGATGCATTCAGAACCAGCAGTTTTTCGCCGTCACAAGCACGTCCGATCGGTACCTCGGTTCTTTCTTCCGGAATGGCCGCAAGCGTGTGGTAACTGCTTGCGATGGTCGCCTCGGTCGGACCATACAGGTTGGTGAATGTCACATGCGGCAACGAACGCATCCAATACTGAAGTGCCGGAATCGGGAACACCTCTCCACACCAGAGAAGGCGTTTGAGATCTGGAAATCCTCCACTCGGAATGGCTTGAAAACGCGCAAGATAGCTCAAGACCGATGGTACGGAAAACCATTGATTCAGGCGATTCTGCAGGATAAAATCGGACAGCTTTCGAGGATGGATCGAGATCTCTTTTGGTACCAGGTGAAGACGAGCACCGGAAGCAAAGGCGCCATAAATGTCGAATGTCGACAGATCAAAGTGAAACGGGGAGTGGCAGGATGTGTGCTCGCCCGGTTTCATATCGAAATAACGGACGGCCCACTCAATAAACGTCTCTATGTTTCGATGGGTAATCACAACCCCTTTGGGTTGGCCCGTAGAACCGGACGTGAACAGAATATGTGCGGGATGATCCGGATTCCGTATCCCGTCTTTCGGGCAGAGGGCCAGGGGAGTTGCATCCGATAGGCAAAAAAGTGGCGGGTTCTTCTCTGTATATGGACATGAATTCTGCGACCACCAGATCCAGGGCAGAAATCGCAGATCCGGCTGCGCAGCAATCAAGGATGGATAGAGACCTGAATCATGGTCGCCCAGAAAAAGATACTGAAGATTGGCCGCCTGAATAATCAACTGCAGACGAGCTTGCGGGCTGTGGATATCCAGCGGAACATACACACCCCCCGCTTTGCTGATCCCCAGCATGGCCACAATCGTAGCCGGCGTCTTCTCCAGCAGGAGCCCGACCCGGTCTCCAGGTTTGAGTCCGGACAGGGTCAAGCGTTCGGCCAGACCATTGCTCCGATTCTCCAGTTCCCGATAGGTTATATTTTCATCGTACAGTGTAATGGCAATCCGATTACCGTTTCTCACTGCCTGTTCTCTCGCCCAGTCGTAGATCATTGAAGTTGCACCATTTGTCTGTGTGCCAAACCAAAGACCTCTACTGTATTCTGCAATTCGGTCTCGGATACCGGTATATCCAGGATGCAGGTATTGCACCCTGCATTCAGGTAGCTGGACAACTCTTTTGCAACGTCGGTATAGTCGCCCACCAGATATGGGCAGAATGTGTGATAATGTTTGAACGGCCCCAGCCAGTACACCGGACTCTCTTCGGATGTCTCATTGGATCGCCGGGAGAGTGCCTTGTGCCATTCCGAATCCGATACCTTGTCTGCCAGTAAATGAGACAACTCGCCGGCCCGGGTTTCGGGAAATCGATTGCGGGCACTATACCAGGCTTCCGCTTTTGATTTCCGAACAAGTATTCCGATCCGGATCCCGTCAATGGTTGACGACCTGCCCGGTCCGGATTTTTCATAGGCTTGGACCGGCTCCGGGTACTCGATCAATTTGGCTCCCAATCGTTTTGCAGATAAACGGGCTTTCTCCGACGATCCGGATAGGTAGTACGTCGGTTGCAGATCGACCGACAAGCCAGGTTGCAACTTCAGGTTTGTAATCTGGTAGAATTCACCCTTGTAGGTCACCGGACGGTCCGACGTCAATAGCTGTTGGATGATCTCTGTATACTCGATCAGGCGCTCGTACCGTTTGTCATGATCCGTCTGGTCGCCAAGTGATTTCAAATCGTTCACAAATCCGCCGGCGATCAGATTCAAGGCAATGGAGCGATTGTAGAGCATTCCGATCGTGGCAATTTTCTTCGCCACCGTATAGGGATGCATGTACACCGGCTGCAGTGCAATCATCGGCATCAACTTTTCCGTTTCGGCCAAAATCACACCGGCAAGAGTCCACGGATCGGCAAGTCGGTTGTCACTGTAAACAAGAATCCCTTTGTAACCGTACTCCTCCGACTGTCTGGAAATTCTGCGAACCTCATTCAGAAACGATGTCCCTTCAAATTCGACGGACTGAGGTGTGGTTGTAAACAGATCTACAGGAATGGAATCGGAACTTGAGAATGGTTTCTGCATGGGCCGATCGTTGACAAATGATTTTGGATAACAGATGTACAGACATCGTTTCCAATACAATAGATGTGCCATAAACCGTGTCTACTTCTTCAACAGCTCCTCAACGTACATGAGACCTGTTATTTAATTTCAATCAGAATACACCCATTGTTCGAATGTAACATTTGTACACAGTTCGAGATGTTTCGACGAAAATTTGTTACACATTGTTTCTATTAAATTTAATTTTTCATCATATATATTTGTGCTTTTGAAGGTTCATTTTTATTGTATTTTTAAATTCGTTTCGTTCAACCCGGCGTAATCGTATCCCAAGCTGAACTACGCATCACCGCGAGGCCCTGTGAAAATACTTCTCGTAGCAAATGAGTCTGCCGGTCTCCAGGCTGCCAAAAAGATATTGCAGAGTTCTCACAGCCTTACAGCTGTGCTTACCGAGGTAGAGATGGCGAGTGGCTCCGCAATTTCAACAATGGCGAAACAAGCCGGATGCAGGACACTTCCCGCATCTTCGGTTTCTGATCCCCGGTTCAGCCAGTGGATCTCCAGGCATCAGGTGGATGTTCTGTTGAATGTTCACTCTCTGCACCGAATTGATACAGACGTGATTCAATCCCTGAACATCGGTGCATTCAACCTTCACCCCGGTCCTCTACCGCGTTATGCGGGGTTGAATGCCCCCAGCTGGGCCATCTACAATCGTGAAGAGAGTCACGCCGTTACGCTCCATGAAATCACCCCGGTGATTGACGCAGGCGATATCCTGTACGAGCATGTCTTCCCTCTCGGGGAGAACGACACGGGGCTGTCCGTAAGCCTGTCCTGTACTCGATATGGAATTCGACTGATTGAGCAGTTTCTACAGGATCTGAGCAATGATTCACAGGTCCCTACCCGAAAAGTGCAGGATCTGTCTCAACGCAGAGTCTACAAACGCTCGGATATTCCCAACAGCGGAAAGATTGTGTGGGATTCAACTGCACGAGAGATTGACGCATTTGTCCGTGCTTCCAGTTATTCGCCATTTCCCTCCCCTTGGGGAGTGCCCCATACATCCGTCCGCAATCACTCGCTCTCCATCCTGAAAATGGAGATCAGCTCCATTCCGGCAGACCACGCTCCGGGAACCGTCGGAGCGATTGACAATAGGACCATTTCCGTTGCTGCAGCGGATCGCTGGGTCACTCTCTCTAGCTGGCTTCTCGACGGGAAACTGGCGTCACCCGATACGTTTATTCATAGTGGAGATCGATTGTCATGATCACCTCCGTTCTTCGAAAAATACAATCAAGGCTCAGAAAACACTCCATTCGGGATCACGTTGCCGGTTATTGGGTTTCCCGGAAGTTCGACAGTCATGGAATCCTGGTTGTATCCGGTGGACGCCCCTACCCCACTGTTTTGAATAAGGGTGGAACCATTCGTGTAGAAAATTGTCAGCTCTACTCCGGTGTAAGACTTGAAATCGGAAAATCCGGGCAGCTACTGATCGGAAACGGCACCTATCTAAACCGTAATTCACTCATCATCTGTGAAAAAAAGGTCGTCATTGGAAAAGACTGCAGAATTGCCTGGGACGTGATCATCATGGACTCTGACCTGCACCCTTCGAATGCGGAACCGATGGTCGACAAAGAGGTACACATCGGTAATCGAGTCTGGATTGGGTGCAGAACAATTATTCTGAAAGGTGTCACGATTGGAGATGGATCCATTATTGCCGCAGGTTCCGTCGTCACCAAAGACATTCCTCCCAACACCCTCTGGGGCGGAGCACCGGCTCGGCTGATTCGCTCTAACCATCCTGCCGACGGGCCGGATTCATGAAAAAGGTCCGACCCATCGGACGTGTGCCTATCAAGGAATCACAACATACAGATCCGTTCTCCCATTGCCGCCGACGGTGAGTCACCGGGCAACTCTTACCCTCCTCCCGGCTTCGCTGTGTAAATTGACCCCCATCACCCGATTCTACAACATCGAAACCCATGGTGAAACACTGATTTCGTTGGCGTAAAGGCCGTTTTATTATCGTTGGCACATTAGTTGCTATCCCTTCAGTCAAGAAGCGTATCAACGGTTGATCTGCTTGTCGACAATCACGAAACCGGAAGGCCACTATGTTTGCGATCGAAAAAAAAACGGACCCGTACCCCGTACTTGGAGTGGATATCGCTCCCTACTCCAAAGACGAATTCTACTATCTGATTGGAGAACGACTGAAAGACGATGATCTACTCTCTCCACCGATTTTTGTTGTGACGGTGAACCCGGAGATCGCCATTCAATCCATTTTTGATAACCAATTCAAGGAGATCCTGAGCAAATCGACCATTAACACGGCAGACGGAGTCGGCATCAGTTGGGCCATTCACTTTCTTCACAACAAAACCGTCGATCGTATCACCGGCTCTGATTCACTCGAAAGAATTTGCAATGATTGCGCAACATACGGCCAGACGGTCTTTTTCTACGGTGCTGCGCCGGGAGTGGCACAACAGGCGGCAGACATTCTTATGGGTAGAATCGAAGATTTGAGTGTCATCGGTACCCATTCTCCGGAAAAACCGGATATGGCATTCGAACAGTTGCCGATGGACACTCAAATCCTGTTAAAGAGTGCAAGTGTCATCTTCGTGGCCCTCGGGGCGCCTGCCCAGGAAAAGTGGATCCATGCAAATTTGGACAAGCTGCCCAACTGCAAGTTGATCATCGGGATCGGAGGAAGCTTCGATTTTATCTCCGGATCAAAAAAACGAGCACCGGAGATCCTTAGAAAAAGTGGTCTGGAATGGATGTTTCGACTCTGGCTCGAACCGGCACGCTGGCATCGAATGTTGAAACTCCCGCTGTTTGCACTGAATGTCCTGATGCTGAGATCCAGTATCCACACCACTGTCAAGAACGGAGAGTCTCTCTACCTGAAAGAAGATTCCTCTTCGACAAACTCATCCTACGACTAGCCTCCGGTCATGTAACCGAAAACGTCATACTGCCTATTCGAGATACCATTCAAAGATCTTCAATGAATTTGAGCTTCAGGTTTTTCTTCTCCCTGAAATGAGATGGAGAATATCCGGTCACCTCTTTGAACTGGTTCGACAAGTGTCCGACACTGCTGTATTGGAGCTTGTCGGCAATTTCAGTCAACGTCAGATCTTCGAATAGCAACAATTCCTTCGTTCGCTCTATCTTGTTTAAGATGATATAGTGTTTGATGGTCATCCCATTCACTTCGGAGAACAGGTTGGAGAGGTAGGTGTAATTGTACCCCAGTTTCTCTTGCAGAAATTCAGAATCCTTCGTGTCTGGTATCTCATCCAAGTTATGGACCCTCTCGATGATCAGATTCTTGATCTTTTCGACCAGGATCTTCTTTTTGTCCGTCAATAGATCCATTCCGACACTCGCCAGTTTCTCCCGGAACTGATCCATCTGCTCACCCGACAACTCTTCGCGGGTACGTACCAATCCGAGCTCGATGGATTCGCACTCTATTCCCAATTCCTGCAATATGTCGTTTATGAAAACGGTACAGCAACGGCTGACCATGAATCTGACATGTAGTTCCATACACTCTCCTCAAGGGGGTAGTAAATAATCTCTCTTGACCTATTTATCTATTATTGGCAACGGGGATTTGAACTCTCTCTTGATGACCCGCCTATCTCCAATAATTCAAACCTCTGCACATTTCTGAAAAACGAAACCTAACCCCTCTCTGAAACGTTCCTTAAAAAATTAGCCATTTTCGGTTCTCTCCGTATTTTCGTTCATTATCTTGATATTTCCAACTCATTGATTCACATGCACACACGTCCGTATTCCCTGCTACTTCTGTTTCTCCTTCTGGCGATCAACTGCTCGGGTCCCGAGTCCGAGTCCCGTCCCGACCCCGTGGCCGTTCCCGACACGATATCGGCCGACCTTCTCATCACAGGAGCCCG
The DNA here is from genome assembly GCA_051746765.1 of Bacteroidota bacterium. Classification (GTDB taxonomy): domain Bacteria; phylum Bacteroidota; class Rhodothermia; order Balneolales; family Balneolaceae; genus JBBEBE01. The sequence continues at coordinate 10,793 of JBNJFK010000044.1, forward strand.
CGTCATAGATGGCACAGGTGAGCCGGACGCCGAGGCCGACGTCTGGATCCGGAATGGACGTATTGCCGGACTGGCTGAACCGGGACGGCAACCCGTACGTGCCCGCCAGACCATCGAAGCCAACGGGCGGGTTCTCTCTCCCGGTTTCATCGACATGCACGCACACGGAAGCCCGCTTCGCACCCCCGAATTCGACAACTTCCTGCATATGGGCGTGACGACGATTTCGCTGGGTCAGGACGGCAGCGGGCCGGGCGTGAGCGATACCGCCGATTGGATGCAGGAAGTCGAGCGTGAAGGGATCGGGCCGAACCTGGTTCACTTCATCGGGCACGGGTCGCTCCGCATCGCTGCCGGCATTCCCGATGGCGCACCGGCAACAGCCGAAGAACGAAACCGTATGCAGGAGATGCTCTTCGCTTCGCTCGAAGCGGGATCGTTCGGCATGAGCACCGGCCTGGAATACACTCCCGGGCGTTTTTCCGATCTGGAGGAGCTGGTCTCACTGGCAGAGATTCTCGCCGAGCGGGATGCGCTATTGACCAGCCACATGCGGAGCGAAGATGCTGACGGGATGGAAGAAGCCCTGGGAGAACTCCTGCTTCAGGGAGCCCGAAGTGGCGCCCGCGTCCATGTCTCCCACATCAAGTTGGTACTGGGCAACGACCCCGCCCAGGCCGAGCGGATCCTGGAGCACCTGGAGGAGTCCCGTCAGTCCGGCATCCAAGTCACGGCAGACATCTACCCCTACACGGCCAGTTTCACCGGCATCAGCCTCCTCTTCCCCGACTGGGCCCTCTCCCCAAACGATTATGACGAGGTGGTCCGAACCCGACGGGACGAGCTGGCCACCTACCTTCGGGAGCGAGTACTCTCCCGCAACGGTCCGGAAGCGACACTGATCGGTACTGCCCCATGGGCAGGACAAACGCTGGCCGAGATTGCTAACGAAACGGGCAGGCCATTTGAAGAGGTGCTCATCGACATGGGACCGGGCGGAGCAAGCGCCGCCTATTTTGTGATGAACGAAGAGGTCATGCGCACCTTCATGCAGGATCCTCATGTCATGATCTCTTCGGACGGAAGCCCCACCATGCGTCATCCACGGGGCTACGGAAGTTTTGCCAAGGTTATCGAGACTATAACGCTGGAAGAGGACCTCTTCCCTCTCGAAGAGGCGATTCGCAAGATGACAGGGCTACCCGCCTCCGTGTTGGGACTGGACGATCCGAACCAGGTTGCCACGCCCCGTGGGCTGATTCGCGAGGGCTATGCCGCCGACCTTCTCCTTTTCCATCCAGAGCAGATTCGGGAGACCACCCGATTCGACGAACCCCACCAACTCGCAGAGGGATTTGACTGGGTGATCGTAAATGGAAATCCCGTTATTGAGGAGGGAGAACCGGTCTCCGGACGGCCTGGAGAGGTGTTGAGGAGAACGGACTGTTCAAGTCCCTGACCGTCAGGAATTATCTCCTATTGAATGCAAATGGATCGGTACAATAATCTCGGAGAATTGGACTTCCACCACACCCGAACGAGTCGCATCGATGTTCTCTTCATAAACGGGTATTTCACGCAGACCGACAATGATGGCAATCATCAATGCGATGACCCAGATACTGAGAAGGACCACCGGAGAGGGTGCATACCGAGCCGGTTTGAAGCCCGCCAGTGCCCGACCGGCCATCGCAACCAACAGTCCAGGAATGACCACCAACAGCCAGCCCAACGTAAGCAGGATGTAGTGAATCCAGGGACTGGAAGCCATTTCGAGCAGAGACACCTCAAACATGGCCGTTGTCGAATCGGTGAGCCCGATCAGATAGAGGGTCGTACCGAAGATCACATCCACACTTCCGATGATGATCAATACCCAGCCGGTCACCAGCAGAAGAAGGGGGCCGGCACTCCTTAGAAATTTGATCACCGCCTCCCCAGCCTCGCGAAGTACCGAGAAGAACCTCTCGAAAAAGCGGCCCAACCGTGTACTCATCTCACTCCCCGGAGGAAGGGTCTCCTTGATTCGCGCCTCCATCCGCGCCAGCGTCAACGGCTCTCCCTTCATCTCCAACTTCTTGGCAGTGGTGTCGGCCACTGGCATGGCAATCCAGAGCACGATGTAAAGCAGCAGGCTGGTCCCCCAGATCAGTGTAAAGAAGACGAAGAGGACACGGGCCAGCGTGATGTCGATTCCCAAATAGGCGGCCAGCCCAGAGGCCACCCCGCCGAGTAGCGAGTTGTCCGGATCCCGGTAGAGACGTTTCTTAACCGGTCGGTTTCGAGGGACATCAGATTCAGTCTCGCCGTCAAACTCTTCAAAATCCTCCGTGGTCCCGATCTGCGAGATCACATCCCGCACATCGTCCGTCGTGACGGCGCGTTTTCGGTTGCCGGTTAACTCCGAAAGCAGTTCGGCAAGGCGATTCTCGATGTCGCGAAGAATTTCGTCGCTGTCGTCATACTGTCCGAAGTGAGAGCGAACCGACGAGAGCCAGATCTCCAGCTCCCGATAGGCGCTCTCCTCGACATGCAGTATCAACCCGGCAATGGTAATGGAAATGGTTTTGTCCATGATT
>JBNJFK010000045.1:0-12929 GCA_051746765.1 Bacteroidota bacterium
GTGTGGTCTATGACGCATCGGTTCAACCCTGGGTTCAGAATCGTCGCGAAACCCTCTACTACGGAGGGGCGCTCTATACGCAGTGGTTCGGGGTTCGGGATCTGGAGCTCTCCATTGAACCCGAAAGCGGGATCCGGCACACGTTGATCTCTCGCCGGGTCGGAGAGTCCGGGTACGAGATCCACCCCTCCACAGACGGCCAGTGGACTCTTCCGGATGACGGCACGATCTATGAAGAGGTGGTGTTGATCTCGGTCAATACCGCTCCGATCCGCAGCGAGCCGGATCGGGACGAGAGTCGGACCTTTATCTACAGCGGGGAGTGGACGCCCTCTGAACTCATGGCCGAGACTCTCTCGTATCACGAAGATCCGGCTATTTACGAACCGATACCAGACGACCCCCTTTTCGCATTAGCCACACGGATCTCGCCTGCGATGGACGGATCGATTCGACACGTCCGATTTTCCGTCAACACGCGGGAGTCGGCTATTGCGGGAGACGGTACATTCCGACTCACCCTTCGCGAAGCGGTTCCCTCGGCGACCGACCCGGATGTCTGGAGACCCGGTCCGGAGATCGTATCCCAAAGGGTCGAATTGGCGGACCTGGCCATGGGCGAGAACTATATTGGCGTGGACGCCTCGCAGTGGGAACTGCTGGAGGGAGAGGAGTACTTTGTATCGTTGGAGGTGGAGCAAGACCTGGGCGGGCTCTATCTGGAGCTTCTTCTCGATGCCGGGTTGTGCGATAGAGATAAAAACCCGGATTGCCCGGAAGCAACTGATTCCCGCTACGATCCGCCACGCACGTTTGTCGGTCTGCAGGACTCCGGCGGGACGCGATGGGGTGTCTATCGGGATCGCAACAACTGGGTGGCCAGTGTGACGATGGTGGGCGAGCAGGAGGCAGGCATTCCCACGTTCCCGGACCCGCCCATTTCGGAAGATGTACGTCTGCTGCAAAATTATCCCAACCCGTTCACAACGGAGACCACCATCGAATTTTCACTTCCCGAGCAGGTGGAGATTCGCCTCTCGGTACACGATCTTCTGGGACGGGAAGTACAGGTTCTGTCACAAGGGACGCTCCCGTCCGGAGTCCATCGAATTCCGTTTGACGGTCAGGGGCTGGCCAGCGGAATCTATTTTTACCGGCTGGTTCTTCCCGACGAAGTAAAAACCCGTCGGATGACATTGGTCCAATAGGACCGGAGCCGCCGATCCACTCCATTCATTGTTGAATTCAAGACCTCTTGGGAATGAAGAAGAAACTCTATCTGCTGGACGGTATGGCCCTGGCCTACCGGGCACACTTTGCATTTATCCGTAGCCGCCTGAAAAACTCGGAAGGGATCATGACCGGTCCGATCCTCGGCTTTGCCAACACACTTGTCCATTTATTGGATGAAGAGAAACCGGATTACATCTCCGTGGTCTGGGATACACATGAACCCACGTTTCGTCACAAGATGGATCCGGAGTACAAAGCGAACCGGCCGCCGCAACCCGACGAGCTTCGAGTCGGTATCCCGCTGATCAAGGAGATGGTCACAAAATTCGGTATTCCGAACCTGGAACAGGACGGATACGAAGCTGACGACATTATCGGGACGCTCGCCCTGCAGGCCGAACAGAGTGAAGCCGAGACCTATCTGGTTACACCGGATAAGGATTTTATGCAGCTTATCAGAGAAGACATTTTCATGATCAAGCCCGACAACAAGAACGGAGGGTTCAACCTGATCGACCGTGAGGGAGTTCTCGACTATTTCGGGGTCTATCCGGAGCAGGTGATCGATGTACTGGCGATTATCGGGGATACGTCGGACAATATTCCAGGTGTCCCCGGCATCGGAAAAAAGGGAGCCCCAAAATTGATTCGGGAGTATGGATCGCTCGAGGGTGCGATCGAAGCGGCTCCGACGATGAGCGCCAAAAGGCAACGGGAGGGACTGATGAACTTTAAAGATCAGGCTCTGCACGCAAAGGAGATGGTTACGATCAAGACCGATGTTCCCGATACAGTCGATTGGCAGAGTCTGCAGTGGGACGGTCCCGACAAGCGGGGGTTGGGAGCGTTTTTCAAACGAATGGAGTTTCGCACATTGACCAAACGGTACCTGGGCGAAGAGGGGCAGGCTGATCTGTTCTCCAGTGTAGGAGCGGCGGGTAAAGACGCGCGTTCGACCCACGATCAACTTGATCAAAATACGGTTGCCTACCATACGGTGACCGATCTGCAGGAGTTGGAGACGTTGGTCGAACGTTGGCGAAAACAGACGGTTCTCTGTATCGATACCGAGACCGACTCTCCCGATCCGATGCGAGCCGGTCTGGTCGGACTTTCAATTGCGTACGAAGAAGGTGAGGCGTGGTATATTCCGGTCAATGTCGAGGGAGCTCCGTCCCAAGTGGAGGTAATCAGGCGACTGCAACCTCTTGCCGGTCTGGACGAGATCCGCTGGGTCGCCCACAATATGAAATTCGACCGCATGGTACTCTCGAGATCCGGTCTGGAGCTGGGAGAGAGCTGTTTTGACACGATGATTGCCGCCTACCTTCTGGACGCCTCACAGCGGTTGAAGATGGACGAGCTGGCCAAGCGGTACCTCTCCTACGAGCCGATCCCGATCGAAGAGCTGATCGGAAAACGGGGCAAAGACCAGAAGACGATGGACGAGATACCGTTTGCAGAGGTGGCTCCCTATGCGTGTGAAGATGCAGACATCACGCACCGGCTCTACCGAATCCTACGTGCAAAACTGGTGGAGGAAGGGCTTCTGGACGTTGCCACGGAACTCGATTTTCCACTGGTTTCTGTCCTTTGCCGGATGGAGCAGTACGGCGTAAAAGTGGATCAGACTCGATTGGAAGAATTTTCCCGGGAGTTGGCTGCAGATTTGGGTGCAGCCGAGGAGGAGATATATCAGTTGACCGATATGGAGTTCAATATCAATTCCCCGAAGCAACTCGGTGAAGTGCTGTTCGAGAAGATGGGGCTGCCGGCGAAAAAGAAGACCCGGACCGGTCAATATTCAACGGCAGAACCAGTTCTTCAGGAGTTGGCAACCCGACACGAGGTGGCCGAGAAGATTCTGGAGTTTCGGAGCTTGGGAAAACTGAAATCCACCTATGCCGATGCCCTGCCGAAGTTGGTTCACGAGGAGACCGGACGGATTCATACCAGTTATCACCAGACAGTTGCAGCCACGGGACGTCTCTCCTCGTCGGATCCCAATCTTCAAAACATTCCGATTCGAACCGAGCGGGGGCGGGAAATTCGTCGCGCATTCATTGCTGAAGAGGACTATTCCATTCTTGCAGCCGATTATTCGCAGATCGAATTACGGGTGATCGCTTCGATTTCGGAGGATGAACAGATGATTCAGGCATTCCGGGACGGCGAGGATATTCACTCACGTACAGCGATGGAGATCTTCGGACTCTCCAGCCTGGAGGACGTGAATCCGGATCAGAGACGGAAGGCCAAAGAGGTGAATTTCGGCATTCCATACGGTGTGAGTGCCTATGGACTCGCCTCCAGATTGGGAATTTCCAACAAGGAGGGGCAGGAGATGATCGATCGTTATTTCGAACGGTTCCCTGGAATTCAGACCTACATTGACGAAACACTCGAGTTTGCCCGAAGCAAGGGGTATGTCGAAACACTGCTCGGCAGGCGGCGCGAGATCCCCGATATCCATTCGCGGAATTTCAATGCACGTTCATTTGCAGAGCGAACAGCCATCAATATGCCGATTCAGGGAACAGCTGCCGATATCATCAAACGTGCAATGATCCGGATTGACCGGGATCTTCGGGAACAGAAAAATCGCACTCGCATGGTGATGCAGGTACACGATGAATTGGTATTCGAACTTCACAAAGAGGAGACCGACCTCGTCTCCTCCATTGTCGAGCGAATGGAAGGGGCCATGGAGCTATCGGTTCCATTGACGGTCGAGACCGGTGTGGCCGACGATTGGCTTCAGGCGCACTGACAGGCTCTAATCCTTTGCGTCTCCATCCAGAAAGGGGAAACGAACAAACCCTTCCATCGCCTCGTATTCGGCAAGCCCCAAATCATCATAGAGCTTGGCCGTGCCGCGATTTCGATCATCGGAACGTTGCCAAAATTCCCGTTTGTCCGATCCCGGGAAGAGCGGCCGATCCTTCTGGGACTGGTGTTTGAAGATGGCCCGTCGCTTTTTGTCCAACTCCATCGGACTGATCGGAACGGCCATCTCGATTTCGTCGATACTCCACTCTTGCCACGCACCGCGATAGAGCCAGACGTAACACTCTTGAGCCCAATCGTCGTTCTTGACCAAGTCGAGCGCGTCGAAGATCGCCTGCAGGCAGACGCGATGGGTTCCGTGTGGATCGGAGAGATCTCCGGCAGCGTAGATCTGATGCGGCTTGATCTTCCGAAGCAGATCGACCGTAAGCTGGATATCCTCTTCACTCAGCGGGTTCTTCTTTACTTTGCCGGTTTCATAGAAGGGCATATCCATGAAGTGCAGCCTTTCGAGGGGTACGCCACAATACCGTCCGGCATCTTTTGCCTCGCCACGACGGATCAATCCCTTGATCTGCTTGATGACATCGGAATCAGACTCTCCCGGCACTTTTTCATCCAGGAATTTCAGAATCCCGTTCAACAGGTCATCCGGCCCCTTTTGATCCAGATTGAACAGAGAGGCATAGTCGCTTGCGAATTCGGCAAATCGTACGACATCATCATCGAAGACGGCGATGTTTCCAGACGTCTGATACGCAACATGGACTTCGTGACTGTGGTCGACCAGTCGGATGAGGGTACCTCCCATGGAGATGACATCGTCATCGGGGTGCGGGCTAAAGATCAGTGCCCGCTTTGGAAAAGGTGCAGCCCGTTCCGGGCGATTGCTGTCATCTGCATTCGGCTTTCCTCCCGGCCATCCGGTGATGGTGTGCTGTAACTGGTTAAAGACGGTTAAATTGATGTCATAGGCTTGTCCGCGCTGTGTGAGCAGATCTCCCATGCCGTGCTCATTGTAGTCCTCATCCGTCAACTTCAAAATCGGTTTGTCGATTTTCTGGCAGAGCCAGACCACCGCCTTCCGTATAAGTTGGTTGTCCCATGTACAGGTAGAGACGAGCCACGGTGTCTTGACTCTCGTAAGTTCCGATGCCGCTGCTTCGTCCAGGATAAAGGTCGTGTTTTCGTGCATCTGCAGGAAGGTGGCCGGAATTCGTTCGCTGACCTTCTCTTCGACGGCGCGGTGAACCACGGGCGCTTTCCCCTGTCCCCACGCCATGATATAGATCTTGCGGGCATCCAGAATGGTTCCAACTCCCATGGTAATGGCATGTCGGGGAACATGCTCCTCGCCAAAGAAACTACTGGCAGCGTCCTTTCGTGTCACCGAATCGAGCGCAATGAGACGGGTTCGGGAGTCTGCGCGAGATCCCGGTTCGTTAAATCCAATGTGACCGGTTCGGCCAATACCCAACAACTGAATATCGATCCCGCCTGCATCCCGGATTCTCTCCTCATACCCTCGGCACCAAGCATCGACACTCTTCCGTTCGATGGTACCATCCGGGATGTGAATGTTCTCCTTCGGAATGTCGATGTGGTCAAAGAGATGTTCGTTCATGAAATGGACGTAGCTCTGCAGCGAGTCCGGTTGCATGGGAAAGTACTCGTCCAGATTGAAGGTGATCACCTTCTTGAAACTCACTCCCTCTTTCTTGTGCAGTCGAATGAGTTCGTTGTAAACGTGAACCGGTGTGGATCCGGTCGCCAAGCCGAGAACGGTGGATCGTCCTTTTTTCTCGTTGGATTGGATGGTTTCGACGATCTCCCGGGCGACCGTGATTGCTGCGGTCTCCGAGCTTTCGAAGAGTTGGACCGGAATCTTTTCGTAGTGAGAGGAACGGCTGTTGAGTTCCTGTAGACGGTTCGATTGATCAGACATGAATTTGGCTCATTCTCTGTTAACACAAGTAGATAGAGACCTGCACGACTACGAGTCATTGTGCGGATCGCGCGTCAATAGAACTGGAGAATATAAGGAATATTCAAAGGAATTGGTGCATGCCGATCCATTGTTTCCCCCCTGGGCCAGGATAATCCCGGAAACAAAAAGAGCCCGCCCCGATGAGGAGGCAGGCTCTTTTGGAATCATCCATTCGTGAATAGCGGTTCGAACCCTATCGAATACTGATCCCGACTCCTACATTAGCAACCGGGTATTTGGCCAGTGTATAGGAACCACTGATCGTCAGGATGGCCAATCGAATACGCAGCCCGGCCATGGCGTGGAAACTGTTCTCCCCGTCCAGGTCCAGATCGATCGGAGTGGCTGTGCTTTCGATTGTTTTGGTGTGGCTTTCCGGAGATCCGGCCGATGCACTCGGATCGTAATTGTCATTGGGAACGTTCAGCGGGTAATTCCCCGGAGTTTTGATGGTCATGTTGGAGCTCTCCATTCCGACCCCACCATATATCGAAAGGATGGGAAGGGTCTTTCCAACCAGAGCATTGATCGTGTAGCCGCTTGCCTTCAGGTCGGCACCCTGTCCGTTCCATTGTGCAGCACCCTCTTCGAATCCACTCGGGACAAATGTTTCGCCGTCGATCACAGGCTGTACGTCAAAGTCGGCAGACACATCCAGGCTGGTGTATCCAAACTGAACGGAGAGGTCGACCGGCATCATGTCGCCACCCGGCAGCCACTGGTTGATTCCATGCTTTACACCAAAACCGAACAGCCCGATGCTTCCTACATCTTCAATGTCGTAGGTCGGGAAATAACGAAGAGATACGTCGGTGTCTTTCATCGCACCCACGGTGAGCTGAACCATTGGAGCCGGTACGTACGGAAAACCGATTCCCTGTGGCATCACAAAGGAATAAAGCTGCTCGGTCTGCTGGTCCCCGTTTCCATCGGTATAGGTAAACTCCTGCCCCAGTTCAGTGGAGCTTACGTCATCACCACTTATGGTCGGAGTGGTGGAAGGTCCGTCCAGCAACGAGACCTGTTGGAGTGCAAGCGAGGTGATACTAAAAGACTGATCGGCGCTGGGCACCAGGGCGACTCCGGCATTGGCCCGAAGGTCGAATCCGAGCGGTTTGTAGGCACGGGCGGTGTTGACCCATCCGGCATTCAGATTGGCACCGAAGCCTGCTCCGAAAGGTTTGAGGTAGTTCTCCATCAGGAGGTTGGCGTCGTTGGCTCCGGAGCGAAGAATTTCGCCGGCATCACCCAACTGAGCCTGCGCTCGCGGTGTGATCGCTACGGATAGAGCAAGAAACAGGAGTGCGGACAAGACTGTCACACGGGTAGATCGTCGCGTTTGAAACATAGAGAATCTCCAAATTGTAATTGATAGAGGTGCGTCACTCGGTTTTTGTAAAAAACCCTTTATTCAATATCTGAATCGGATGAACCGATGGTCTGTCGCAGGGTTAATCGGTCTGAATTTCAACATTTTTGGTCTGTTATAAAAAATTAAAATTGATTAATGGACAATATCCCTCCACACGATCCGTACGACCGGTTTTCCATCATTATTGTGGAAAGTCGAGTTTGAATCAACTTTTGGAGGCAGAATCCGTGAGTGAATCGAGCATTTGGAGGTAGGAGTGGTATCGTTCCGGATCGATTTCGCCATTCTCGAGAGCCAGCATCACGGCACAACCCGGTTCATGGCTGTGGGTGCAGTTGTAATATTTGCAGTCTGCCTGACGATGAGCCATTTCGGGAAAATAGAGGGAGAGCTCTTCAGGGTCGACGCCGACCAAGCCAAGCTCCCGAATCCCGGGCGTGTCGGCAATCCACCGGTTCTGCCCGAGGGGCAAAAGGACAGCCGTCGTCGTCGTATGTTTCCCTTTGTCGGAGGAGAGGGAAACATCGGCCGTTTTCCGCTGAAAGGAGGGGCTCAGTGAGTTCAAAAGTGTCGATTTTCCGACTCCGGAGGGGCCGATCAAGACGGAGATCCCTTCCGGGAGTGCATCCTGGATCATCTTGCCGGTTTCGGGTTTGAACGCATCGGTTGTAAGAACCGGGTACCCCAGAGATTCATAGGTCGAAACCATTGAAGCAATCCGTCGCCGGTCTCGGTCATTGGCGAGATCCATTTTGTTGACCAGGATTCCAGCCAGAACATCGTATGCTTCACAGAGAACCAGAAACCGGTCGATAAAGCCCTCTTTGAGTCGGGGAGATCGAATCGAGACGACCACCCAGGCACGGTCGACATTGGCGACCAGCAGCTGTTCTCCCTGGCGTCCGTGCGTCGCTTTTCGGGGAAGGTAGTTCTCACGTGGAAGTATCTCCTCGATCATACCCGTACCGTCGTCGGTACGGGTCAACTCTACCCGATCGCCGATGGTTGCCGGTTGTGTCGACGTTCGTTCGTCGAGACGGAAACGACCCCGGAGACGTGCCTGAAGCTCCTCACCGGACGAAAGGAGCCGGACACGGAACCAACTGCCCGCGGCTTCGAGGATTTGTCCCTGTTCCCGCTCGCTGCTCATCCGAGGGATCTCTCTCCGGATTCCGGCTGAAAACCTTTGACCCGGTTCTTGTGCGCCTCCGATACGGAGAAGTAGACGGCCGGATCCACTTCCGGGTCTTTTTCGAGCACTTGATCCAGCAGGGGATCCATGCGCTTCAGATAGGAGACCTGGAGGTCGCCAATGACATCGGTTTCAATCTCTTCGACATCTTTTTCATTTCTTTTGGGGAGATAGACTTCCTTGATCCCGGCCCGTTTCGCAGCCAGTACCTTTTCTTTAATTCCGCCGACCGGGAGGATCAGACCCCGAAGTGTGATCTCTCCAGTCATTGCCAGCGTTCCTTTTACCTTCCGTTGGGTGTAGATGGAGGCGATGGCCGACAGCAGGGAGACACCGGCCGAGGGACCGTCTTTCGGTACGGCTCCCTGGGGCACGTGGATGTGGAGATCCCAGTAGCGGAAAGCGTCGTCCGGAATTCCGAGACGATCTCCATTGGCACGAAGCCAGGATTGAGCCAACATGGCAGACTCCTTCATCACCTCACCCAATTGCCCGGTAATGTGCATGCGACCGTTTCCTTGCGATACGCTCGCCTCGATAAAGAGGATGTCGCCGCCATAAGGGGTCCAAGCCAAACCGGTCGCAACACCGGGAACTGTGGTTCGCTCGGCTGCATCGGCAAAAAACTTCCGCTTGCCGAGAATATCGGGGATGTCTCCCTTGCCGATACTCATCGATTCAATCTCGTCGGATGCAATCCGGGCCGCTACATGTCGGCAAACGGCACCGATCTCCCGCTCCAGGTTCCGAACACCCGATTCCCGGGTATATTCGTCAACGACACGTTCAATTGCCGCTTTCGAGATGCGGAATTGACCAGAGGTCAAGCCGTTCTCTTCGATCTGTTTTGGAATCAGATATTTGCGTGCGATTTCGGTCTTCTCCTGGAGGGTGTATCCACTGATGTGAATAATCTCCATCCGATCCCGCAAAGGGGCTGGAATGGTATCCAGTGAGTTGGCCGTTGCGATAAACAGGACTTTGGAGAGGTCGTAGCTCAACTCCAGATAGTTGTCGGAGAACGTATCGTTCTGTTCGGGATCGAGAACCTCCAGAAGGGCAGAGGTTGGGTCTCCCCTGAAATCGGATCGAACCTTGTCGATCTCGTCGAGCATCATCAGTGGATTGCTGGTGCCGGCTTTCTTCATGGCGCGCAAAATCCGGCCCGGAAGTGCTCCGATGTACGTTCGCCGGTGACCCCGGATTTCTGCTTCGTCATGAATTCCTCCAAGGCTGAACCGTTCGAACTCCCGGTTCAATGCCCGGGCAATCGACTTTCCAAGAGAGGTTTTCCCAACACCCGGAGGGCCGTAGAAGCAGAGAATTGGGGCCTTCATATCCTTCTTCAACTTCAGGACGGCCAGATACTCGATAATTCGTTTCTTCACCTTCTCGAGGCCGTAGTGATCCTCGTCCAGGATTTGCCGGGCCCGTTTCAGGTCCAGCTTGTCTTCGGAGTACTCTTCCCAGGGAAGGTCGAGGATCCACTCCAGATAGCTGTGAATAATCCCGTAGTTGGGGGAGGAGCTGGGGGTCATCTCGAGACGCTGCAGCTCCCGTTCAACAGTGTCGCGGGCTTCTTCACTCAGCCCTTTTTTCTCTTGTAACCGTTCCCGGAGTTTCTCGACCTCCTGCTGCTCGTTATCCTCTCCGAGGGCCTCCTGGATCGCCTTCATCTGTTGGCGCAGGTAGTAGTCACGCTGCTGTTCGTCAATGTCGGTCTTGACCTTGGATCGAATCTCTTCGCTCAGGTTCAGGACTTGAAGTTCCTTGTTCATGAACTCCATCACCTTTTCCAGTCGGGTAGAAAAGGTTCGAATTTCGAGTAGTTGCTGCTTCTCCTTCAGTTCGATCTGCAGATTCGAAGAGATGAAGTTGAGAAGGAAAGTTGGACTCGAGATGTTGTTGATGGCGATGGACGCTTCCGACGGAATATTCGGCGAGAGATTAACGATGCGTGTAGCCGTCTCCTTGATCGAGCGAATCGATGCGTCGAGTTCCAGACCGTCGAGGTCCATCTCCTGGCTGTAGTTGGAGACGGTTGCCCGAAAGAATGGCTCCTCCTGCGTGTATTCATCGACAGAGAAGAGGGTTTTTCCCTGGATGACCACGCTTTTGCTTCCGTCCGGCATCTTGATCAACTTCAGGATCTGGGCAACAGTCCCGATCGAGTAGAGATCCTCGGTTGTAGGGTCTTCGACCGATTCGTCTTTCTGGGCTACCACTCCGATCGTCTTGTCACTTTCGTAAGCCTCTTTAACCAGTGCAAGAGACTGATCTCGTCCGACTGTAATCGGGACCACAACACCGGGGAAAAGAACGGTGTTTTTCAGCGCAAGAATGGGCAGATTATCCGGAATTTCTGCTTCGGAGAGCTGTCGCTCCTCCTCTTCGGACATGAGCGGAATGGCCTGCTCAAACTCCTCAAATTCATCGCTTTGTCCTTCAAACGAGGTCTGTATTCTGATTTTCGGGTCAATCATGTATCAATCTTCAATTCTAAAAAATGGTTCTTTCTGCAGCTTCTCGCAAACAGAGATCCAAACCGGACCAAACATCCATAACGTCAGGGATTCAATTTCTGGCATGGCAATATAACATCTGATATCGGTCTGCATGACAGTTGGTCAGGACTCCGGACGGTCGGCTGGTCCCGTGTTCACTCTACTGCGAGGTCGGCAACTTCCAACGCAGGGCCCCGACGCTCCATCCACTGAGTTCACTCTTCGGTACGCCCCATTGACTACGTAGTTGAACGGTAAACGAAAAGTCCAACCGGTCACCGATCCACCCCGTTCCGATGGAAAGGTAGTCACTTTGATACTTGCTCAATCGGGTTGCCAGACGGAACGGTATCTTTGGCCGAACCCGATATTCGACGCCCAGGAATCCCAACAACCGACTTGTATTGAAGGCGTCGTTCGTGAGTCCAATGGCCAGATCACCGGAAACCGTCCAGTCATGATGCCGCCAGGCGACACCGGTTTGAATGGTTGACGGGAGGAGGACCAAAAGGTTGGAGGTATCCGTCCCGCTTCCGTCCAATGGATCGGTCCCCAGATCCAGATAAAACGGAAGTTGTTCTCCCGGGCGTCCCATGAAAATTTGGTCGGCCGGGTCCGGGAGCGTCTCTTCGGCAGTAGACCATTCGTCGATGGTTCGTTGAACCGGATGATCGCGATAGTAGATCATGCCGATGTCGAGGAAGGAGACGCTGATCTGGAGTGTCGAAGAGGGGGGCTGGTCCGATTCGATCCAGGAGAAGTCGCGGCCCAGGGGGGATACCCAGTTCAGACCAACGTCAAGTCCGGCTCCCCACCCGCCCTGACCAAACAACTCTTTTCTTCCCGGAATGTGGGTTCCGCCAGTCAGATATTGTTGGTGTTGTCGGGAAAAGGGGCCGGTGGTATAGGATGTGAGAGATCTCGTCCGGTTCCAGGGTGCGGTCGGTTCGGAACGTGTAAATCGATCCCGCCAGGCCGTACTCTGATACGAGCCTCCGATGACCAGTTTGGGTGCAATACCGATGACAAATTGACTCAATCCGGGGAGCAAGCCATTCAAAAAGGTCACCGGCTCTGCAAAACCGAACGAGAGCTCATGAAGGGCGTGAAAGTAAGTAGTGGAGGAGCGATCCAGAACCGACAGTTCGCCGACTTGCACCGGTGAGCCGTCATACAGACCCCGACCGGTTGTCAAACGATTGGCAAACCGGGATCGCAGACCCACGGCATAGGAGCGATTTCCCCGATCCCACTGCAGACCGAACCAGTGCCACTCTCCGCGAACCTGATGTGAAGACGGGTTGGAAGCGTGTGGAAAATTCCGGGAGAGGTGGTCGTCTGCCTGAAGTGGGTATCGGGTCGAACGCCCCGGGATGTAACCGCGGATCCATTCATTAAGAGTGGTTCGAAGTTCTCCGGCAGATCCGATCGGAGCAGGGGAGTCGAACTGAATGCCCCCGGCCATCAGTGAGACCATTCGTCGATATTGATGTCTGCCCGGGTATCCGTCAATCAGGTTGGCCGGATTGGTATATATCGTCTCATAACCACCACCGATCACCGTTCCTGCGCCACCCGCACCCATGGTCGATCCAGTCAGGATCTGTTGTCCCCGGAGATCGTCTGTCTGGAGGAGGATCAACCAGATTGATAAAAGGGTGAAAAGAAGCCGGTTCATACGAATCATCAGGTGTGAACAGGTTGCAGCCGAGCAACACGAAGCATGAGCGTTTTTCGCCCGCGCTTCGGGAAAAAGACGACTACACGTGCATCACGACCATCTCCTTCCCGGCTCAGGATGGAGCCTTGACCGAAGGCGGGATGTATGACGTCTACCCCGGAGTAGACGTCATA
>JBNJFK010000046.1:0-12871 GCA_051746765.1 Bacteroidota bacterium
CTGAATTTATTTAGGCCGGGGACTCTGAACTAATTTCTAAATGTAAACGGCCGGGTTGTCGAATGCCCCGGCCGCCTCGGTACGACAGGTATCAAATGCGTTCTCGAGCTTGGCCGGGTCGTGGACAATGCGCATACCGCGCCCACCACCACCGGCGGAGGCCTTGATGATGACGGGATAACCGATCTCTTCGCAGACTTTTTTTGCACTCTCCACATCCTTGACAATGCCGTCCGATCCCGGAACAACCGGAACACCGCTATGAACCATCGTATCCTTGGCCGTGACTTTGTCACCCATGCGGGCGATCATGTCCGGACTGGGACCGATAAACTTGAGCTCGTGTTCACTGCAAATTCTGGAAAATTCAGCGTTTTCAGAGAGGAATCCATATCCCGGGTGGATCGCTTCGGCATTGGTGATTTCGGCTGCCGACAAGATGGCCGGTATTTTCAGATAGCTCTCTTTTCCTGCCGGAGGGCCGATACAGACAGCTTCATCGGCAAACTTGACATGAAGACTGTCCTGATCTGCAGTGGAGTAGACAGCAACTGTCTTAATCCCCATCTCTTTGCAGGTTCGTATGATGCGGAGGGCAATTTCTCCCCGGTTTGCAATCAATATTTTTTTGAACATACTGCGTTCCGCCTAATCCTTTTTAATGATGAACAGCGGTTGCTCGAACTCTACCGGTTGTCCATCTTCTGCAACAATTTTCTCGAGCGTTCCCGAAAATTCGGCTTCGATCTCATTCATGATCTTCATCGCTTCGATAATGCAGATGGTATCTCCCTTCTCTATATGGTCTCCAACTTCCAGAAAGGGTTTGGCATCCGGAGAAGGGGATCGATAAAACGTCCCGACAATGGGGGATGTAATGATTTCACCGGCCGGTTCTGCCGAGGTCTCTTTCGGTTCCTGGGGGGCTGCACCGGACGGGACGGGAGATTGTGCAGGCGGTGTTTGCGGAACCGGCTGTGCAGGTGGTGTGAACTGGTATTGAGCCGGCGGAAATTCGGGCTCGGTGGCAGCACCATGTTTCTTTACAGAGATCTTGAAATCTCCTTCTTCAATGGAGACCTCATCCACGTCGCTGTCGCCAATCAGGTCCAGAATTTTTTTAACGAGTTTTAAATCCATGGTCTATCCGTTTGTGTTCACACGTTCAATGTATTCCCCTGTACGGGTATCGACTTTGATTTCATCGGCTTCGTTGATGAATAGCGGGACCTGTATGACCGCTCCGGATGCGATGGTCGCCGGTTTGCTCCCCCCTTGCGCTGTGTCTCCCCGCAATCCGGGATCCGTTTGAGTGACCTCCGAAACGATGTGAGCGGGGGGTTCTGCGTAGAGGATGGTTTCGTGGTCTGCATCGATGACAAGACTGCATGTGATCCCGTCACTAAAGAACCCGGACCGTTGAACCCTGGACTCTTCCAGAGCTAACTGCTCATAGGTCTCCTGATGCATGAAATGAAAAAGATTGCCGTCGAAATAGAGGAACTGGTAGGGATGGGTCTCGATTCGAACAGAATCGACACTCTCGCCGGACCGGAACGTTTTTTCAATGTTCTTGTCGTTGACGACTCCTTTCAATTTGGTTCGTACAAATGCACCGCCCTTCCCGGGTTTAACGTGTTGATATTCGGAGATCGTATAAAGTTCTCCGTCCAGGTTTAGTGTCAACCCGGGTCTGAAGTCACTTGTGCTTACTTTTGGCATAGATCATATTCGTTGAAAAACAGGATGTGAAAATAGAGCTGTTCCCGGATTGAACCAAATCGGAACAGGCTCTCTCATCGTTGAAGAAGTTACGAAAAGATGTTGATAGCGATGGTGATCAGGATCAATCCGATCAGCAGTGGACAGATAATTCGCATGAACCAAGGCCAGATTCGTCCAAACCAACCGGATGTAACACCCGGGTATCCGTGTTCAATTTCAAGAAGTGCCTGATCGGTCTTCCAGACATAGGCCAGAAAGAGGCAGATCATGAGTCCACCCAGTGGCAGTCCGATTTCATTGAATATCACGACAAACAAATCGATCAGGCTTGTTTCAAACGAAATGGCAATCGATACGACGGAGACAATACCGCCAATGGTCCAGGCGGCTCTTTTCCGGGTAAAGTGGTGTTCATCTATCAACCAAGCCACCGGTACTTCCAGCAGAGAGATTGAAGAGGTGAGGGCTGCCAGACCGAGTAGAACGAAGAAGAGGATCCCCACCAACATTCCCACCAGTCCACCGATCTGGTGGAACAGCTCGGGAAGTACATCAAAAACGAGAGTTACGCTCGAGAAGAGAGCCCCCGTTTCCGGGTCGAAAATTACGGTTCCACCCGCCTGTGCAACAAACATGGCAGGTACGATCAAAAGCCCTGCAAAAAATGCGATCCCCACATCCGCAAGGGTTACATAGGCCGCCGATTCCACCAGATTTTGATCTTTGTTGATGTAGGACCCGTAGGTGATCAATGCTCCCATTCCGAGCGAGAGTGAGAAGAAGGCCTGTCCGAGGGCCGAGAAGAAGAGGGTGGGAGAGAGCGTACTGAAGTCGGGCTTGAGATAGAGAGCCAGCCCGTTAAAGGCTCCGTCTTGGGTAAACATGTAGGCAATCATGGCAAGCAGAATCAGAAGAAGCAGAGGCATGAGCATCTTGGTCGCACGCTCAATTCCCTGACTTACACCGCCTGTGATGATTACAACGGTCATTACCATAAACAAAAGTGAAAAAACAGCATTCTTCGGACCGTTTGAAAGGTCTCCCATCGAAGTGGCAATCGACTCTGCTTCAAAGAAAAAGAAGACTTCTTCGAGTACATATCCCATGGTCCATCCGGAAATGACCAGATAGAAAGAGAGTATCATGGTGCCACAGAGCACACCCCAAGCGCCGATGACGGGTGCCCACCAATTTCCGCCCAGCTCTCGAAAAGCACCAATCGGGTTTTTGCCTGTTCTTCGCCCAATGGTCAGTTCGGCGACCATAACCGGAAAACCGACCAGGAAACAGCATCCAAGATAGATCAATATAAAAGCGGCGCCTCCGTTGTCGGCCACCTGAGTAGGAAATCCCCAGATATTTCCCAGGCCTACGGCAGAACCCGCTGCCGCCAAAATGAAGCCCAGTTTGGAGTTCCAATTGCCACGTGCTGTTTGATCCTGTTCTGTCACGTCAGATCCCGTCCATTTTGGTTGAAGTTGACTCATGAGCCGATCCGAATCCGGAATGCCAAACTACCGAATGGGGTCTCCGGGGTCTCCAGTCGGAGAGAGCAAACGAAGTGATCCGTCCGGTGACTCCGACATCAGGATCATTCCATTGCTCTCAATCCCCATCATCTTTTTGGGAGCGAGATTGGCAACTACACTCACCTGCCGGCCGACGAGCTGTTCAGGCTCGAAATACTCTTTGATTCCCGAGAGAATGGTACGAACCTCGAGCCCGATATCCACTGTCAACTTCAACAGCTTTTTCGACCCTTCGATATGATCGGCTTCCAGGATTTTCCCGACCCGGAGGTCCAGCAAGTCAAAATTCTCAAACGGGGCTGTCGGCTTCAACCCCGGGATCTTGAAAGACTCGGAGGTATCTTCCTTTTCACTTTGTGCAGCACGATCTTGAAGCCTTTGAAGCTCGGCTTCAATACGATCATCCTCAATTTTTTCAAAGAGTACGGATCCAGACGAGATAGAGGATCCGGGCGTCAACAAGGTGTCGGATACCTGATCCCATGTTGTGGATTCCGGCAGACCCAGATCGGCTCTCAACTGTCTCATTTTTGCCGGGAGTACAGGCGAAAAGAGAACAGAGAGAGCCCCGCAAATTTGCAGGGAGACGTGGAGTGTATTCGCACATGCGACAGGATTTGATTTCCGGGTTTTCCAGGGTTCTGTCTCGGTGAAGTACTTGTTGCCGGTTCTGGCAAGTTGCATTGTTCGGGAGATCGCCTCTCGAAATTTGAACTGTTCGTACGCCTCCCCAATCTCCCGAACGGCAACATGAATCGCCTCCAGGGCCGCGAGATCTTGATCCGACGGTTCAATAAGTTCAGGGATTCGACCATCATGAAATCGTTCGGTAAACGTCGTACTCCGATATACAAAATTTCCCAGAATGTCGGCCAGCTCGCTATTGACTCTGGTCTGAAAGTCGGCCCAGGAGAAATCGGAATCTTTTGTTTCGGGCAGGGTCGATCCCAAAACAAATCTCAGAAGATCCGCCTCAAACTGCTCCATCGCCTCGTCCAACCAGACAGCCCATCCACGGGACGTCGAGAGTTTTTTCCCTTCCAGGTTCAAAAATTCATTGGCCGGTACCTGATCCGGCAGAACAAAATCACCGTGTTCCATGAGCATGAGCGGAAACATGATGCAGTGAAAGACAATATTGTCCTTTCCGATGAAATGGATCAATCGGGTATCCGAGTCTTGCCACCACGTCTTCCAAGCCTCTTCGTCTCCGATGTGTTGAGCCCATTCGCGCGTTGCAGATATATATCCGATCGGGGCGTCAAACCAAACATAGAGCACCTTCTGATCCGCATCCGGGTGGGGTACAGGTACCCCCCAAGAGAGGTCCCTTGTAACTGCCCGGTCCGATAATCCGTCGGCGAGCCAACTCTTGCATTGGCCGGTTACATTCGGTTTCCAGTTGGTTCTGCTGTTGATCCACTCTTCGATCTTCGGCTGATATTCTCCGAGTGGCAGATACCAATGTTCGGTTTCCCTTGTTTCAGGAGTGTTTCCCGTCAGAGCGCTCTTTGGATCGATCAATTCGGTAGGCGAGAGCGAAGAACCACACTTCTCACATTGATCCCCGTGGGCATCTTCGAATCCACAAACCGGACAGGTTCCTTTGACATAGCGATCCGGAAGAAACATCCCCGCTTCGGGGTCGTAGAGTTGCTGCTCTGTTTTCCGTCGGAAGACCCCTTTGTCGTTGAGTCGGGTGAAAAATGACTGAGAGGTCTCTTTGTGTACACTGGAGCTGGTCCGGCCATAATAATCGAACTCTATTCCGAATGCCTGGAATGCCTTCTTGTTGCGTTCGTGAAACCGATTTACAATATCCTGAGGTTCGACGCCTTCCCGTTCAGCTGCAATGGTAATGGGAACCCCGTGTTCGTCCGAACCGCAGATGTGCAATATCTCTTCACCACGAAGTCGTTTGTATCTCGTATAGAGATCTGCAGGAAGGTAGGCACCTGCCAGATGGCCGAGATGAATGGGCCCATTGGCGTATGGTAGTGCCGAAGTTACGAGTGTACGTTTGCTCATAGAGTCTGGATCGGGTCCTGAAATTTCTGATTTCGACGGGATCGGCGAGCCGAAGCATCGGGTTGATTGCGGTTCATTTGACACGGCTCAAAGACGATGCAAAAGTTAATCGCCCTGAGTGAAAGTTACCAAAGTCGTTTCATAGGAATCATGATCGGTCATTCCTGGTCCATTTTTTGAAACAGTGAGTAGAGAGCAATCCCCACAGCGACAGACACCTTGAAGGAGGGTTTTGTCCCGAAGTGTGGTATTTCCAGCGACAGATCTGCCAGTGACAGCAGGTCGGGATCGATTCCGGAAACTTCATTTCCGATGACCAAACAGACGGGCTGAACCGGGGGAGTGAACTGTTGAATCGGGGTACTGTCCCACGTCTGTTCCAGTGCACAAACAAGAACATCTTGGCGTTTGAACTCTTCCAGAAGATCCGTCGGGCTCTCACACCGTCTCCACGGAACGGTTTCATCGGCTCCCAACGCAGTTTTGCTTAATTTGGGATCGGGAGGGTACGGTGTGTACCCGGAAAGTACGAGATCGGTAATACCGAAGCAGTCGGCTGTTCGAAAGATGGATCCGACATTGTGAAGGCTTCGGATATTGTGAGCAAGAAGGTGCACTCGATTCGCGAGAGGCGATGTCGAAGTTGCGTGAATCTCCCGGATTTCGGGCATCGTTTTCTTTTCAAATCGGGGCATCAGCTACTTCTGAAATGGATATTGGTTAACAGAGAGGAAGATCCTATCTTGAGTAGCCATAAACAAATCAGAGATGGATCCGGGAAACCGGGAGCCAACAAAACAGCAGTTTAATCGACTGCTGTTTCTATTTCAGGCAGGGAACAAGAATTCCGACTTGCCGTTGGTTGTAATTAAAAGTCAGATTGTGTGTTGTCATGAAGAAAAATTACCTCTCCAGTGAAGGTTTTGAGAAGCTGGAAGCAGAATTGAAGGACTTGAAGACTCGCGGACGGAAAGAGATTGCCGATGAAATTTCGGAAGCACGTTCGAAAGGTGATTTGAGTGAAAATGCCGAGTATGATGCTGCGAAAGAGGCTCAGGGCATGCTTGAAAAGCGAATTTCCGAGCTGGAGAACACCCTTGCAACGGCATCGGTCATCGACGAGAAGAACATCGACAGTTCAAAAGCGTATCTTCTCTCGAAGGTGACGATTTTGAACCACAACGTAGGCAAGGAGATGGCCTACACACTGGTAGGACGGGAAGAAGCCGATTTCAAAGCGGGCAAGATCTCCGTTGAATCCCCCATCGGACAGGGTATTCTCGGAAAAGAAGTTGGCGACGTCGTAGAAGTGGACGTTCCTGCCGGCCGGTTGAAACTGGAAATAAAAAAAATCGAACGATAAACGGATGAAGATAGCGGTTGTCGGTACCGGGTATGTAGGACTAGTGGCTGGAACGTGCTTCGCAGACAGTGGAAACGAGGTGATGTGTGTTGATATCGACCAAGAGAAAGTCGAGCGCATGCAAAGGGGAGAGATTCCGATTTACGAACCTGGTTTGAATCGTGTCTTTGATCGATCCATTCGTGAAGGGCGTTTGACGTTCACAAACGACCTCAATAAAGCATTTACCACGGCTCAAATCATTTTCCTGGCGCTTCCAACACCCCCGGGAGCCAATGGTCAAGCCGATCTCTCTGCCGTTCTTCACGTGGCCGGAGAACTTGGAGATCTGTTGGAAGAGCAGCGTGAATACAAAGTCATCGTCAATAAAAGTACGGTTCCGGTGGGTACGGCAGACAAGGTTCGAGCCGTAATCTCCGAGCGAACCACCCAGGAGTTTGACGTCGTTTCCAACCCGGAATTTCTTCGCGAAGGAGCGGCAGTCGAGGATTTCATGAAACCGGAGCGTGTTGTGATCGGTACACGAAGCGAACGAGCCGCCTCCTTGATGAAACAACTCTATGAGCCGTTCGTTCGTAGTGGAAATCCAATCTTGATCATGGATGAGCGCAGCTCCGAGATGACCAAGTATGCTGCAAACGCACTACTTGCGACAAAAATCACATTCATGAATGAGATTGCGAACATCTCCGAAAAAGTGGGTGCCAATGTCGATCAGATTCGTCGAGGGATTGGGACCGACAGCCGAATCGGGAAACGATTCCTGTTTGCCGGCATCGGGTATGGGGGAAGTTGTTTCCCGAAAGATGTGCAGGCCATCCACTATACGGCGGCAGAACAAGGCTATAATTTCCGAATACTCGATGCCGTAATGAAGGTCAATGACGACCAGAAAGTATCCATCGTTCACAAAATAAAACGATACTTCGGGGATCAACTGGAGGGAAAGGTGATCGGAATCTGGGGATTGAGCTTCAAACCGGAAACCGATGATATTCGGGAGGCACCGTCCCTCTATATTACCAAGGAATTGGCGAGGCTGGGCGTCCGGATGAAGGCCTATGATCCCGAAGCGATCCAAACGTTCAAAGCAGCTTCCGATGCGGATACGCTCGAATCGATCACCTTTGTCGACGATCAGGATGCTGCGATTGAAGGTGTAGATGCCCTGGTGATCTGTACGGAGTGGAATGAGTTTCGGAGACCCAGTTTCGAGCGATTTACCGAGAAGATGAATGAACCGATCCTCTTTGACGGGCGGAACCTTTATGATTTGGATCGAGTTCGGGAGGCGGGATTGACCTACCTGAGTGTCGGTCGACCATCCGTGAATCTTTGAAATCAGTTGCCGATACATTCGGAGCCGGAATGAAAAGGCTGATAGATCTCTATGTTTACAGGGTTCGGGACCATGCGATTGAGTATTTGATGCTCAAGCGTTCGAACAAGAAGGTCTATTCAGGCCAGTGGAGAATGGTTGGCGGGAAAGTTCTGCCGGACGAATCCTATTGGCAGGCGGCTCTGCGGGAGATGAAAGAGGAGACCGGACTGGATCCACTCCTGTTTTGGTCGGTTCCGTCATTGAACCACTTCTATGAAGCATCGAGTGACCGGATCCACTTGATTCCGGCATTTGCAGCCGAAGTAAACGAGCATGACGTTCCGATACTAGATGACGAACATACCCACTTTGAGTGGCTGTCAGGTGGGGAAGCAACGAATCGTGTCTGTTGGCCGGAGCAGAAGCGCTTGATTCTCACCATCGACCAGATACTGTCTACAGACCAATGGCTCGATTCCTGGAATATCCCACTCGATTGATTGCACACCTTTCTGGATGGGGGCTACTGACCGTATTGGTTATTGTGCTCTCCGGCAGCAACGATGCATTTGGACAATCATCCGGAATGGACTGGAAAGTACGTCCGGATCTGTGGTGGAATACGGTTGACGGAGTTCGACCCGGATTGCAGTTCAAAGGGTGGGAGAGCGGTCCGTCCCGTCACATTCGGAGGGAGTTGGATTCCGGAGTCTGGATTGCAACGCGATGGCCGGATCATCCGGTATCCTATCGGTTTCGGTGGTCCGAGCCACTACCATTTTGGACCGGTCGGGATTCCGGAGCAGCCCTCGGGATCATCAGTTCGCATCGGGTCGGTATTCGAACCCACGGAATGTTTCTCACCGGTCGATGGAACCGCCGGTCGAGTCACTCACCTCTCTTGGAACTGGAGCTCCGATATGAACAGATGCGACGTACCGATCCCGGGTATCGTATCTACCCACAACGCTGGCAATCGGATTGGAATGAACGGTTCATTTTGGAGATGAACTGGCAGACGGAACCCGACGAGTCTGTTTTGCAATCCGTCTATGCATCTGTCTATCATCAAGTTCGTGGCGAATCCTTTCAAGGAGGAGACATTCGTTGGATGGTACGTACGGCCAGTAGAGCACCGTGGGGTGTGGAGTCTCTGCTTCGATTCGGGACCGTCGGTTCATCGGCCCGCCCTGAATTTCGTTACGGCATTCAGAGTGGACAGGCGATTCGGCTGTTGGAAGACCCGATGTGGCGAGCCCGCGGGACACTTCCTCCCTCCGGCGTGACATCCGGATTTCTACAACCCTATGGTGGAATGTTACGTGGGTACGGCAAGCAGGAGGCCCGGCAGTGGTCATCCGGAGAAACTCCGCTTTGGGAGCATAAAGCAGGAGGAGAGTGGAGGGTCTGGACCCCCAATCCGGTTCAACAGGCACTCCAGCAGGTGGAAACGGTTCGAGAGTTTGTCTCCTTTCGGACGCATCTGTTTTTTGCATCCGGTTACTTGGGTGGAGGGATGTCCGACCTGGCCGATGGGTGGTATCATGAAGGTGGGGCGGGAGTCGAATGGAGACTCGAGGTTCCCGACAACCATACAGGGTTTCGGGGTTTTTCAATTCGATATGATATCCCTGTATGGCTGTCCAGGCCGGGAGAAGAGGAACCTATTCATTTTCGCCACGTACTTGGAGTACATGGCCGATTCGATTTGTAGAGCAGATCATGCAGTACGATACAGAAACGCAGGGTTTGGAGGAGGAGTGGCGATGGGATCGCAATGGCAGAGTCACGTGGATCCTCTTTCTGTCGATCCTGCTCTCTTCATGCACCACGACCCGTTGGAGTGTGGAGAATCCACGCCATCTGGATCGTCAACCGGAGGATGAGAAAATTGAGGAGCTCTACACTGTCAAATTGGAGCACGACGTAAGCCGGGAATCCCCCTATTTAACTTTTCAGCTCTATCGGCTCGACCGGTTTGCCGTTGCAGAACGAGTTCAAGTCGAGCGACGCCTGCAACAATATCAACCCACCTGGGGTTTTGCTGCTCTCGCATCTGTAGGAGCAGCGATCTCCTTTTATGCAGGATCCCGCTCCGGGTTAACCGGATTGACATCCAAACAACAGAGCTTTGCATTCAATGTGATGGGAGGTCTGCTTTCATTGGCAACTGTCGCTCACCTTGCTCCGGAGGGTGAGTCAATTCCAACAGACGAGACTCGTTCGCTGCGTGGACGAAGCGGCCGGGCAGTTGTTACCGATACGGTCGAAGTATCCGGTATGGATTCGGGAAGTTATCCGGTAGACATTCAATTACAGTATGATGGCGAACGACTCTATGACGACCGGGTTGAAGCCGGCAGAGAAGGGAGATGGGTGATCGAGCTGTCCGACCTCTTTCAGACACTTTTTGTTCGAGGGGACGAACCGGGCGTTCTCACACTAGATATGGTTCAAGAATCCGATACGCTTCATCTTCCCATCCCGCTCGAGGATTTTCTGCAACCCGTCGTTCAGATTGGTTCCGAGACGGCCGATCTTTATCGGTCAACCGATGGCTCCGAGGCATTAACCACGGTTGCTCGCGGCAGTGAATTTCCCCTGGTAGGAGACCTCGAAGAGAACCGTTTTACGGTGCAATTCGGGGGTTCCCTGGTGTATGTTGACCGGGATCAGGCAAGCATCCATTGGCGAAGGGCCGATACCGTCAACGAACCCTCCGTGATCCCTGCAGGAGAGGTCCCGTTCGGGGAAGTGGGGGTCGAGTTTGGTCTTCCGGAAATCAACTCTCCGCCCAGAGACGATGCGGCGATCCTGATGAGTAATCACCAGAACAATTTGTATGGTGTTCGGCGATATACCAATCGTGATTTGGAGATGATGTCTCTCTATTTTGAAGACTCTTTCGGAGTCGATGCCGACTCCATTCATGAGTTGAACCTGATGGAGAGCTCCACAGCGTCTCTTGAACCGGACGTGTCCGGAGATCGTGTCTACGTCTGGATCAGCGGATTTGCCCGACTTGTCCCGGATGAATCCGGCGGGCAGATTGTAATGGTAAGCATGGAGGAGTCCGGACAGGAGACGGTACATCCGCTCGAGGATTTGTTGGTCGAAGCCGCTCGCCGATCCGGAAATTCGATGGTCGCTTTTCTTGATCTCACCTATCTGGACCCCGAGGAGTTAACGTCTGACGGCAATGTGAACAATCTGTTGGACGGGCTCTACGAATCGATTCAGGAGGTTCAACCGGAATCCGTAGTTCTCTTTGCTTCACGGCCCGGGCAGTCCAGTGGCCGGTATGAAAGTCTTCGGTTCGAGAACCGATATCATCACATCTTCCCTTACTATGTAGCCCAGGCGTGGAAACAGGGAATTACTCAAATAGATCGTCTGGTTGACTATACACAGAATCAAGTCGATTACACCAGTCGCCGGCTCCACGACAGACCCCAAAACGTAACGGCCGTCGGTCGTCTGCAGATCGATTTAAGGCAAGAATAACCCGTCTGCGGTGCTTTTCTCTCCGAGTTTAAATCCTTATATTTATTCGTTCCAAATAAGCATTGTCGGCAAGGCGACTCATCGGGTTTGACATCGATGAAGGAGCCTGTCCGGGGAGTAGAAATCAGACGGTATCAAACAAATCATCAAATGACATGAGCCAGACCAAAGAATTAGAGTCGATGATTGGTGAGGAGTACAAGTATGGCTTCTCCACGGATGTCGAGTATGACGAGTTTCCGAAAGGAATCAATGAAGAGATTGTGCGTAAAATTTCCGAGATCAAAAACGAGCCCGAATGGCTGTTGGAATTCAGGTTGAAGGCGTTTCGGCAGTGGGAAAAAATGGAAGAGCCGGAGTGGTTCAACGCCACGTACGTGAAACCGAAGTTCGACGAGATACAGTACTACTCGGCACCGAAAGAGCGACCGGAGCTGGAGAGTCTGGATGAAGTCGACCCCAAGATCCGGGAGACCTACGAAAAGCTCGGTATTCCACTCGAAGAGCAGAAGATGCTCTCCGGGGTTGCCGTGGACGCGGTCTTCGACAGTGTCTCCATTTTTACATCGTTCAAAGAGAAACTTGCAGAGGCCGGTGTCATTTTCTGTTCCATTTCGGAGGCTGTTCAGAAGTATCCGGAACTTGTGAAGAAGTATATGGGATCCGTGGTCCCGTCCAATGACAACTTCTACTCGGCTCTCAATTCGGCGGTCTTTTCCGACGGATCTTTCTGTTTTGTTCCGAAAGATACCATCTGTCCGATGGAGCTCTCGACCTATTTCCGGATCAACAACATGGATTCCGGACAGTTCGAACGGACACTCATCGTTGCTGAGGAAAACAGCCATGTGAGCTACCTGGAGGGGTGTACGGCTCCGATGTACGACAAAAACCAGCTGCATGCCGCCGTTGTGGAACTGGTTGCTCTTGACAATGCAGAGATCAAATACTCCACGATCCAGAATTGGTATGCCGGAGACGAGAATGGAAAAGGAGGGATTTTCAACTTTGTGACCAAGCGGGGAATCTGTAAAGGGAAGGCGTCCAAGATCTCCTGGACACAACTGGAAACCGGATCGGCCGTCACGTTGAAGTATCCTAGCGTCATTCTTCAGGGAGATGACTCGATTGGTGAGTTCTACTCGGTCGCTGTGACAAGCAAGTACCAACAGGCCGATACCGGAACGAAGATGATTCATATTGGCAAAAACACCAAGAGTACGATCATTTCGAAAGGTATTTCAGCCGGACATTCCAACAACAGTTATCGCGGCCAGGTGAAGTTTAGCAAGAAGGCGGATAACGCACGAAATTACTCTCAGTGCGACTCGATGCTTATTGGCCAAACATGTGGGGCTCATACATTCCCCTATATAGAATCGGCCAACCCGACCGGGCAGA
>JBNJFK010000047.1:0-12833 GCA_051746765.1 Bacteroidota bacterium
GGCAAGACGATTACCTGGGAAGCGAAAAGCTGTAATCCGAGAGGGCACGAGGGGTCGGCGACCGGCGTCTCTTTCCACGGAACGGAAGGCACGCTTATTATCGATGGAAACGGCTATACTCTCTACGACATGGACAACAACGTGGTCCAGGACTCCGAGAGCGATCCAGCTGACGCCGTGGACCGAACCGGTCCGGGGCAGAGCCTCGATCAAGGGCATCAGAATAATTTCTTTGATGCGATTCAGGACGGAATTACTCCCAACTCCGTCATTCAGGATGTGAACACCAGTGTTCACCTCTGCCACCTGGGCAACGTGGCCCACCGAGTGGGTCACACCATTCACTGCGACTCGCATGACGGCACCATTATCGGTGACCGGGAAGCGATGTCCTATTGGAAACGAACCTACGAGCCGGGCTGGGAGCCAACGCTCTGACATTCAAATTATCATCACTCTTCAAGGAGAAACCCATGAGTAATTCACTTGATCGAAAATCATTTCTTGCCTCCATGGCCCTGGCTGGAGCCGGTGTCACCATGGCGGGAAGCAGCGCATTTGCACAAAACCGGCAGCCAAACGATGAGCCGATTCCGGTCGGCATCATCGGACTGGATACGTCGCACAGCATCGCCTTTACCCGACTCATCAACTCGCCGCAAAGTGGCGTCCCAACCGGGTTCAAGGTGGTCGCCGCCCATCCATACGGAAGCCGTGATTTGGAAGAATCCAGCAGTCGGATTCCGGGTTATATCGAGGAGATCCAGGAGATGGGCGTCGATGTCGTCGACTCCATCGATGAACTTCTGCAACAAAGCGAAGTCATTTTACTGGAGACCAACGACGGACACCCCCGGCTGGAGCAGGCGACCCAGGTTATCGAAGCCGGGAAGCGGATGTTCATCGACAAGCCGGTCTCCGCTTCGCTGCGGGATACGATCCGAATCTATGAACGAGCCGAACAGCAGGGAGTACCGGTCTGGTCCAGCTCCTCTCTTCGTTACATGACAGCTGCCCAACAGGTTCGACACGAGGGGGCCGTCGGAGATGTTCTGGGGGCCGAAACTTACAGCCCGGCCAGTCTGGAACCGACGCATCCGGACCTCTTCTGGTATAGTATTCACGGTGTCGAAATCCTCTACACGTTGATGGGGACCGGTTGCCAAACCGTTCAACGAATCAAAACGGATGGAACCGATCTGGTAACAGGTCAGTGGACCGGTGATCGAATCGGAGTCTTCCGGGGAATCCGAAAAGGCGATGCCGGCTATGGTGGTCGTGCCTACGGCACGGAGGGAATTCTGGATCTGGGTGAGTTCGGAGGCTACGGGCCACTCATGGATCACATCCTCGACTTTTTCCGTACCGGAGAGAAACCGGTATCGGACGAAGAGACGATCGA
This sequence comes from Bacteroidota bacterium, assembly GCA_051746765.1. Lineage (GTDB taxonomy): Bacteria > Bacteroidota > Rhodothermia > Balneolales > Balneolaceae > JBBEBE01. The sequence goes on from JBNJFK010000047.1 coordinate 1,403, forward strand.
GCTCTATGTGTTTATGGAAGCGGCCGACGAAAGTACCCGTCAGGGAGGTGCAGCTGTCTCCATCGCAGACGTGATTGCGAATGCACGATCCTGATCCTCCGGTTCGGTGACCATTCCCGGATCGCGCTCCGCGCTCCGGTACGTCTCACCGGAACTGCAATTGTTGAACAGACCCGATCCTGTTGCCACTCAGCCGGTGAAACAGGTCGGGTTTTTTCATGTCTGCAGGTTTCATTCCAAACCGGGCATGTTCATGAATCACGGTTGGGTTTACGACGGGAGCAACCGGACCAACAGACCGGTATCCTCGGTCACGAAGTAGATGAATCCGTCAGGAGCAGAGCGAACTTGTCGGACCCTCCCGATGTGGGGCAACAGATGTTCATCTCTCGGATCCCCGTCATCATACCCGGACGTACGATTGAGCAACCGCTGACGGAGGGATCCCACAAATAGATCTCCGTTCCACCCTTCGTACCGCCGGCTCCGATTGAAATCCATACCGGAAGGCGAAATGGCCGGAGTCCAGTGGTGTATCGGAGGTTCGGTTCCGTCGAGCAGGGTATCCGGTGTGATGTACGTACTGTCATACTCCAGACTGTAGGTTGCCAGCGGCCAGCCGTAGTTGCCCCCCTTCTCGAGTCGGTTCAGCTCGTCTCCCCCAAACTCGCCATGCTCATTGGACCAGATCTCGTCCCGCTCCGGATGAGGTACAAGTGCCTGATGCTCCCGATGTCCGTAGCTGTAGATCTCCGGTAGTGCATCATCGCGCCCAACAAACGGATTGTCCTCCGGGATGGATCCATCATCATGAAGTCGCATCGTCTTTCCGGAGTGGTGCAGAAGGTCCTGTGAGTTCATCCGTTCACCCCGGATACCGACCGAAAAATAGAGGTACCCCTCCCGGTCAAAGGCGATCCGGCTTCCGGTCCAGCCACCCCCGCCACGTACCGGTCCGGCCGCATAAAGCTCTTCGATATCGAGTAGTTGGTTCCCCTCAACCCTCGCCCGCATGAGTTTGCTGTAGGCGTGACCCTCTTCGTCCGGATCGACATAGACCGAAAAGTAAAGCCAGCCATTCTCGTCAAACCCGGGATGGAGACGAAGATCACGCAACCCTTCCGGCAGTTGAGGCTCCATCGCCACCGTCTGCTCGCGTTCGCCGTTGGTTACCCGGATGGTTCCGTTTCGTTCGCCAATCAGAACTCGTCCATCCGGCAGAAACTCCATTCCCCAGGGGCGGTTCAGCCCGGTCAACAATGTATCTGCCACAAAATCCTGAACCTCCGATGTCAAGGTCTCCGGCATTGGGTCGGGCATCGGGAAGTAGTGCTCCCGATCATACGTTTCGGATTGACAACCGCTAAAGATAAGTGCGAGGAGCGCCGGCAGCAGGCCGACCATTCGTAACGTCTGTTTCATATCGTGTGTAAGGTGTGGTTTGTTCGTCCGTGCAAGCAGGTTCGGAACCGCCGACACCCACCGTCACGAAAACTCTGATTCGTCAGACCGAAAGGGCCTGAGTCACGAGACGACCTCGTCGAAAATTTCATTCAACCGCCGCGAGACGACCCGCTCCTGCCCCGGTCGTGCCATCGCCATGCAGACAAAGACTCCTTCCCCCAGCCACCCCTTGGTAGCCGTTTCGATTGAAGGGTGCCCCTCCCGAAGTCCCCGGATCAGATCTTGATGGGTGAAATCGAGAGCGTCCTCGTCCCAATCGATCCGGACCTGCGGAAAGTGGTTCCCGATCTCCTGAACAATGATTTCGGTCTCCAGTTGCGGATATCGGGAAAGTGACTGTCGAATGGAATCCGCGATTTCATCTTGTTCACGTCGCCATGCCTCTTCGTCCATGTTCAAAAACTGCTCAACGGCAACTAGAAGACCCAGCATCTCCTCTTTGTTGACCTTCATCCCGCGTCCGATCGAGTTGGAGTTTGGGGAGTGGTTCAACCGGGCGGCCTCAATCAGATCCTTGCGTCCAGTTAGCAGTCCGGTGCTTTGCGGCCCCCGAAGCCCTTTCCCGCCCGAGATGGTCACCAGATCGAAACCCATCTCGTTGTATTTCCAGAGATTCTCTTTGGGCGGGACATCGGCTGCGCAGTCGATGAACACGGGAATTCCGTGTTTTTTTCCGAGTTGCAGGAAGGTCTCGTCCCGAATTTCACCCCAGTAATTGGCCGCATTCATAAAGAGCATCATCGCGGTCCGTTCGTTGACGGCTGCCTCGAGCTCTTCGACCGTCTCGACCTCTACAAAGCGGATTCCCGTATTGCGTACACCGTGATCATAGGAGTAGCGGTGGCGACGCTGTACGATCACTTCGGCCCGGGGTCCCGGCAGGTTGGGAATATCGTGGATCTTCTGTGGGTCCTTTCCGGTGAGAACAGCAGCGGTTCCGAGCGTCAGGGCCGAGGCAGCACCTGCGGTCACCATGGCGGCTTCGGCCCGGCAGAGCTCGGCGAGTCGTTCCCCGACCCGATCGGCAAACTCATTCATGTTCACATATTGATGCACCCCGAATTGGATCGCCTGTACCACTTCCGGAAGCATCAACGACCCTCCCAGATAGGTATGTGTCCCCGTTGCGTTGATCAGGGTTCGGACTCCCAATTCATTGTAGAAATCGCGATACGGAAGGTCATCGGCCCGGCGTTGCAGCTCGGCCTCTTCTGCCGACATTCCTTCATACCGGCCGGTTGACTCTTCAATTTTCCCGTTTTTTCCTCTCAACCAGCCGGCGCCCAGCACGGGAGCCGATGCAAGCCAGGAGAGCATCTCTTTTCGTTTCATGGACATTCTGTCTACTTCAACTGTTTCGATTAACGCTGTCGCTCATCCTCTTGCCACGACCGGGCAGCCAGTCCGTTCCGGTCCCATACCACACGTCCTTCGCGCAGGGTCACTTCAGCTTCCCACTTGCGATCTCCCTGCAGTCGCTCGCCCCCGGAATCGACAAATCCGAACGACCCCTCTTCAAGTCGAAGAATGGCGATATCCGCAACGGCTTGTTCACTCAGATGCCCCAGATCTTCTCGTCCCAACATTCGGGCCGTTCCCCACGTAGCGCGAGCGAGAAGGTCGGAAGGGTCCATTCCGAGGTTCATGAACTTGGACATCACGTTGAGCATGTTTTTCATTCCGGCATTCATGCTGAATCGGTGCAGGTCGGTCCCGAACGCATCGGGGAGGAACCCCTGTTCCAACGCCGGTGCTGCGAGATCGTAGTGAAAACTCACACCTCCATGTCCGGTATCGAAATAGACGCCCCGCTCTCGCGCAGCAATCATGTCGGGCCGAACCATCCCCTCTTCCGTGAGGATGTGTTCACGATCGTGGACCTCTCCGTAAATATGGGTCAGGATGTCCCCGTCTTCGAGTCGCTCCAGAATTTCGCTCATAGGCAATTCCGGTAGGTGACACTCGACAAAGAGCCGTGTTCCACTCTCGCGTGCCGCCTGTTGGGCCCGCTCGAACGGGGTCCAGTCGGGAGAGTAAAAGTGACCAATCTTGGTGCCCACCAACCAGTCGTCATGCTCTTCGAGAGCTGCGACCGTGCGTTCGACATCCATGTCTTCGACACGCTGGTTGTGATTGTGGTCCAGCATCCCGTACCCGACGATGTTCAGAAAAGCGAGAACCCGGGTCGTCGAAGGATCCACCACATTCTCCTTGAACTGCTCCACATTTCGCCATCCCGACGTACCGGCATCAACGACTGTTGTAATCCCGTTCCGCAGGGTAAAGTTGTCCGGTGAGACACTGGAAAACCCGCTGGCAAACGCTCCGGAAAATCCCCCGTCGTCTGCACCAATCCGGGGACCGGTAAAGTAGTGCCCGTGCGGGTCGATCAAGCCGGGTGCAACGTAGAGCCCTTCGGCATCGATTCTCTGTTCTGCCTGATCGGCATCTATCTGCGAAGCAACACGGGCAACTCGTCCATCCAGAATGGCGACGTCCATTACCTGATCCACCCCGTTTCGGGCATCGACCACGTGACCGTTATCAATCAACAGATCATAGACCGGTTCCGGATTGGACTGGCAGGACGCCAGTCCGAATCCGATTCCGAGCAGAAAAAGCGTTATTCGTCCCATGTCGGCTCTTCCCAGTCCGGTGCACTGATACCATTCAGATCGTAAACCACACGACCGGCACGAACGGTCAGTTCGGTTTCGAGCTTCTCTTCACCCTCGACTCGTTGTCCACGGGCATCCAGATATCCGAAAGATCCTTCCTTTTTGCGGAGAACGGCAATATCTGCCTCGGCTCCAACACTCAAATGGCCCAACTCTTCTCGCTGTAGCACCTGAGCCGGTTTCCAGGTGACCCGTTCGACCACATCTTCCAAACTCATGCCAATCGCCATGAACTTGGACATCACATTGTTCAGGTTCTTCATTCCGGCATTCATACTGTTGCGATAGAGGTCTGTCGAAATGGTATTGGGCCAAAATCCTTTCTGGCTTCCCGGAATTGCCTGATCCCATTGGAATCCACCGGCGCCGTGACCAACATCAAAGATAATCCCGCGCTCCTGGGCAGGAAGAATGAAGGGGCGCAAATTTCCACTTTCGTCAATGGCACCCTGACGGCTGGAGCTTCCGAAGTGCGTGTGCGTCAAAATATCGCCGGGTCGCAATTTCTCCATGAGAAGTGTCTCGAGCGAGAGGGGGGGTTGATGTCCTCCGAAGTCGACCATCACCGGGACACCGGCCAGATTTCCCGCCTCAACGGCACGCTCAATCGGAGTAAAATCATCTCCCCGATAGTGGTGCGCTTTGATTCCGACGACAAAATCGTCATTCTCGTTGATCATGAATGCAGTGGCATCGGGTTGCATCCCGTCAATGTAGTTGGAGTGAACACTGCCCAGCATGCCGTCTTCAGCAATGGAGACGAATGCGAGGATCCGCGTCTGTGACTCTTCGACGGTCTGCTTGCGAAAGGTAGGCAGATCCTTCCAGCCCGAAGAGCCCGCATCGACCATGGTGGTGATCCCGGTCCGAAACGAGAAGGCATCGGGACGAATACTTCCGTAGCTGTTGTTGATTTCGAATCCGGAGTAGCCCACCTCTTCGGTCCCGAAAAAGATATGCGTATGCATATCGATCAAACCGGGAACCACATAGAGTCCCTCGGCATTGGCTACACGCCGGGCACGGTCGGTGTCGATGGAACGCGATACCTCGGCAATCTTGCCATCAATAACGGCGACGTCCATCGTTTGATTGACTCCGTTTTTTGGATCGACGACATGTCCACCTTTGATCAGCAGGTCGATCTGCTGTGCCTGTATGGCAAGGGGGAAAAGAACCAGTGCCATCATCAAGCCGGTCCATTTGCGGACACGCTGCCCGACTGTTCGTTTCTTTGTTGGGTACAGCGTGCTGTCCACGCCGGTTGGTCTGAGTTGTCTCATGATCTGTTTATTCATCTGATTCCGGTTCCAGTGCATCAAACAGAACAGCCCGGCAATCTGCCGGGCCGCCTGTTTCCTCCATTCAGGTTCTTATTGATTGCGCCACTCTTCAGAGGCGGAGAGGCCATTTAGGTCCCACATGATTCGGCCGGCACGGAGGGTCATTTCTGCCTCCAGCTTGTACTTGCCGGTCAATTTGTTTCCGGGAGGTCGGACGTCAACAAACCCGAACTCTCCTTCCCTCATTCCAAGAATCGCAATATCGGCTTCGGCTCCTTCACTCAGATGACCGAGTTCTTCACGTTGAATGACCTGAGAAGGCTTCCAGGTAGATGCGTGAATCACATCCTCCAATGCCATGCCCATATTGATGAATTTGGACATCACGTTGAGCATGTTGCGCATACCCGCATTTGAACTCCCCTGGTGCAGATCCGTGCTGATCACATCGGGAACCAAGCCTTGCTCGTAAGCCGGCATCACAATGGGCCAGCGGAAGCTGGCACCGCCGTGTCCGACATCGTATATGACTCCTCGCTCCTGTGACTGCAGGATCCCGGGCCGGAGAGTTCCGTTTTCATCCAGAACGGATTCACGTCCCGATCCACCTCCACCATACATGTGCGTATAGATATCGCCGGGTCGTAGTTTCTCGAGAACCAGTTTCTCGAGAGAGAGGGGCGGATTGGCACTTCCAAAATCGACCATGACGGGAACTCCACCCCGTTCTCCCGCTTCGACCAATCGGTCAATCGGCTCCCAGGTGTGACCCCGAAAGTGGGCAATTTTGATTCCGACCACCCAGTCATTTTGTCGGGCGATCATGCCGGTCATAACCGGATCCATGTCATTGAGATTCTGTTCGAAATGTCCGCCTTTCATCCCTTCGCCAATAATGTTAAGGAACGAAAGCACACGTGTGGCGGAGTTGTCGATGGTCTGGGCTTTGAACGTTTCGTAGTTCTTCCATCCGGCACCTCCGACATCCACCATGGTGGTCACTCCATACTTGAAACTGTAGGAGTCGGGTTTGACTGCATAGTAGCTATTGCTCAAATAACGATCCTGATCGGTGCCAAAGAAGACGTGGGCATGGATGTCGACCAGTCCCGGGACAACGTAAAGCCCGCTCACATCGATCACCTGGTCGGCTTGCGAGGCCGAAATATCCTGCGCCACACGGGCGATGCGGTCACCGGATACAGCGACATCCATCACCTGATCAATATCGTTCTTCGAATCGATGACATGCCCGCCCTTGAGCAGAATATCATACTGTTGAGCCCGCAATTGGTCGCTCATCCCGAGGGTAAATAGCATCAGCAGCAGTAATGTACCCACGGTTCGAAGAAAGGAGCTTCTTGATTCCGACCGGTGGTTGTGACGTCTTGATGATTGTAGCTGTAGATTCATTCGTCTGTTGGATTCGTCTACTTCGCTGCAGGCAGCGTTGTGGTTGGGGTTTGTAAAAAGATCAAAATACAGATCTGCCGTTGGTGGTAACTAAATGGTTATCGGTTCACTTGGTCCTGTTCCCAGGGTTTGGCAGCGAGACCGTTCAGATCCCAAACCACACGCCCGGCACGGAGGGTCAACTCAGCTGTCAACTTTCGATCTCCCTCCATTTTGAATTCGCGGGAATCGACAAATCCGAATTGTCCCTCCTCCACGCGGAAGACGGCCACATCTGCGACAGCCCCTTCACTCAAATGCCCCAGATCTTCACGCTGAATCGATTGAGCCGAACGCCAGCTGGCACGCTCAATGGCGTCCTGGACAGGCATGCCCATGTTGATGAATTTGGACATGACGTTGACCATATCCTTCATACCGTCATTCATGCTGAACCGGTGGAGATCCGTACCGAACGTATCGGGCCAAAACTCCTGCTCCATCGACGGAATCGCTTGAACAAACCGGAAACTGGCACCACCGTGCCCCACATCGAAGAGAATCCCGCGCTCCCGGGCTTCCCAAACAAAATCCTGAATCTGTCCATTTTCGTCGAGAAGGGATCGGCGACCCGGTTCGTAGGAGTGGGTGTAGATATCCCCCGGTTCCATTCGGGACAACACCTCCTCCACGTCCAGGTGAGGAAGATTGCACTCCAGCTGGAACGGTGTTCCCGCCTCTCTTGCCACCTGCATTGCCTGTTCGAGTGGCTCGAGGTAGTTCTCTTCTGCATAATGGCCAAACCGAATACCGACAATATGATCCGGCCAGGCGCGCATTACCTGCAACGTCTTCTCTGAATCCATGTCGGTCCGGTCGTTGTTGTACTCGGTACCATACAGACCGTGCCCAACGAGATTGATGAATGCAAGTACACGGGTATGGGAGGGTTCGATCACCTGTTCGTAAAACTGCTCGAAATTCCGCCATCCGGAGTCCCCCGGATCGACAACAGTCGTAATTCCGTTCCTCAGCGTAAAATCATCCGGAGAGACGCTTGAAAAACCGTCGGCAAACCGTCCCGGCTCCGGACCCACAAATACATGGGCATGTACATCGATCAATCCGGGGGTTACATAGAGACCGCTGGCAGCGACCACTTGTTCGGCATCGGATGCCGGAATCTCTTTTGCCACACGTGCAACACGCTCATCGGTAATTGCGACATCCATCACCTCGTCAATTCCGTTCTTCGCATCGATGACATGTCCTCCTTTGATCAACATGTCATACGACTGTGCCTGTGCATCGACGCCCAGTCCCGACAGTACCATCATGAGAGCGAAAGCGAGATAAAAGCGCTCCCACTTTCCACACAAAAAATGATCCATTCCGACTCGCAATCGAGAGTCGTCAGTACCGACACAATCGCTGTGACTCTCTCTTGGGGAACAGGTTTTCGTAATTGAATTCATACAATCATGGATTTTGGTTGAACCTCTATCTTTTCGACTACGGTTTCACGTTCCGAAGCGGTTCATTAGGGAAAGATAGAGAATGCATCTCTTTGAAGGTAGAGCCACGACCAACACAGGCAGTGCCCCTCTTCCACAGGAAACAGAAACCATGATATATTGATTTCGAATCATTGCTTTCAGAAAGATATCTACCCATTACACTTACTCTTCCTTTTCTTTTTAAATTGAATTCGCCTATCATTCGAATTCTCGCTGTATGATCATCCGAACCCGAAGATTGACATGTCCACCTACCTTGGAATTCCCCAAAAGACACTCGAAAAGAGTGGAGCCATTCACACGGCCCGTGAAATCGCCGGCCAACCCACACTCTGGGACGAAATTGCCGAGAAATTACTCGCTTCCCCGGAATGGAGATCCTTTCTGAATCCCCTCTTCTCCCGTTCGGATCTCTCGATCGTTTTGACAGGGGCCGGAAGCTCCGATTTTATCGGCAAATCTGCCGAACCGATTTTAAAGCGATTTTTGAGTCGTTCCGTCCGATCGATTTCGACCACAACGCTGGTCACCCATTTCCGGGACTATCTGGATTCAGACACTCCACTATTGCTGATCTCCTTTGCCCGGTCGGGCAACAGCCCTGAAAGTCTGGCTGCCGTTGAACGTGTAGACAGCTGGTGTCGCGAAGTGTGGCACCTGGTGATCACCTGCAACCCGGATGGCGCATTGGCCCGGGGTCAAGCGACGTCCGATCGGGGATCTGTTCTCCTGCTACCACCCGATGCCCACGATAAAAGTCTGGCCATGACCGGCAGCTTCACCGGAATGCTGTTGACTCTACTCATGGTTTCGGACCCGGAGAGCAGACGATGGAACCCCGAATCGGTTCACCGCCTCTCCCGGCAAGCCGAGGCCCTCATTGCAAACGAATCGGAGCGCTTGCAAGAACTGTCGCGTGAGCCGTTCGAACGAGCCGTCTTCCTGGGGTCGGGACCGTTGTTCGGTATCGCTCGGGAAGCCCACCTCAAACTGCAGGAGTTGACAGACGGAGAGGTCATCTGCAAATATGACTCATTCCTCGGATTCCGTCACGGCCCAAAAGCGCTGGTAAACGAAAAGACCGTAGTCATCTATCTCTTTTCGGACGACCCGACAGTGTTCCGCTACGAAGCGGATCTGGCAAAACAGATCGAAGAGGAAGGACGTGCCATGACAACCCTCTCACTGCTGCCGGACAGCTCGCAAGCAGATAACCTTCCGGACCCGAACCCGCTGGTACTGGCACCCGGCGGTGTAAAACCGGTAGATGCGTTGCTTCCGTTGACTCTGTTGCCTGCACAAATCCTCGCCTTTTATACCTCCCTGCACCGGGGATATGAACCGGACCAACCCTCCAAAAAAGGGACCATTTCACGCGTGGTTCAGGGCGTGACGATCTACCCCGATCCCGTGGACAGGGAGGATTCCGCATGATTCTGGTTTTCTGTCCCAATCCATCGGTCGATACCCTCGTTCAGTTGCCACGACTACAACCGGGGGAAATTCATACCGCTCGTGACGTCTCGCCGTACCCCGGGGGAAAAGGGGTTCACGTTGCCCTCGCAGCTCGAGAGCTCGGGGCCGACGTTGAGCTGGTCGGTTTTTGGGCCGGTCCTACCGGAGAGTGGATCCGCCAAGAGTGTGAACGACGGGGGGTCTCCACTCATGGACCCGAATTGTCGGGTTGGACCCGGCGCTGCACTACCTACATAGAGGAAGAGGGTCGGGAGACAGAAATCCGGGAGTCGGGCGCCACTCTGGGCCCGAACAGCATGCAGGAGCTCACGGGACTGATGGATTCCCTGTTGCAGCGGGCCGATCAGGTCTGTGTAAGCGGGTCTTGGCCGGAGGGGACTCCGGAACAGCCGTACGAATGGTTGGCCGACCGATGCCGGGACACGTCGACCCCGCTCTGGATCGATGCCTCGGGTCGATGGCTCAAGGATGCACTTCAGGTTCAACCCTATGGCGTACATTTGAACCGCTCCGAAGCGGAGGAGTTTTTGGGAGAGCCGCTATCGGCTGGCGAAGCTGCCCGGAAGCTCGTACCCTTTGTGAAGGTCGCGGCCGTTACCGATGGACCCCGTGGACTCTGGGTTGCACGAGAGGAGGAGACCCTTCATGGCGAGTGTCGGGTCGAACACGTAATCAGCACCGTCGGCTGTGGAGATTGCCTCACCGGTGGTATGATTGTCGGTGCGGACGCTCAATTACCAACCCGTGAGTGGGTACGACTTGCGGTCGCGGCCGGTTCGGCCAACTGCCTGACCAAAGAGATCGGAATCATTCGGAAAGAGGATGTGGATCGCCTCCTGCCCACAGTAATCCTGAACCCTGCAAGTAGCTAGCCAAGCATGAGAGAAACAGAAGAGAGATTCGATCTGTTGGTTGCCGGTGAGCTCAACGTAGATCTGATCATGGACCGAATCGAGGGATCACCGGAAGTGGGCAAGGAGATTCTGGCCCGCGACATGACCCTCACGCTCGGGAGCTCGTCGGCCATCTTTGCCTCCAACATCGCTTCATTGGGGAGTCGAACGGCCTTTGCCGGCCTGGTCGGCATTGACTCGTTTGGAGACCTGGTTCTGGACTCGCTTCAAAAAAAAGGGGTCCATACGGACTGGATCCAGTCGAGGGAGGAGTTCAAAACAGGAGCAACCATCGCGTTCAACGTAAATCAGGAGCGGATGATGGTGACACACCCCGGCCCGATGGAGGAGTTCTCAATTCAGGATCTTCCGATGGACCATCTCCGACAGTTTCGACACCTCCATATCTCCTCTATCTTTCTACAACCTGGGTTGAAACGAAATTTGCCGGAGATTTTTTCAAAAGCAAAATCGGCCGGCCTGACCACCTCTCTGGATCCACAGTGGGATCCGGAGGAGAAGTGGGATCTCGACCTCGATTCCCTTTTCCCGCTTCTCGACTGGTTCCTTCCGAATGATCGGGAGCTGCAGGCGCTGACGGGGATTTCGGATCTGGATAAAGCGATTGATCACGTCTCCCGTGCACCCTGCCGAACGGTTGTCAAAATGGGAACGGACGGGGCCCGGGCGGTCGGCGCCGGAGAGCCCGATCGATCCGTTTCCGCCTG
>JBNJFK010000048.1:0-12609 GCA_051746765.1 Bacteroidota bacterium
CTACGCAGGGCTGACTCAGGTCGCGTAGGAGACAAATATCAGACCGACCGTAGAGATCAGTCCCTCGAAACCAAACGGCATAAAGGGTGTCAGCTGTTGACGGGTCACTTCACGGGTGTCCAGGGAAAAGATTTCAAACAGACCCAGGGTGACAAAGAAAATTAGGATTCCAACCAAAGCAAGAACAAGGAGCCCCTGGACTTGCCCGGTCTTTTTCACCCCTACCATGTTCAGGATCATAAAAAGCAGTGCAAATGTGACTGCAATCGGTTTGATCGGCACGTCCATATAGATGGACAGGTAGGCACCCATCCCAATCAGGGCAAAGGCACTTTTGAAGATCAGGGCAAACCAGGTACCGAGTCCACCCACGGTACCGATCATGGGTCCCAGACTTCGGTCCAGAAAATAGTAGGGACCGCCAGCTCTCGGCATGGCTGTTGCCAGTTCAGACGCACTCAGCATGGCGGGCAGCACCATAATCCCCCCTAAGAAATAGGCGAGTATGACAGCAGGCCCTGCTTCGGCACTTGCAAGCCCCGGAAGAAGGAAAAATCCGGAGCTGAACATTGCCCCCGTGCTAATGGCGTACACATCAAAAAGATTCAGCTCTTTGCGAAGTCTGTTCTTCTTACTTAATACCGGCATTGATCATCTTTTTGATAATGATTTCCGTGAGCAACGTCTCTGTTCCCAATTGCTGGACGCTCCCATTTTCAAAAAAACAGGGAATCGTACAGATCTGAACCCTGTAATCTCATAGGCCATAGTATAGCAAATTATCAACGAGGATGGATCGTTGACAGAGCCACCAGTGTAATAATTCGTCACCGGACCAACGCTCTATACTGATGAACGTATGTTGAACTTTTTGCATCATCTACCCAGAAACGCTGAAAGCACGAATGACTGTTCTCGGTTCAATCCCGTTCATTGTCGTTGCCTCCAAAATGTCTATAGTAGGGGTTACTCCCGACACTGTTGCATTCGTATTTCGGCTTGGATGAATTAAGACTGTTTTTGCCTGAGTGAAATCTTATCTGTTTATTAATCCAAAGAAGTCTTATAAAACTGAATGGAAGTTCAATATTTATACAGAAAACACATTAATTAAAGTCTAAAAAGACTAAACATAAATCTTGTTTTCAATAAATAGGAGCAGGTTTTATAAAATTGATTTCAATCATCATTTGAATGCCATGAGAATGAAAATAATTACTATATCGTTAACACTCGTTTTCTGCCTCTGTTGGGTTTGCGAGGATTTACTCTCGCAAACCCAACAGAAACCCAACATTATCGTCATGTACTCCGATGATCACACGGCTCAGTCGATCGGGGCCTATCAAGAAGTATTAAAATACGGACTGAAACTGGATCATACTCCCACTCCAAATATTGATCGTCTGGCCGAAGGCGGCATGCGGTTTGACAATGCGTTTGTGTCTAACTCCATTTGCAAGCCATCCCGTGCTGTGATGCTTACGGGAATGCACAGCCATAAAAACGGAGTATTGACCAATGATGAATCGATCTCCGTTGATCTGGAAACGTTTCCGTCACTATTGCAAGAAGCTGGTTACCAAACCTCCATGTTCGGTAAATGGCACCTTGGAACGGAGCCACAAGGCTTTGATTACTACGAAGTGTTATATGGACAGGGGCCCTACTATAACCCGACCATGAGAACGTCAGACGGTGATGTGGAACGGGAAGGACATACGACTGAAATCATCACGGAAAGTGCTCTGGAATGGTTGCGGCTAAAGAGAGAGAAGGAAAAACCCTTTATGATGATTTACAATCACAAGGCACCTCACAGAAACTGGCTGCCCGGATCGGCACTGAATGATTATCAGGATCGGGATATTCCTGAACCGTCCACTCTTTTTTATGACTATTCAGGATTGACAACAGCTGCCGAGGAGCAGGATATGGAAATTGGAACAACCTTGCAGTGGGGCTGGGATTTAAAAGTTCCCGTCCATCCGGAAACGGGGGAACCAACGGAAGGGTGGGACAACATCATTGATCGTAATCGGTTGACGGATAAACAGTTGGATCGGATTAAGAACGCCTATGAAGAAGACAATGAGTACCTGTATGAAAATTACGATCAAATGTCTGAAGAGGATCTTCTTCGGTGGAAATATCAGCGCTATATCAAAGACTACTTACGGGTGATTCGGGAAGTGGATGATGAAGTGGGAAAAATGTTGGCGTATCTGGAGCGAGAAAATTTGCTCGATAATACGATTGTCATTTATGCGGGTGACCAAGGGTTTTTCCTTGGAGAGAACGGATGGTTCGACAAACGTTGGATCTATGAAGAGTCCATGCGAATGCCGTTGATTGTACACTGGCCGGATGGTATTGAACCGGGTTCGGTAAACAAACAACTGGTGCAGAATCTGGACCTGGCTCCGACGGTTTTGAACTTGGCGGGCATAGAAGTACCTGCGTATATGCAGGGCCGGTCGATGACATCCCTGTTGAATGGCGAAAATCCTGAAGATTGGCGGGATGCTCTGTACTACCAGTATTATGAGGGTCCGCCAAAGGTTCACCGGGTCGCACGCCATTTTGGAGTACGGACCGACCGCTATACGCTTGTCCATTTTCCCGACAATGATGAGTGGGAACTGTTCGATCTGGAGTCCGACCCCGAACAGGTGCAGAGCGTTTATGATGACCCAGAATATTTAAACGTACAACAGCAACTCAAAAACAGGATTGATGAGCTGCAAGCACAGTACGAAGATGATTCCTGGGAAGAGTAAAAAATCCATTGAATCGAATCATTTGCATATCCCTCGTCGAATGATTCAATCCTCCCTTGCCATCAAGGCAGTTGCCAGATATCCACTTCGTTGCGGGCGATGTAGGGAACAGCCACCTGATTGCGTCGAGTGTCGAGCCCGATATCGGCCGGACGTCCCGGAGTGTGAATCACAACGTTGTCCATCCCGTCATGGGTTACATGCAGGCTGGAATCGACTTGGCTGGCCGAGAGGAGTCGCCCTTCGTAGAATTCGATCCCGTCAAAGTTTCCGCCACTTTGAGCACGGTCAAACACCGTGAGCGTGTCTTCATCTGTATTGTAGGCATGAAACTCCATCACTTCATTCCAGGGTGCGAGAATCAGTTGCCGGCTTTCAGGATCGAGCGTAATGCCATTCGGAGAGATCGGGAGCGACTCGACCACAACGGAGGCGACACCCTCTTCAATGTTGTACAGTCTCGCTTCACCAGTGTCGGTTATGTATAGATGACCGTCGGCTCCAGCAACAATGTCGTTCAAAAACCCGGGCTCGAACTCGGTGAAATCTATAAAATCGGTTTGCTCACCCGTAGAGGTGTCAAAGCCGTGAACGCCATCAATATCGGCAGCCCAAAGAGTGGTTCCGGTGATGTACATTCCGCGAGGTGCGTGGAGCGGATACTCTTCGGTTCCGGTCATGTAACGAAGGTTGTCAATCGTTCCGTCTGTCGTCACCTTGGAGATGAAGCCGTTGGCATCCCGGTCATTGCCTTCGCCCGTGAAGTTGGATACAAAATAGACATCCTGGTCGGGGTCGTATCGCACAGCTTCGGGTCCGTCAAATCCGGTAACGTTGTGAACCCGGTGCGATGAATCCTGCACGGTCTCCCACGTGAGGGGGGTTCTCTCTTGTGAGGTCTCTTGGGAGGATGAATCCTCTTGTGAACATGCGGTAACAATCAAGATCGTCATCACGAGAATGGACAGAGAAGTGATTTGAAATCGTGTCATGGCAAAGGCCTTGTCTGAGTTGTTGGATCGGGCAGGAACCGGTCTTGTCGTTGCCGGTAGTAGTATGAATGAGTTATTTTCCCATTATACAGATTCTTTCGGGAACTTCGAACGGAGGAAATTCACGGGACAAGCGTCGCCATCCTTTGGTCTGCACATTGGTATCGTTTGTCAGACCGGCTCAATGAGCTCTTCTCCCTGATTTCGGGGATTGTTGACCTTTGGCGAGACCGTGTGGAAGGTAATGGCATCGTCGGGCGCCGGTCGTAAAAGTTCACCGGGCTGTCTGTTTGTCGCGTCCATCCACTGATCAATCTCATCTCCAAAGAGCAAGGTCGGCATTCGATGGTGGATCGGTTTCATGGTGCGGTTCGCAGGGGTAGTGATGATTGTAAAGGTATCGATCGGTTTCCCTTCCGGATTTTTCCAATGTTCATAAAGTCCGGCAAAGGCGAGATCCTGACCGTCCGTCCGGTAGATGTAGTAAGGAGTTTTCCCATTGTCGGTTCGTCTCCATTCATAGAATCCGGTGGCCGGTACTACGCATCTTCGCCTCTTGTAGGCTTCACGAAAGCTGGGCTTTTGACTCAGCGTCTCCGAGCGGGCGTTTATCAATTTGTAGGAGAGCTTCTCGTCCTTGGCCCAAAAAGGGAGGAGTCCCCAACGGTACAGGGAGCCAGTACGTCCTCCGTTCTCCTCTTTGATGACGGGTAGATGCATGGATGGAGTCGCATTGTAGACGGGCCGGAACTCCCCGCCGTTTGTCGCATCGGCATGGAACGACTCGAGAATTGAAGAGAAGGATTGTTGGATAACGTATCGGCCGCACATGATTGGAGAGGGTTGGATCCAGAGATTTCTTTCTTTAAGGACGGACCTTTCGATAAAAGATGAAAATCGGGATTTGACGTGGAGGCAATCCGTTGCTGCCAGCCGGAGAAGGGAAAATTCCGACCGATTTCCCGTAGAATAAATCACGGATCAGATGTTGATCATAGAGAGCCCGGGTCGAACCGGATCTTGCAGGATTGATATCGAAGTGGTTAATTCCATTACACTTCTCATTCGGTTCAACAAGAATACAATTCAGGGGATGGATGGTACGATTGATTGGAACAATAATGGTCGCCATATGGCTCTCGGCCTGCGGTGAAAATGCACAAATGTCCGCTCCGGAGGGAGCACTGGTTTTGCACAACGTTTCGGTGCTGTCGATGGAGAGTGAAGATCTGAAGGAGGCGCAATCGGTGGTCATTCTGGAGGATCAAATTTCGTGGGTGGGGCCTGCCACAGAACTTTCGGTACCTGATAACGCCACCGTGGTCGAAGGAGATCTGGTGGTGATGCCGGGGCTGGCCGAGATGCATGGACACATACCGGGTTCCAATCAGAGCCAGTCGTATCGAGAAGATATCTTGTCGATGTATGTACTTCAGGGGGTTACGACGCTTCGCGGGATGGCGGGTGATCCGATCCATTTGGAATTGAGGGAACAGGCCAGAGAGGGCGAGATTATCAGTCCTAGAATTTTTGCTGCAGGGCCTCCTTTCAGTGGGAACTCTGTACCCACACCCGAAGCAGCGCGTCAGCGAGTGGCCGAACAAGCGGCTGCCGGGTACGACCTTCTTAAATTTTCACCTGGCTTGAATCTGGATACGTTCAATGCAGCTGTGGAAGAGGCGAAACGGCACCAAATGCCTTTTGCCGGACACATCTCCTATGATGTTGGGCTGGAACGAAGCCTGGATGCGGGGAAATCTACGATTGATCACCTGGATCGCTACATGGAGTTTCTGGCTCCGGAACAGGCCGACCGGGAGGATCCACCGGTAATTTATTTCGGATACGATTTGACCCCGTATGTTCAGTCAGAGCGGATCGAGGAGGCCGCTCAACGTACCGCGGAAGACGGTGTGGGCAATGTACCCACCAATACTCTGCTCGAGAATGTGCTCAATCCGTCATTGAGTGTCGACCAGATGGAACAGTGGCCCGGAGTGGACTTGATGCCCGCTTCGACCGTCGAAGCGTGGGGGAACAGTGTTCGTGACATACG
The DNA here is from genome assembly GCA_051746765.1 of Bacteroidota bacterium. Taxonomy (GTDB): domain Bacteria; phylum Bacteroidota; class Rhodothermia; order Balneolales; family Balneolaceae; genus JBBEBE01. The sequence goes on from JBNJFK010000048.1 coordinate 5,829, forward strand.
GGCCAACGAGATCTACGATCCGGATCAGGCGGCGGCCTATTTGGACATTCGCAAACAGTTGACACGTGCTCTCTATGACGCGGGGTCCGATTTGCTGCTTTTGGGCGCGGATGCACCGCAGATATTCAATCCGCCCGGATATTCGGTGCATCGCGAGCTGGAGATCATGGTGGATGCCGGATTGAGTCCGTTTGATGCTCTTCGGACCGGAACGGTAAATGTAGCCACTCACTTCGGAGAGCAGAGCCTGTCCGGGAAGGTAGCCCCGGGGTACCGACCCGACCTCCTCGTATTGAGCGTGAATCCTCTCGAAATATTGCCGTTTGGAGGTTCGATCGAAGGGGTTGTCTTGAATGGACGGTATCTCGATCGGGATGCATTGGAGGAGCTGGAGGAGGGTATTCGAACCCGGATGCGAAACAGATGAATGGAGTTGTCCTTTTTATCGATGTTTCAAGCGGGTAGTGACAAGGATGGAGAGACGACCGGGCAGATTTTTCGTAACGGGAGAGCACGACCAGAGCATTGCTCATACCTCTCTCTGCGCGCTTTTGAAACTGGAGGGTTCGTGCCGATGTTGTGCCCGTTCAGGAGGTTGGTTAGACGGAGTCCCAGAGGTTCCGGATCGCCTCCACATCGCGGATCATCGCCTGGTAGATGCGGTCCCGATGGATGGTGACGCGCTCATTCCCCCGATTGGCTCCTCCCAATGGATATTCAAAGTGAACCGAAACGGGAACCTGAATATTGTACTCCTTGAGTAGCTTGAAGTAGTGTGCCCAGTCCACCATCCCTTCTCCAAATGGAACGTTTTCAGCATACCATGCCCCGTCGGGTTGTTGACTCCACTTGACGTCTTTCAGTACAAGGGTCCGGATGCGGGGAGCGATCAGCCGGAGACCGTTTTCCCAGGAGAGCCCGCCTTCGACCACGGCGTGGCGAAGATCATACTGCACGCCAAACGTCTCCGGGTCGGCGTCCTGGAGCATTTCGTGGATCTCCCAGAGGGAGGCACCGACCAGTGTGCCGGCATGGTTTTGATAACAGCCGACCAGGTCATATCCCTGGTTGAGTCGGTCCAGTTCGTGGATCCGTTGCCGGTAGTGGGCAATCGACTCCGGCATGCTCTGGTTTTCGTCGTAACGAAACCAGTTCATGCGGTAGAAACGAATGCCCTGTTCACTGGCAGTCTGGAGTACGCGTCGGTCTACGGAGTTGGAGGCATCATCGACAAACGTGGTCATCATGTCGTGATTGAGTCCGTACTTTTCGATGGCATCCACTGCACGTGGCAGGTCGCGGATCACATTTTCCGGCTCTACGTGCCCGGTTTCACGAACGGTGAGGTCCACTCCGTCGAATCCCATCGCCTTGGCGACCCGCGCCATCTCGTCATAGTCCAGGAATTCGAGATGTTTGGAGAAGATGTTCAGCTCGAGATCATCGGCCGGCTGGGTCGTCAGGGTTCGGGCTTCGGCCGGATTCACTACCCACGGGGCCAGTGTTCCTACCCCACCCGCGATGGCGGAGGTTTTCAGAAAGTCGCGTCGTTTCATGACAGTCGGAGTTTGGGTTCTAAAGAAAAAGAGGCTCCACCCGAATCACCGGAGGAGCCCGTCGTGAAAATGAATGGATCGAATCGTGACTGCTTACTCAACGGAGAAGCCGAGAGCGCCCATCGCTTTGAAGTAGATTTCGGACTGGTGATAGACACCGGAAAAATGCTCCGAACCGGGTCCGTAGGCAAAGACCGGAACCATCGCTCCCGTGTGACCGCCCGTTGTGAAGTTGCCGGTCACCGTGTGATTGGTGATATCCACTTCATCGAGCGCGGTTCCACCCGTTTCATGGTCGGCAGTGATGACAACCAACGTGTTGCCGTCTCGTCGGGCAAATTCCATGACGGCTCCGACCGCCTCGTCAAAGTCGTGCATCTCCTCAAGAATGTAGTCCATCTCGTTGGCATGCCCACCCCAGTCAATTTGGGATCCTTCGATGGAGAGGAAAAACCCGTTCGAATTCTGCGAGAGCAGGTCGAGACCGACAGCGGTCGCTTGCGGAAGGATGGGCCCACGACCTTCGGAGAATCGCTCCGGCTCACCGTCTGCAATGAATCCGGCCAGTTTTCCCGATTCGACACTGCGCATGCCTTCAATATCGTCATGGACGGCATATCCTTTCTCGCGTAACTCTTCAATCAGGTTTCGGTCATCGATTTCCCGTTCGGCGAAGTATTGACGTCCCCCTCCGATAAAGAGATCCAGATCCACATCGAGAAAGTCGGCTGCGATCTCCTCCATGTTTTGTCGGCTCGGTTCGTGAGCGACAAAGCTGGCGGGTGTGGCGTGGGTGATGGAACTGGTGGCGATGACACCGGTCGACCAACCCTGTTCGAGAGTGTGGTGAAGAATTCCGAGGACCGGATTTTCATGAATGTCCATGCCGATTCGCCCGTTCAGTGTGGTAACCCCACTCGAAATCGCGGTTGCAGAGGCGGCACTGTCCACGACATCATTGCCCTCTTGTTCCGGATGGGGGTGCGTGGTCGCCAGACCAACAACCGGCAGATCGGTCATATTTAGTTGGTGTCCGTTGGTCACATGTCCGGCCGTTACCTGCGTAACCCCCATTCCGTCACCGATCATGAAGATGACATTGGTGGGCCGGTCGGGCTCGGTGGTTGCGGAATCATTGGCCGGTGTTGAGCAGGCCGACAGCAGCAGAAAAGCGGCAATCGTGGAGAGGGTAGAGTTCAGTCGTAACGTCATGTGTGGTTCCATTCTCGTTCAAGGATCAGATACTGCTTTAAATATAGAAACTTGAGACCGGAATGGAAGCTCACCGGCAGGAGTTTACCATTCGGTCATCCGGATGGCACGGGCTGAACCGGGAGATACACATTCTTTTACATCTTCTCGTGCAGTAATTCTTGCGAATGAACGGTTGTCTCGATTACTTTCGTTATGGGTTCAAGGAGTTAAAAAAACTGAAGATATCGGGAGAACAGGTATGTTGAAATCACGTTCGTTGGCATGGTTGGGAAGTTTGCTGTTGGCAGGAAGCCTCTGGGTTTCGGTTGGGGTAGATGATGAGGAATCGGAAAGCGGAGAGGATGCGGTTCAGCCCGATCCGGTGGTAGAGTCGCTACAGGAGTGGGAGGTGCCGTTTGATGACACCCGATCGAGGGACCCTTATGTAGGGCCGGACGGGACGGTCTACTTCGCCGGCCAGCAGGCTGACTATGTGGGGATTTTTGATCCTCAAACCGAATCATTCGATTCGCACCCGTTGGACGACGGGACCGGACCGCATACGGTCGTGGTCGCGGATGACGGATGGGTCTGGTATGCGGGAAACCGGGCGCGCCACATCGGGAAAATGGATCCCGAGTCCGGCGAGATCACCAAGTACGAGATGAGCGACCCGAATGCCCGGGATCCACACACCTTCGCCTTTGATAATGACGGAAACCTCTGGTTTACGGCACAGGGTGGCAACGGAGTGGGACATTTCAACGTCCAAACCGGCGAGACGCGTGTTCTGGCGGTTCCGACCGAGCGTGCGCGGCCCTACGGAATCCGGATGGCGCCTGACGGTGACCGCCCGTGGATCGCTCTGTTCGGAACCCACAAGATCGCCACGGTGGATCCGGAAACAATGGAGTTGACGGAGGTGGAGTTGCCTCGCGAAGAGGCGCGGCCGCGACGCTTGGATGTGACCTCGGACGGCAAGGTGTGGTACGGAGATTACGCAGCCGGGAAGATCGGGCGGTATGACCCGGCCGACGAATCATTTCGGGAGTGGGATATGCCGGACGGCGCCGATTCCCGCCCGTACGCCGTACTCAAGGATCATCGAGATCGGATCTGGTTGGGTGTCAGCGGGCCGGATCCCTCCAAACTGGTGGCATTTGACCCGGAGAGTGAAGAGTTTGTCGCTTCAGAGGTTGTTTCATCGGCCAATGGATCGATCCGCCACATGGACTTCGACGAAGAGACGCGTTCGCTTTGGTTCGGTACGGATACCGGTCACATCGGTCGGGTAATTGTCCGGTAGGCGATAACTTTCAGGCAGCACTGTACGAGAGTCCGGCAACGGCTGATCGAGGTGTCACTTCTGAAACAAGCGGGGACAGATGCAGAAACGAACGGGATGGATCTGGTTGGTGACTCTTGCATTGCCGTTTGTTGGCGGTTGGCTCTGGACCGACGTCAAAGAGGATACTCGCGGACACGGGGTGCTCTACCCTGAACTGTTGGACGGGCCTTATACAGGCGGATTCGATGAGCCGACCTGCCACAGTTGCCATTTTGATTATGATCTGAACCATGAGGAGGGGGCGCTGAATCTGAAGGGAATTCCCGAAGTCTGGGAGCCGGGAAAAACCTACCAATGGACCGTTACGCTCGAGAGGGAAGATCTTCAGAAGGGTGGATTCCAGATGACGGCCCGGACGGAAGAGGGTAGGCAAGCGGGACAATTCGAGTGGGAGTCCGAACGGATCACAACGACGCCGGTGGGTGATGGCGAGGTCGTGTACCTGCAACACTCGGCAGATGGAACCGATCCGTTGGAGAAAGCATCGACCCATTGGAAATTTTCCTGGACAGCACCCGAAAAAGAAACGGGTACAGTGTATCTACACATTGCAGCCAACGCCGGAAACGGAGATGATTCCTCGTTTGGAGACTGGATCTATCTTGCAGATATTCAAATCGATCCTGTCAACAAAAGCGATGGCTCATGAAGAATTCAAGCGGGTGGCACCGGCATTTCCGTTCAGAAAACCGGGAAATGGAACAGTGGCTTCCCTCCGTTGCGGGCCTTCTCTTCATGGGGTTTCTTCTTGCAGCCATGATGCCCTCGCGACTGGTGGCTCAGGAGCTGAAATCGCCGGATGGTGATCCATCTGCCCCGGTCTGGATGGTTCGGCACGTGGACGATTTTGAAGTGACCGGGGATGGATCGAATCCAGCCTGGAGTCAGACCGAGTGGGTTTCGTTGACCCGAAGATCCAATCCGACACGGGTTCCCGATTATCGTACGCGTGCAAAACTTCTCTACTCCGACAACGGCCTCTATCTACTCTTCGACAATGTGGATGAAGTGGTAACTGCGACCATGCAGGAGCATTTCCAGCGCCTCTGGCAGGAAGACGTGATCGAACTCTTCCTGTGGACCGACCCGACCCGGCGTACCTACTTCGAGTATGAGCTCTCACCGTTGAATCGCGAGCTCCCCATTATCGTGGACAATGTCGACGGAGAGTTGACACACTGGTTACCGTTTTTTCACTCCTATGACGAGGATCACCCGCGAAAAACCGTGCACAAAGTGTCGTTTCGAGGATTGGAGTCGACGGATGATCCAGCCGAGGTGGCAGACAGCGCTCTGACCGGTGCATCCATCTCCGGCTGGAGTGCGGAAGTCTACATTCCATTCGATCTGTTGCGTCCTCTGGAGAATGAACGACCGACGAGCGGAACCACATGGCGGGCCAACCTCTACCGGATCGATTACGATGAAGGCTCCGTTCACTGGAGTTGGCAACCGTTCCGCAACAATTTCCACGACATCGACCGGTTCGGTACGCTTCTCTTTGATTGATAAGGGGTTCCGGGACTCTCTGTTGCGCGGTACGTCGGTTGTTGTATATTGTGGTCATTCGAAATGTGACCAATCTTCGTATGTCCCACCCGAAGCAGAGTGATCAGGATCTGGTGATCGGCTTGAAGCGGGGATCTCGCCAGGCGTTCAAGTTGCTCTTTGACCGATACCAGGTCAAACTGACCTGGTACTGCCTTGCCGTGGTCAAGAGCGAGAGTGTGGCAAAGGATATTGTACAAGAGACCTTTATCCGCGTCTGGACACATCGTGAGTCACTCGATCCGGAGCGATCGCTAAGCGGATTCCTTCATACCGTTGCACGAAACTTCTCGCTGAACCATTTGAAACGGGCGGGATATGACCACGAGTTGAGAGGTAAAATCTGGGAGGAGATTCAGAATTCTCAGCAGCGTATTCGCCAGGAAGAGGAGCTTTTTGCCGAAGAGAGCAACCGGTTGTTACAGGCAGCGGTGGACTCGCTCTCTCCCCGAAAGCGGCTCGTCTTCAAACTCTCCCGCATGGAGGGGTATACCCATGAGGTGATCGCTCTCCGATTAAACATTTCGAAGAATACGGTCAAGAACCACATCGTTCAGGCATCCAAGGATGTTCGTGACTATTTGATTCGGCACTCCGATTTGGTGACTTCTTTTCTCTATCCTTTTCTTCTGCTCGCGTAAAGATACGTAACCCCTTTCTAACAAAAGAGATGCTGTGTCTGATTTGATTTCGGATTAACCGATTGAAAAAAAAGATGCCGAATCTATAGTCCCCTTTTCATTCCGGATTGTAGCTATAGTAGACAAGCAACAATCTGAGCGGATGAAAGATACAGACCGAATAACCCAATTACTGACAGCCTACCTGGAGAATCGATGCTCCGAGGCCGAGTTTACAGAGTTGCTCGACCTGCTGGAACGAGCCGAACACGACCGTGATGTAAAGGAAGCGTTGCACACCTACTGGCAATCGCTTTCGACAACTCCGAAGCGGATGCCCCCCGCACTAACGGATGATCCGGATCTCTGGTTTGAGGAGATCTATACCGAGGCGAGAATGAGAGAGGGCCAGGCGACACGCCCTCAACCGGTTCGTCGTACACGCAATCGTTCAGGCATACTGCTTCGCGTTGCGGCGATCCTGGTACTGGCCCTCTCCCTCTCCCTCGCGTGGC